>DASVDX010000041.1:0-177088 GCA_036380875.1 Acidimicrobiia bacterium
CGCTGGCGCCAATGGCGCTCTTTGCGGTGTTCGTAGCCGCTTCCTGCGCTGGCGCAGACGACCGGCATCGATAGGCGGTCCACCCCGATCGCCAAACTTCGCCCACTCCGCCAGAAGCAGGTGACTGCGCTCCCGCGCCCACCCGGCACTATCCTTAGTGGACGCCCGACAAGCGTCCTTTTCGCGCGTGTTTTCTCGAGGGTTTTCTTGTACCCCCGGGCCTCTAGCTCAACTGGCAGAGCAGCGGGCTTTTAACCCGTCGGTTCAGGGTTCGAGTCC
This sequence comes from Acidimicrobiia bacterium, assembly GCA_036380875.1. Classification (GTDB taxonomy): domain Bacteria; phylum Actinomycetota; class Acidimicrobiia; order Spongiisociales; family ZC4RG35; genus ZC4RG17. Next base: position 280 of record DASVDX010000041.1, read on the forward strand.
CTGGGGGCCCACCTCTCTCGACGTCACCACAGGCCGTAGCGACGTCGTAACTCGAAGCCGCAGACACTCGCTGCATGCCGACGGAAGGCAGCATCACACGCCGGCGGATAGCGGTCGTGGTGGTCGCTGTCGGCCTGCTCGTGGTGGGTGTCGCCCTCAGTGGGCCGAAGCAGGCGACCAGGGGATCGTGGGCGAATGGCTGGGGGCGATGTTGCCCAACGCCGCCTCGGCCTCCCTGATGATCGGCCTCGGCACCCTCCTCGTGATCGAGGCCGACGGGCACCGATTCGGACGGCCTTCGTCGCGCTGGGATCGAACGAGCACAGTACGCCTGGCCGGTGGCGGCTTTCTCGGTCTTCGTCGCCACGTTGATCGGGTCGGCCATCGCGGTGGGCTTGGGAGCGAGTGGACCACTACGGCTGGGCTTTCCTCGGCTTCCTCGCCGTTCCCATCTCGTTTGTTGTGGCGATCCTCCGCTATCGCCTCTACGACATCGGCCGGCTGGCCCGTCGCTCCATCACCTACGCCGTCGTGGTCGTGATTCTCGGCTTCGTCTACGCCTCGGTGACACTCGCCTTGGGGAGCATCGTCGCCGCCGACGACGAGTTCACCGTGGCCACCGCCGCTCTGGCTGCGGCCGCCGTCTGCAACCCCGCCCGGCGCCGGGTCCAGGAGTGGTTCGATCGACGGTTCAACCGCACCCGATACGACCTCGCCGCCACGATCGACGCCTTCGGGAGGCGGTTGCGCCAACACGTCGACCTCAGCACGCTGGCGAAGGGACTGTGCGCACTCGTGTACAGGACGATGCAGCCGGCGGGCGTCAGCATCTGGATACGCCCCACCACACCGACGGACCGCCGCCCTAGGCGTCGGCCGATTCGCCGTCGAGGCGGGGCCTAGCCATGACCCCCAGAGCCGCCAGAAGGAGCAGCATCGCCAGCGCCCCCACCCACATTCCCGAGCCGAGGGCACCGCGAGACCGCCAAGGACCAGCGACACCGCGATGAGCAGCAAGACGCGGCCAACGGGCTGACGACCAGGGAATCTGCGGCGAGCGAACACCACACCCGCCAACACAGCCACTGATACGACGAGCAGCAGGTACTCGAACGGGCGGATGAGTTCGAGTAGTTGCTGGCGCCAGGACTCCATCCCGGTCATCTCCCTCCAGGGCGTTCTCTCCCGTCCATTTTGGCGGATCTGGCCGACCGGTTCCTACCTGGGGCCGAAGCTCTCCGCCTGCCATGGGTAGAACTCGCTGACCCATTCCCACCCGGGCCCCGGTGCATCGATCCGCGGGTCGTCGACCTCGGACCCTTCGCGTAGGGCATGGACGTACGCCCGGTCCATCTCGATCCTGCGGCGGAAAGCGTCACCATCGCCGACGGATCCGTGCCCTGGAACGAACACCTCGACCGTACCCGCGATCTGCTCGAAGAGATCGAGTGCAGCCAGGTAGTCGTCCAAAGGGCTCGAGGCGCCGGGATCGGGCATGGGTGGCAGGACGTCGGAGACCATGTCGCCGGCCACGAGGACGCCGAGGTCGGTGAACAGCAGCGCCGCATGTCCCACGGAGTGGCCCCGGTGCTCGAGGATCCGGGCCGGCGGGCCATCCCAGAGAACGACCCGCGCGCCCTCGGGCAGCGGGGCGACCAGGCCGAACAGATCCGGCGGAATTTCGTCGGCGAACTCCGGCGGCAACCCATCGACGAAGGCCTGGCGCCACCCCGGGTCGGCCAGCAGGTCAGCGAGGAACCCGGCGCAGGAGGCCGTGCCGTAGCGGGGAACGTCGCCGAGGTCCGGATGCCACAGGGCGTGGTCCCAATCGGGATGGGTCGAGAAGCCGGCGACCACGGGCAGACCCATCCCGTCCAGGTCGCGGGCGATCTGTGCCATCTCTCCTTCGGTGATCCCGGGGTCGACGAGGAGGACACCGACATCTCCCTCGACGATCACCGCATTGCTCTGGATGCATTCGCTTTCGTGGACCAGGACCCGGTCCGCCACTCGATTCAGCACTGCGCCCCCTCTCTTCGATCGCCGGAGGCGCACCGTAACGGCACACGAATCCGCCCGCGGGCGAAAATGCCCCGGTGGGCCAGTTCGAGATCGAGTTGACGATGGAGGACCTCCGGGCCGTGGCGCGGTACGCGGCGGAAGCCGCCGAAGAGGTCCTGGACCTCTTCGAGAAGGTGCATACCGACGACCATCGGCCCCGGGAGGCGGTCGAGAACGCCTGGGCATTCGGCCGAGGCGGCAAACGGAACAAGGCCCTCAGAGTCACCTCGCTGGCGGCACTCCAGGCGGCCGGAGAAGCCCAGACCGGGCCCGCCACGCATGCAGCCTGGGCCGCCGTGCTCGCCGCTTCTGCGGCCTACCTCCACCCGCTCGCCAAGGCCACCCAGGTGAAGCACATACTCGGCTCGGCGGCACACGCCGCCCATGCCCTCGAACTGGACGCAGGAGGCGACACCGGCGTGGGCGATGGTCACATCGATCGCGCTGCCCGTCGGGCTTCGGCGGACCTGATCTCGGTGCTCTCTCGCTATCCCGCCGCCCCCCACGGTGGCGGACGCGTGGGAGAATTGATCCGTCGCCTGGACTCCGCCTTGCGCCAGCGCTCCTGAGGTGTGCTAGGACGCGACGGAAAGAGCCTCCGCCTCGCCGACTCGTAGATGAGGCGCGGCGGGGATGGGCACATCCGCCCCGAGCCGGCGTACGACCATGGCGGCAAGGCTCAGCTGCAGTAGCGCACTCAGAGCGTGCAACCCGCCAGCCCATCCGCCCAGGGTGGCGGTTCCATGCTGGAGCGTGATGAGGGCGAAGATGCCCAACAGTGACCAACGCACGCCAACCCGCCTGGAGACGAGAGCCGCCACCGCGGTGACGAGCGCCAACGCTTCTATCACCACGCCGAAGGTCCCGTGGACACTCCAGGGCAACTGACCGAACGCGCCGAGACCTGCCAATGCGACCTGGCCTGCCAAACCGACCAACAGCACAGTCGCGAGGCCTCTCAGGAGCCCGGCTCCGCGTCTCTCGGGGAGTTCCAACGGCGCCAGGTAGAACAGCGGATGCCTGGCCGCCTCCTCGCGCCAAGCCGCCAGCGGATCGTCCACACGGGCTCCGAAATGACGACCGATGATCCTCCGAGTCGAGGCGCCGGCGGACACCAGGCTCGAACGGATGATCGGAGCGGCTTCATCAGGCTCGATCTCCGTGGCGACAACGGGAACATCGATGCCACGGAAGTTCAGGATCGCTTTTCCTGCCGCACGGAGGTTGCGGACCCAATCAGCTTCGCCATACACAGCGAGCAGCCTCCAACCGCCACGATGCGGAGCGACAGCAATGGGTGTGGACCTGGGCATCCCGGTCCTGCGCCCGCGCACTGTGAGAACGGCCATCGCTCCGAATGGCGCCCCCAACCGCAACAGGGCGATCAGCGAGCGCCGCCCCAGGCGGGACAGATACTCCATCTCGGACCTCCGTGAGGTAGTGTCTTCGTACGTTCTTCTGATTATACGGATTCCGAATAATTTGAAACTCGAATAAACATGGACCGCAATTCGATCCGGCGAATCCAGGAGAGCCTGCGCGACCTGGTGGCGGCGATGGAGGGCCTGAACCAAGCGGTGAGCGGACTCGTCTCGCTGCGTCCCGTCGATCTCGAGGTCTTGGACGTGGTGGATCGAGAGGGCCCGCTCTCGCCGCGAGATCTGGTGCGCAGACTGTCGATCCACCCTGCGACGCTCACCGGTGTCCTCGACCGCCTCGAAGAGGGCGGATGGGTGGAACGCCTGGCCGACCCATCCGATCGTCGCCGTGTAGTGGTCCGCGCATTGCGAAAGAGAGGTGGCGAGCTACGCCGTCTCTATGGGCCGATGGCGAGATCACTCGCCGAGATCTGTGCCGACTTCTCCCCTTCCGAGCTCGAAGCCATCGGGGAGTTCCTCGATCGGGCGACGGAAGCCGCCCGGCTCTCCCGCCCCACCAGAGAAGTGGATTGAGCCGGCGATCTCTCCAAGTCCCGGCCCCCGTGGTATCCATGGGCTCATGACCATCGAGGTTCGTCCGGCGACCGACTTCGAAGACGTGGCGACCATGCTGGGACCGAAGAAGGATCCCAACGCCAACGTCTGTTGGTGCCTCAGCTACCGGTTGACGTCGAAGGAGAACCGGGAGCTGGTGGGGCCGGCGCGTGGAGAGAAGGTCCGCGCCCTGATCGAACAAGGCCCGATCGGAGTCCTCGCCTACGAGGACGGTGAGGTCGTCGGGTGGGCGGCCGTGGCACCCCGTGCCGACACATCATTCGCCCGCAACCGCAAGATCCCCCACATCGACGACCAGGATGTCTGGTGTGTCTGGTGCATCAGGGTTCGTCCCGGCTATCGCGGGAGGGGCATCTCCCATCACCTGCTGCGGGGGGCCGTCGAGTTCGCCCGGGAACAGGGCGCCCCGGTCATCGAGGGCTATCCGGTCGACAACCGTGGCGAGAAGGTGGATCTGACGATGGCGTACGTCGGCACCCGGGCCCTGTTCGAGCAGGCCGGCTTCACGAAGGTGGCCGACACGGACTCGGTGCTGGACGGATTCCCGCGCGTCCTCATGCGGCGAGTCCTCGCCTGAAGGTCGGACCAGTGGACCCCCTCCACGAAAGGCTCGATTCCCTCCTTCGGCGAACAGTCGAGCGAACCCGCCACGTCCGACATGGGCTCCTCGGCGTCTTGTTCCTCGACCGCGCCGAGACGTGAATGGGAGCCCACGGGATCCTCGACACCGACGGGACGGCGGCGACGCCGGAGGCGCGCTACCCGATCGCCAGCATCACGAAGCTCTTCACGGCGACGGTGACCATGCGCCTGATCGAAGAGGGTCGGCTCCGCCTCGGGGACCGGATCGTGGACATCCTTCCGGCGCACATCACCGACCGACTCCACGTACGCGATGGCGTGGATCGCACGGGCAGTATCACCGTCGAGAACCTCCTGAGTCACACGTCGGGCCTCGCCGACTACTACTCCGAAGCTTCCGGAGGCGGCCGCTCAACGGAGCAGCGTCTCCTGGACGGAGAGGACGTCCCGGTCCCTTTGGAGGAGGTCGTCCGCCTGGTACGCGACGTCCTCCCTCCTCATTTCGATCCGCAGCCGGTGAACCGCCGCCGAAGGAAAGCGCGCTACTCCGACACCAATTTCCAGCTCCTAGGCGCTGTCCTCGAGACGATCGCGAGTCGCCCACTTGCCGACCTCTTCGACGAGCTCGTGTTCAGGTCGTTGGACCTGGTCAGCACCTCCTCGTATCCCCATCCGCCGAGGTCGGGGGCGTCTCCCGAGCCCGACGCCATGGTGTGGTCGAAGGATGTGGTCCTAGAGATCGCAGGGGCGCTCTCCACACAGAAAGCCGACGGGGGGATCGTCTCCACACTCGCCGACCAACTTCGTTTCATCGCCGCCCTCGTATCCGGCGTGATCTTCTCTGACCCTTCGACCTGGGCTCGAATGACGGCGCGATTCAACCGTGTCTTCTTTCCCGTCGAGTACGGCCTCGGCGTCATGCGTTACGCCCCGCCGCGGTGGATGTCGCCCGCCTACCGGGTGCCCGCCGTCTTCGGGCACAGCGGGTCGACGGCGACATGGTTGTTCCACTGCCCGGGCTTGTCGGTGGCGGTCGCCGGGACGTTCGACGTCGCCCAGCCGGCGCTTCCCTACCGGTTCTTGCCGCGAGTGCTCAGGGAAATCGAAAAGGGGAACTGACGGCTACAACCGGAGCGCAACGAGACGAGGATTCTCGACGCTCCTGCCAGTGCCAACCAGAGCGCCGAACACGGGCATCGGCACCCACACCAATAAGTGGAGCAACAGGAAATGGGGAGACAGCGGGTCGAGCGCCGCCTCGACCCTTCCGAGATCACCCTTCGGGATGTCACCGTCCATGACGAATGCCCCGGCGACCAACTCCCAATGAACGGCCTCGACGGTCGCCACCATCAACATGCCGACGAGGGCGGCGCCGGCTGCCAACAGGCCCCCGATCAAACCTGATCTGAAGGACCGGTCAGGCCGGGAATTCACGGCACCTGCTGCGAAGAGGATGAGAGCCGAGAGGTACACGGTCGCCAGCATGATCCCGCCCCTCTCGCCGGAAAGGCTGACGCGAGACGCCACCAAGGTGAGGACAGCCACCGAGGCGCCGGCAGCAGTCGCCACCGCCCACGATCTCCCAGTGACGCTCATTCGCACTGCGGTGACCGCGCAGCCGAGGGCGAATCGACGTCGGTCGGGCGCATCGTCGATGATCGTCAGTTCGGCCCGCATCGCTGCGCCCCATTCGCGTCGTGCAGGGGGGAGGTCCGCCGTGACCAGAGCAACCAAGCGGGTCGCCGGGTCGCCCGCAACAACGGCGCCGGGCAACCGATACGCCAGGACCGCTAAGGCTCCGGCAAGCGGCAGGCCGAAGAACAGGGCGACGAGGAACGTCTGCCCGAGATCGAACCCCTCAGGGGTGGCCGCGCTCAGGAGCGCAGCCAGAACGAGCAAGGCCGATAGAACTCCGCCGAACCATCGGACGGCGCGTCTCTTCTTCATTCGCTGGCCGCCGCGGTTCGGAGCGAGGATGCTGCCTCACGGGCAGCTTCACCGGCGCGGAGGCTGCGGACCACCTCTGCCCCTTTGGCCGACAGCCGGTAGAGATGCCGCGGTGGCCGGCCCGGCTCCGGCTCGGTCTCCCAGGTCGTCTCCACCTGGCCGCGTTCGGCGAGGCGGATGAGAATCGGATACACCGTTCCCGCCTTCAGGTCCAGCCGGCGACAAAGCTCATACCCGTATGTCCAGGCGGACGGATCCTCTGCTAGCGCCATGAGAACTGCCGCAGTCTGGGGTGAGGGCCGCCGGTCGCGTTTCATCATCATAACTCTATATAGATAGAGATTTGTTGGCAAGGCCCGATCAGGCCTTCCAGCGGCGGCGTTCAGGCAGCGGCGTGTCTCCGTATCCACGGGCGCGAGCCTCCGAGACGAGCAGTTCGTAGAGCACGTAGTGGGAGGCGGGTTCGTACGTCGCTGCCTCTGCCACCGACTCCCGCACGTCCGGTGAGTCCACCGCTCGGCCGCGCCCGCTCATGAAGAACTCGCCTCCGGTACCGGCGTTGTCGGGCACGCCATTGTGGAGCGAGTACCAGCCGCGCTGGTCGATGTCCCGCCCTTTTGGGGACGTCGGTTCCATGAACAGGTACAGCCCCGATTCAGTGAAGACCGGGGTCACGGGGTGCACGCGCGGGCGTCCCGAGGGTGTGATGGTGGCGAGATAGGCGGGCCGCACCCCGAGCAGGCGTTCCCCGAACGCGGCGAGCTCGGGCTCCTGAGCCGCGAACTCGCCCCAAGCGACAGCGAGGTCTTCGACGGTCGACGCGGCTGCTTCAGTCATTCGATCTCCCCTCTTTCGACTGTGGGCGTCAGGACTTGTAGACCACCCGCTCGCCCTGACCTGGCTTCCAAACGGTGATCTTCAGCTGGTTGCCTTCTAGCTCTATCGACGAGGCGCCCTCGAGGTCGGCGACGTAGAACGGGTCGAACTCCCGGCCCCTCAGATCGAACCCCGACTCGGCGAACAGGTCCTCGACGAACCTCTGATGGAAGTCCTTCTCCTCGAGGTCCACCGCCGAACCCCACAGCTTGGCGTCGCCGTCGCCCACGTAAGGGTCCTCGGTCGCCGTGTGGAGGCAGAAACGTGGGTCTCTGGCGAGGTCCTGGAACTTGGTCGTGCCGGGCATGCCGACCATCACGAGGTGGCCGTCGAATATGCGCGGCTCCATCGGGCTGATACGCGGAAATCCGTCGGATCGCAACGTGGCGAGAAGGCACAGGTTCTTGGTGGCGCGGTGACGGCGCTCGAAGACCTCGGCGACGTGGGGTGCCTCGGCGACGAAATGGCTCCAGGACAACATCTGCCAGAAGCTAACCGAGGATGTCCGCGCGCGCTCAGTAGTCCTTCTGTTTCATCACAAGGTCGACTGCGAGCGCGGCGGCGATCGCCAGCGTGCGAAGCGGCTCGACCGCCGCAGGGGTGAGGTGGACGACATACGTGTCGGCGTCGGTGAACACCTCGGTGGCGATACCTCGCCATTTCTTGGCGACGCGCGCGACCTCGTTCGCCGAGGCGTCGAAGACGGCGAAGTCCTTGGCGCGCCAGTTCTCGGCTCGCACCTCGCCGATCTGGCTGCCGGAGAAGTCGAGGAGCGTGAATCGAGCCTTGCCCATGCGAATCCGCTTGTAGATGGATCCCACCGGGCTGCCGTCCGCTCGGGCAACCGATAGGCGGGTCGTGAACCATGGCTTGCGGATCGACAACACTGCAGCACCCGTGGCATCGAGCACCTTCAGCGTCACCGGGAGGACCACGTCGAGATCGGTGCCGATGCGGGCCAGGAGAGTCAGGAACGACTGCTGATCTTGTTCGATGACACCGATCTGGGTACCGGCGCCGTCGAAGACCTTGTACTGGTTGCGCAGTTCGAAGAGCTTCCGCCGCTGCTCGACGACGAGGGTCGAAACTTGGAGTAGAGAGGTGGTCATCGGCACGACGGTATTCGCCGGCGGGGAGAATCCGAAGGACGGAAAGTCGGTCGAGTCGGGTCCGGGACGTCGGTAACTTCGCGGATGCTCCCTGTCGATCGGCCGTCATGACTGACCGCTCGGGTTTGGAAACCGCCTCGCTGGTTCCGGTGGTGCTCGCCATCGGTGTCTTCGGCGTGATCTACGGAGCTGCGGCGAGTGGCGTGATCGGCCCGGTACCGGCCATCGTCAGCTCTCTGATCGTCTTCTCCGGCGCCGCCCAGTTCTCCTTGGTCGGGTTGCTCGCCTCAGGCGCGAGCGGGCTGGCGGTGCTGACCGTGGTCGCGATCCTGGCCCTGCGTCACCTCCCGCTCGGAGCCCTGCTCCGTCCACGTCTGCAGGGCGGCCTCGCCGCCCGGATGGGACGGGCCTGGTTCCTGATCGACGAGACGGCGGGCCTGGCCATCGCCAGCGGAGGCTCCGCGGGCCGAACACTGCTCGTCGCCGGCGCCTTCTCCTATCTGGCCTGGGTCGCCGGGACCGTGCTCGGAGTGATGGGGGCGGACCTCGGAAACCTGGAGTCCCTGGCCGAGGTGGTGTTCCCCGTTCTGTTCGTGGCGCTCGCCGCCTTGACGGCCCGCCGTCGTTCGGACACCGTCCGCGCCGTCGTTGCCGGGGCCGTGTCCCTCGCGCTTCTGACGGCATGGCCGGGAGCCGGCGCCCTCGGGTGTATGGCGGTGGCCGCCGCGGTCTGCTTGCCGGGGAGACCCGAGTGAGCATCTGGCTGCTTCTCGTGCTGGCAGCCCTGATCACGTACTCCTCGCGGGTGGCGACCACGGCCGTGCTGCCGGCGCCGGAGGGCCGGCTGGGTGTGATCATCGAACGGCTCCCCGCTCCGCTGTTCGCGGCATTGGCGGCAGTGGCACTCACGGATTCGGCCGCCGGCATCGACGACTGGCCGGTGCTGGCGGCGGTGGCAGGCGCCCTGGCGGCGGTCAGGACACGGTCGATGTTCCTGATTCTCGCCGCCGGGCTGGTGTCCTACGGGCTCGTCGGCTGGATGGTCGGCTTCTGAGTCAGCTGCCGACCATCCGCTCGGCGGCCGAATGCTCCTGGCCCTCTTCTGGGATGAGCAGCCAGGCGGCCAGGTAGATGAGGACCCCCAGGCCACCGAAGAACAGCGACACGACGAAGGCGAGCCGTACCAGGGTGACATCGACCCCGAACTGGCGGGCGAGGGCGGCGGCCACGCCGGCGATCATCCTTCCCGAGCGGGGCCGCACGATGCGGGAGTGGTTGTTGTGTGTCATGTCGCCATCATGGGATCCGCCGGCCACGGGCACCATCGGTGATCCCCCTGGCACGTCCCTGAGGGGACTGCCCTCAGCTCCGGGGACCGATGCTGGGTCCCGGATCAAACGCCCGCCAGCGCGGCGGCTTCGTCGTCGTAGAGAGCGATCGCCTCGTCGAGGCGGGTGAGCCCGAAGATCTGGCGATAGTGGTCGCTGAGCCCGTACGCCATGAGTTTCTGACCGTGTCTCTGTGCTCGGATCAGCATGGTGACGAGCAAACCGATCCCGGAGCTGTTCATGTAGTCGAGGCCCGTGAAGTTGAGGATCACGACCTTGCCGCCCTCGGCACCGGTTCGTGCGTATGCCTCTGCAAGTGCCTCTTCGGATGCACCGGTCAACTCGCCGGTGATGTCGATCACGCTGACCGAGTCGGCCACCTTTCGAACCTGCATCGCTGCCTGTGTCTCCGACATGCGTGTCTCCTTCACACCGGGGCTGCCCGTAGCGCCGAGGCCTTGTCCGGGTAGATGCCGACGAAGTCGGACAATCGAGTGATCTGGAAGATCTGGCGGTAGTGGTCGGTCAGACCGAATGCCACGACCTCGACGTTCGCCGCCCTGGCCCGGGCCAGGAGGGAAACGATCAGGGCGATCCCGGTCGAATTGATGTAGTCGACCTTCCCGAAATCGAGCACCACGCCCCGTAGGCCGGTGTCGGCGACCGCGTTCTGCACTTCTTCCATCTTGGAAGCGGCGCCGGCGTTGACGTCACCCGTCATCGTCACCAGCAGTCGCCCATCCTCGACTCGGGTAGTGACGTCGAATCGGTTTTCGGTCACTCCCGGCCTCCTTCCAGGTACATGACGAGCTCCACGGTGTGGAGGCCGTCGACGGTGTTCTCGCTCACCTCGTCGACCATGCTCTCGATCAGGAACAGCCCCCATCCCCTGGGTGACTGATCGCCTGCGAGCTTGGCTTCGATGTCCGGGGTGGCGACGCCCGCTCCTTCAGGTCGCCCCGAGCCGCGGTCGCTTATCCGGATCCGCAAAGCGCTCGGGTCGAGAGCCACGGAAACGGTGACGGGAAGCGCCGGATCGTTCTTGTTGCCGTGCTCGATGGCGTTCATCGTCGCCTCGCCGACGGCGGTCTTCAGCCGCTCGATCCGCTCTTCCGGCAGACCGATGGAAGCCACCGCTTCCTCGACCAGATCGATCGCCTGCCGCTCGTTGCCTTCCTGGCTTTCGATCTCGAACTCGGTGATGATCCGATCTGTCATGAAGGCGGCGGCTGCCTCCTGAGCGGTCGAGGTGCGGCGCAGGACAACGAGGGTGACGTCGTCCTCCTGCTCGTAGCCAGGTCCGGTGAAGTCCTCCAGTTCGTCCAGGATGCGCTCCACCAGGTCGGGTGCATGGCCGTGGGCGCCCATCAGTCCCATCAGTCCGGCGAACCCGAACATCTCGCCGTTGGGCCCGTGCGCCTCGGCCACGCCGTCGGAGTGGATCAGGATCGTGTCGCCGTGGGCCACCTTGGCTTCCTTGACCTCGTAGGTCATGCCAGGCATCAGACCGAGCGGCATGCCCGTGGCGCGGAGTTCCTCGACCCCCGTCTCGGTGCGGACGTAGGGGAGGTTGTGGCCGGCGTTGGCATAGCGAATCAACCCGGTGTGGGTGTCGATGACCGCGTAGAAGCAGGTCACGAACATGTTGGGCGGGATGTCGACGTGGAGCGAGTCGTTGACCTCTTCCAGCACCCGCCCGGGATCGTCGAATCTCCGCGCCGCAGCGCGCAGCATGGTCCGGCACGTCGCCATGACCAGAGCCGCGGGGACTCCCTTGTCGGTGACGTCGCCCTCGACGACGCCGATCCGCCCCTCGCCCAAGTCGATGAAGTCGTAGAAGTCGCCGCCGACCTCCCGCGCCGGGCGGTAGAACGCGTCCACCGTCCACCCGCGGATCTGCGGAAGTTCCTTGGGAAGCAACGTCTGCTGGATCAGGCGGGCGACCCGCAGCTCCTGGGCGATGCGCTCCCGCTGCTGCGCTTCGAGCTCCTGTTCTCGGACTAGTTGGGCGACCCGCACCGCCGGAGCGGCCTGTGACGCCAGGGCGTCGAGCAGCTTGCGATCGTCGGTCGAATAGTCACGTTCGGAGAGTCGGGGACCGAGGTTGAGGATCCCGACCAGTTCACCCTGGGTGACGAGGGGCACCAGGAGCTCGATGTTGGCCGCCTTCATCTCCTCGAGCGCCGGAGATTCCACCTCGATCTTTTCGACCTCGATGGGACGGGCCAGCTTCTGCAGATAGTCGAGGAGCGGGTCATCGGGAGCGATCGGCACCGGCTCGACGATCTCGACGTCGACGGGTGGAGCCACGTCGTTCACTTGCTTGGATTTCCGCCGCCACAACGCCATCGGCGGGTCTCCTCCCTGTGCTTCACCCCAGTTGTACTGGTGCCGGCGTTCCCGCAGCGTTACGAAGGGGGCACTTTGGCAGGTTCCATCAGCGCCGCAACTGCCGCCCAGAGGACGACGAGCGGCAATGTGAGGTTCGTGGCAGCCAGCACCGCCTCGATACCCCGCAAGCGACGAGACAGGAGATCGTGACTGATGGGCTCGGCCGCCGACCCTGCCAGAAACAGGGCACTGAGCACCACGAGCCGCGCCTTCGCCTTGCGGCCCTCGTTCCCCGTGTGGCCTACAGCCGTCTGGGCACGCCACAGAGCGACGAGCATCGGCCACGGGGCGGCCAAGGCTGCGCCCAGTCCGATGGCCACGTCCACCGGGACCGGAAGTGACGTCCTGATCCCCAGCGCTTCGGCCCGGCGGCCTCGAAGGACCGACACCACGGTTCCTGCCACGCCGGTGGCGACGTACGCCCGGGAAGCCGCCCGGGCCCAGTTGGCCGCTCGACCTGCAGCCGGGACCGCCAGGGTGAGCTCGAGTGGGTCGGACGCCATCGGTGATTCCTCTCGACACGGGTCTGGTCGTTGTCGCGCGACCGAGTTCCGGCACCGTTACGAAACCTGGCGCCCAAGGATTGCGGGGACTCGTCCGATTAGCGTTGGCGAAGACGACGTCATAACGCTGCCGTCACGACCGGTCCGGAGACTCGGGGGAGAACACCAGGGAGGAGACCGCATGTCGACATTCCGTTCATCCATCACATCGGTGTCGTGGATCCCATCGGAGGCCATCCCGACGGTCCTGATGAAGATCCCGGTGCTGTTGGGCATCGCCCACTACGACCCGGTACCTCCGGACCATCTCGAGGACCTCGAGAAGATGCATGCCGAAGGGCGATTCCGTTTCGCCAATCAGCTCCGGGCCTGGATCGAGACCGACGGCGACCAGATCGTCGACTCCGGCTACGACGGCTGCGGGTTGATCTCGAAGACGGTGGCCGACCTCAAGGTGACGTCCTTCGCTTTCAACCCGGTCGAGTACCCGCTGATTCAGAAGGCGCCCGAATACGGCGACGGATGGGTCCGATTCGCGCAGACCTACGGGGGACGAACCGGCGCACCCATGCCGCGCAAGATCAGCCGGCCACCGTTCGTCCAGGTCGTGGCGCCGGTGGTGTGGACGACGCTCTCACTGACCCTCCACGCCGACGGCCGGGCCGAGTACGGCATCGTCGGAGCCAGCCCGTTCCCCCGCCACTGGTTCTACGACGACGACGGCAACCTGGTGAAGAAGTCGGGGATCGCCGACTACAAAAACTGGGCCGACTCGATGGAGGAGTCGAACTCTCCGTGGGGGGAGAAAGAGCACGAGCTGCTCGTTTCCGACGCCGAGAGCCAACTCGAGCGGCAGATGTCGGCGACCATCATGCAGCAGGGCAAACGTCCCGAGTTCCGACGGCTCGACCCGGGTCAGACGCTGACCGAGGAAGGCGCCGAAGGCTCCGAGCTGTACCTCGTCCTGGACGGCATGCTGACTGTCGAGGTGGGCGGTGATCCCATCGCAGAGGTGGGCCCCGGTTCCATCCTCGGAGAGCGAGCGATCGTCGAAGGCGGACGGCGCACGGCAACACTTCGCGCCGCCACGCCCGTCCGGATCGCCGTGGCCCAGGCCGACCAAGTCGACCGGGAGGCCTTGGCCGAGCTGGCCAGCACCCGCCGGCGGGAGGAGCAGACGTCACCTGCCGAAGCCTGAGGCGGGGCCATGCGGGTGTACATATGCGGGGTTCGGGGTTCGACCCCCGCCTCGGGTCTCGAGTTCTGCCGCTATGGCGGCCACACGGCATCGATCGCCATCGGTGACGCCGACGGGCCGCCCCGGCTGATCATCGACGCCGGCACCGGGATTCGCCAGGTCACCGACCTCCTGCGAGGTCAGCCGTTCCATGGCTCGATCCTGCTCAGCCACCTCCACTGGGACCACTTGCAGGGCCTGCCCTTCTTCTCGGCGGGTGACCGGCCCGACGCTCGAGTCGACGTCTACGTCCCCCAACAGCCCGGTGCCGCGGCGGACAACCTCGCCGACATGATGGCCCCGCCACACTTCCCGATCACCCCGGCAGACCTCCACGGGCAGTGGACCTTCACTCATATCGCCGAGGGCACCCGCGAGATCGACGGATTCGTCGTCACGGCGCGCGAGATCCCCCACAAGGGAGGCCGCACGTTCGGCTACCGGGTCGAGAACGGGTCTGGTGCCGCCGTATATCTCTCCGATCACGGCCCGATCGAGTTGGGGGCCGGACCGGCCGGCTTCGGGCCATATCACGAGGCCGCCTTGACGCTCGCCGACCGGGCCGACCTCCTCATCCACGACGCCCAGTACGTGGAGGAGGAGTGGCCCATGCGCTCGCATTTCGGGCACTCCACGGACAGCTACGCCATCGGACTCGCCAAGGAGGCGCGTGTCCGGCGCTTGCTCATGTTCCATCACGAGCCGACCCGGACCGACGACACCCTCGACGCCATGGCGGCCGAATGGGCCAAGGAGGAAGCCGTCGAGGTGATACCGGCCCGAGAAGGAACGATGTTCGATGTCCCCGACGATGTCTGAGCACCTGGCTCCCTACAGCCCGCGGGCGCTGCGCGCCTGGCGCGGCGACCTTCCCGGGTATGTGACGAAGGAGGGAACGCTGGTCTTCGCCGACGTGTCGGGATTCACCCGTCTCACCGAGCGCCTGGCGAAGAGCGGCAAAGCAGGCGCGGAGACGATGGTCGGCATCATCTCGAGAGTCTGGGAGGCCCTCCTCGCCGACGACGATGGCGGGGACGTTCTGAAGTTCGCCGGCGACGCCCTGGCCCTCTTCTACGACGGGCCTGACCATGCCCAGCGCGCCTGCGCCCGGGCCTTGACCATGCAGCGCGCCTTGAAGAGTGTGGGACGGATCGAAACCGATTCGTTCGTAGTCAGGTTGCGAATGTCGATCGGCGTCAACTCCGGCATCTTCCATTTCTTCGCCGTCGGTGACGACCATCTGGACCTGGTCGTTCCCGGCCCGGAGACGTCTCGCACCCTCGAGATGGAGTCGGTGGCCTCGGCCGACCAGGTCGTGATCAGCGCCTCCACCGCTGGGCTCCTTTCCGACGCTCGTCTCGATGGATCGGTCGGGGATGGCCGGATCCTCCGCGCCGTGCCCCCCGGACCGATGGTGCCGACTTCGGAGACGGTGGCGGTCGACCCGGCCCGTTTCATCCCGCCACCACTTCGCCCGCTACTCGGAACACTCTCCCACGAGCATCGGTGGGCATCGGTCGGATTCGTCCATGTGGGAGGCCTCGATCGGCTGCTGGCCGATGAGGGGCCGGATGCGGTGTTCGATCGGCTCCAGGGCTTCACGACACGCGCAATGGAGGCGCTCACCCACCACGACGTGCTCCTCATGTCCTGTGACTTGGTGCGAGATGGAGTCGGCCTGATGCTCGCCGCCGGTGTCCCTCAGGCGCGTGGGGAGGAGGCGGCGGCGATGCTCGAGGCGGTCAGGTGCCTCGTCAGCGAGGAGGCGGAACTTCCAATCAGAGCAGGCGTGAACGCCGGCAACGTCTTCGTCGGAGACGTGGGTCCACCGCTCCGGCGCGCCTTCGTGGCGATGGGTGACACGACCAACCTCGCCGCCCGGGTGACGTCGAAAGCAGCGTGGGGCTCCGTCGTTGCCACGAGTGCGGTGCTCGAGCAGACGGCGGAGCGCTTTGCGGTCAGACCCTTGGAGCCCTTCCTCGTCAAAGGGAAGCGCCGACCGGTGGAAGCGGCCGTAGTCGAAGCTCGCCAGCCACAGGTGTCGGAGGTGCCGATCGACGGACCGTTCGTCGGTCGCACCGCCGAACTGGCGCGGCTCGAGGCCTGCTTGGCCGTCGCCGAGTCCGGACGCGGGCAAGTCGTCGAGATCGTGGGAGACGAAGGAACCGGGAAGTCCCGTCTCGTCGCCGAACTCCGGCGGCGTCGAGGGGAAACGACATGGTTGCGCGTGGTGTGCGATCCGTTCGAGCGGACGTCGCCTTACGGCACGGCCCGCCGCTTCCTCCGCCTACTGCTCGGCATCGACGAAGACGCCACTCCCGAGGAAGCCGGCCGACGGCTGACGACGATCGCTCGCGAGTCCCTGCCAGGGGTCCTCCTGTGGCTTCCTCTCATCGCCGACGCCGTCGATGCCGTGGTGGAAGACACGGCCGACGCCAAAGAAGTCGCAGTCCGGTACCGGAGGGAACGCACTCGCCAAGCGGCCGCCGATCTGGTTCAAGCCGCCGCGCGCCGGCCCACAGTCATCGCCATCGAGGACACCTCCGTGATGGACGATGCCTCCGCTGAGCTCATCGCCGCACTCCTGACCCGGGTCGAGGATCTGCCGTGGCTGGTTGTCATCACCCGGACCGCGGACACCACCGGTCTCCACCGCGGCCGGGGCTACGACGCCACTCTGCTCCACCTCGACCCGCTGTCGGCCGACGACGCGACCGAGCTGGCTCTCCGCCTGGCGGAGTCGACGCCGGTGCCCCGCCATCTCATACCCGAAATGGTTGAGAGAGCAGGAGGGAACCCGCTTTTCCTTCGCGAGCTGATCTCGGCGGCCGACACCGACATGCCGCAGACGATCGAGGGGATCGTGGCGGCTCGCATCGACGCGCTGGCCCCAGCCGATCGCCAGGCCCTCCGATTCCTGTCTGTCCTGGGCGAGAGGTTCGATGCCAAGCTCGTAGACGCCGCCCTCTCCGACCTCGGCGTCGAAGTCGACGACCAGAGTCTGTGGCAGAGACTGGCCGCGTTCGTCCTGATCGAGGAGAGGCAGATCACCTTCACGAATCCCCTCCTGCGGCAGGTCGCCTACGAGGGGCTGACGTTCGATTGGCGCCGACGAATACATTCCCGGGTCGCGGACGCGCTCGCTGGGACCGCGATCGACAAACGCCCGATCCATCTGGTGAAGGCGGAGCGATGGGAGGAGGCGTGGCGCGAGGCGACGGCCGCCGCCGATCGAGCCCGATCGACAGGCGCCAACGCCGTGGCCGCCGAGTTGTACGACCTCGCTCTGGAGGCGGCGCGCCACTGCCAGCCCCCGAATGAGGACCTCTGGCGCGTGGCGGCCGAAGCATCCGCGTGCTGGGCCCGGGTCGGGATCCCGGAGCGAGCACTAGAAGACCTGGCAGTGGCCATCGCCAACGCTCCCACCGAAAACGACCGGCTCATCCTGGCGGCCCAGCGCGCCGAGACACACGCCGAGGCGGGTCGCTTCTCCCAGGCGCTGAGCCTCTATACCCGGGCGATGACCGAGGCCGAACGGCTCCCGGAGCCGCATCGCTCCCGACTACTCGGAATCCTCCACGCCGGCCAGGCATCGGTCCGTCAGAGCCAGGGCAAACTGGACGAAGCCGTCCACCACGCCCGAATCGCCCTCGAGTTCTCCGAAGCAGCCGGCGACGAGCCGACGCTCGCCCATGTCCATCACCTGCTCGACCGGTTGCATACCGCCCGGGGTGAACGGAAGGAGGCGCTGCGCCACCGCGACGCTGCCTTGCCGCTCTATGCCGCCCTCGGGGACCTGCCGGCTCAGGGCACCGTCCTGCACGACCTGGCCGCCGACGCCCACGCCAACGGGCGTCTAGAGGAAGCCGCGTGGCTGTTCGATCGCGCCGTCGACGCCCGCACCCGGGCTGGCGACGTAGTCCGGGCCGCGGCGAGCATCAACGCCCTGGGTGAAGTGCAGTTGGCGATGAGGCGAGTAGATGAGGCCGAGTCGCGTTTCAGTGAGGCCCTGCGGACGTGGCGCGGGGCGCGTTCACCGGAGGGGATCGCCGTGGCGTCCGCCAACCTGGCGAACGTGTACCTGGCGCGTGACGACCCCGCATCGGCCCTCGGGCGCCTCGAAGAAGCCGAAAGGCGAGCAGTGGAGATCGGTGCCGATCACCTCCTGCCCGTGATCCTGGTCCGTCAGGCCCAAGCCTTCATCCGGCTCCAGCGATGGGTCGAGGCTTGGGATGCAGCAACACGAGCCCTGACTCATCCCTCCGACGTCGAACTCTTGGCCACCGCCCACGAGCTGCGAGCGACGGCTCTGGCGGCGACCGGAAGCGAGGAGCGAGCCCAACGCGAACTCAGCGAGAGCCGAAGCCTCCTCGGGGCGTAGTCGGCTGCTTCAGTCCATCGCCGCGTGGGCGGGCTCACGCGGCTCGCCACCAGGATTCGTCCAGAGCGAGATGCAGGCGGGTTGCATCGTCGCTACGGCCGTGCGGAGGAGTCCGAGCTGCACCTGGCCGAGGTCGCGCTGCGACCTCACTTCCCCGGTGAAGTCGGCGACGACTCGCGCCCGGTCGAAGCGGGAGCGATTGAAGCGGCGATCGACCTGCTGCTGCACCTTGCGGCGCAACGGGTTGAAGAGAGCTGCCACCGCCAAGGTCGAAGCCGCTACCGACAGATCCGACTGATCCGGCAGGAGCTGACGGGTGGCGACGACGAGACCGGCATAGGTCGCCACGAGGATCACGGTGAGGACTCCGTAGCTGACCGTGCGGGAAACGATGCGATCGATGTCGTAGAGCCGGTAGCGGAGGATGGCAAAACCCACCGACATCGGGACGAATGCCAGGAAGAGGCCGAACGGGTCCAGCCAGTCCGGTGTGAAACGCGCAATCTGCTCATCGAGCCCAAAGGCGGTGCCGAGGACGATGTCGACGATGAGCAGATAGGCGAGGAACAGGCCAACAGACAGGGCTATCCACTTGAGTTGGGCCCGCTCGACTCCACTGGCCGCCCGGAAACGCGACACCACGGAAGCTCCCGCTCCGATCACACACACGGCGAGCACGGCGAGCAGCACACCTCCAAAGGTGCTCTCCTCGAAGTTCTCGACAGCCTGGAGGCCGATCGGGTTGGCCACAGTCTCGACGCAGTCTCCGCCCTCGGTGTAGGAGAAGCACACGTCACGCTGGAACAAGTTGAGGAGGGTGGAGACGGCCAGGGCTACTCCGAAGGTCCATGCCAGCCATCGCCAGCGGGGGGACGGGAGCCGGCCGGTCGGGAACAAGAGCGGAACCACGACCACCATCACCGCGAGCAGGGTCGGCCAATGGAAGACCACATTGGAGAGTGCGTAGACGATGTGGCTCCCTCCCGAGCGGATCAGGTACTCACCGACCGACGCCATGGCGTTCTGGGCCATGGCGTACAGAGCGATGCCGATGAAGAGCCAACCGATCACGTGCCCCGCCCGGACGGCGATGGCCACGCCGACACCCAGGAATGCGGTGAAGGCGATGCCCAGCGTGAGTGTCTCGGCCAGGCTGAAGGTGCCGACGGCGAGA
Source organism: Acidimicrobiia bacterium (assembly GCA_036380875.1). Lineage (GTDB taxonomy): Bacteria > Actinomycetota > Acidimicrobiia > Spongiisociales > ZC4RG35 > ZC4RG17. The sequence goes on from DASVDX010000041.1 coordinate 19,866, forward strand.
TCGGCCCAAGTCGAGACGGCAGCCGCGCCCACGTACACCAGCGCCATCACCCAGGGCAGCCATCGATTCATCGGTGCCCACCCAGCCACACCGAGAGATGAGCAGGCTCCATCACCGACGCCGCGACGCGCTGGAGCTCAGTGGTGAGATCGGTGGCGTCGGCGGCGATGCGCACGCGCTCGGAGAACTGCTCCACGGTGCGTACGGCGTCGTAGCGGGCCCGATTGAAGCGACGGTCCACCGCCGACTGGACACGGCGGCGAATCGGGTTGAAGGCGGCGGCCGCCGCCAGTGTGGAGGCAGCCACCGCCAGGTCGCTCGAAGCGGGAACGACCCTCTGGAGAAGGAAGACACCCATCACGTAGACACCGACGAGAAGGGCTGTCACGACGGCGTAGGACACCGTGCGCGAGACGATGCGGTCGATGTCGTACAACCTGTGCCTCAGGATCGCCACCGCTACCGCCACCGGCAGGAACGCCATGACGAGCCCTTCTTTGAGCGCTTCGCCGACGCCCTCCAACTCCCAGAAGAAGTCCACGATGAGGCTGACGACGAAAACCACGGCCGCGAAGAGGAACCACTTCAGCTGGGCCCTCTCGGTGGGCCCGGCCGACCGGTAACGGGCGACGAGAGACACGGCGGCCGGCACCGTCGACCCGAGGACGAGGACGGTGCCGACGGCGACCACCGTCTCGACCGCTCCACCCAAAACGCCGGTCGCCTGGATCGGGTTTCTCACCGGGGAGACGCCTTCAGTCGGCGAGAACACGCCGAATCCGATGGTCGTCGCCGCCGTGAGCAAGATCCCCCGCAGCAGTACGTTCCATCGACCGGAGGGCGGGTGACCGGTCGGATAGAGCAGGAGTACCAACGGCAGCGAGAAGTAGGCCGTGGCCCATCCGACCCCGGAGAGGATCCCGGCCACTCCCACGAGCGGCACCCCGGGACGGTGGAGCGACAAGAAGACGTACTCGGACATGTAGAGCTGCAGCGCCAGCCCCAGCCCCATCACGAGCCACACCCAGCCGTAAGGGTTGTCGCGCCGACGCGACGAGATCAGCGCCCCGATGACAGGCGCGGGGATCGACAGAACCGCCCACACGAGACGCGCGTCCCACGGCTCCTCGTCTGGGACGACCACCTGACGGTTGACGACGGCGAGCGCCGCCGTGGCGACGAGGAGGACGACGGCCAGGCCAGCCAGAGCCCAGGCATAGGAGCCGAGATGCCTCAGCCAAGGTCGAACCGCATCCCCCTTCACGTCGCGGGCAATCGGCCTCTCCATCGGAGACTTTCTATCCAAAAGGGCGTTCCGACACCGTTACGGCTCGAGCCGACGACTGTATCGTGAAACGCGGGGTGACGACCGATGGATTGGCGATCAGGGTTCTCGGTGATGTCGACATACGTGTCGGCGGCCGACCCATCGAGGTAGACACCAGAAAAGCGCTGGCGCTACTCACCTATCTCGCCGTGAGCGGCACCTCCGCTTCCCGGGACACGCTGACAGCCCTGCTGTGGAGCGACCTCGACAGCAACCGGGGACGCGGGGCATTGCGCCGAACCCTCTCCGTTCTCAGGAAGGCGCTGGGCAATCGGTGGCTCGCTGTGGATTCCGACAGAGTGCGCCTCGAAACGGACGCGGTGTACCTCGATTTGGAAGACGCCCGCCGCCTGGAGGAAACGGTCGAGGCCCATCACGAGCAGTCATCCGAGCTATGCCTCGAGTGCCTTCGATGCCTCGAGCGAGCCGCTTCCCTGTACCGGGGGGAGTTCATGGCCGGCTTCTACGTGCGAGACGCGCCCGAGTTCGAGAGCTGGCAATTGCACGAGGCCGACAGAGTCCGACGGCGCCACACCTCGGTGTTGGCCAGGCTGGCAGACGCGGTCGCGGCGCGGGGTGACTTCGCACGGTCCGTCGACATCGCCCGTCAACGAGTGGCGGTGACGCCCCTGGATGAGGCCGCCCACCGTCAACTGATGACCGCTCTGGTATGGGCCGGAGACCGGGCCGCGGCGCTGCGTCAGTACAAGGATCTCGTCCGGGTCCTCGACGAAGAGCTGGGGGTGCCGCCCCTGCCAGAAACGTCGGCCTTGGAAGAACGGATCCTCCTCGACGACATCCCCGAGCCACCGTTCGTCGCTTCTTCCCCCTCATCTGGTCGCCAGACTGAACCGCCGCCACCCAGCGACCTGGTCGGACGGGAGAAGGAGATAGCGACCCTCAAACGACTCGCCGAAGGCGAGGGTGGGCGCGTGGCGGTGATCGTGGGGCCGCCAGGAATAGGCAAGAGCCGGCTGGCCCGGGAGATCGCCGAATGGGCCCGAGCCCGATCGCTCATAGTCGCCGAGTCCAGGGCATATGAAGGAGAAGAACGATTGGGCCTCGTCGTGATCGGTGAGGCGCTGCGGGCAGCTTTGGACGAATGGGACTCGCCACCCCCACTCGATCCCGTGGCGGCGGCCGAGGCCTCTCGTCTGGTACCGGGACTGGAGGGAGCCGGAGGCCAGCCACCCCCTCCCGACCCTGGCGGCCAGACCAGATTCGTCGACGGGGTGTGCCGCGCCCTGTCCACGCTGCTCGGCGAGAACGGCCTGCTCATTCTCGACGACCTCCAGTGGGCCGACGAAGCATCGAACGACCTCATCGCCTATTTGATTCGCCGTGGGGACAGGTTCCCCTTCTTCAGGCTTCTCATATGGAGGACCCCGCCCAGCGGCCGGCATCCGTTGACCGCTCTCGTCGAGCAACAGGTTGCCAGCGGCCGCGGTGCCATGATCGAGCTCGGACCTCTTCCGCCGGAGGATGCGGAGCGGCTGGCGCGGTCGAGTCGTCCCGACCTCCCCGCTGATGTTGCCGCCCAGGTAGTCGAAGAGGGTGAAGGCAATCCCTTCCTGACTCTCCACTTGCTGCAGACGATCGACCCCGACACCGGCCTGCTCCCGGCCACCCGGCAGAGCGAAACGGCCGAGATCAGGCTCCGGGGAGTCAGCGACCTGGGCCGGCAGATCCTCGCCGCCGCCTCGATCATCGGCCGCGCATTCGACCCCTTCGACGTGCGCGCCGCCAGCGGACGAAGCGATGAGGAAACCGCCCTGGGCCTCGAAGAGTTGGTCGCGGCCGGCATCGTGACGGAACGCGGCGACGGCATGTTCGACTTCAGCCACGACATCGTTCGCCAGCACGTGCGGGACTCCCTGACCGCAGTGCGGCGGCGGCTCCTCCACGACAGATTGGCCGACCACCTGCTGCGCCTCCACGGCTCCAACGACGCTCACGCCGGGCGTGTGGCCCATCACCTGGAGGAGGCCGGTCGACTCGAGGAAGCGGCGCGCTTCCATGCTCGCGCTGGTGACCACGCCCGCTCCGTCTACGCCCACCAGGAAGCGCTCGCCCACTACGAGGCGGCCCTTGCCCTGGGCTACCCCGACGTGGTCACGGTGCAGATGGCGATCGGCGACCTGCAGACATTGATCGGGGACTACACCGCGGCGTTGGACTCGTACCGCACCGCCGCCGCTCGTGCCGACGGTGAGGACCTGGCTCTATTGGAGCATCGCCTGGGCGTCGTGAACGCCCGCCTAGGTCGCTGGGACATGGCCATCCACCACTACCGCACCGCGGCAGAAGGGCTCACCGACTTCGACGACCTGCTGGCGACATACGTCGATTGGGCCAGAGCAGCCCGCGGCTCCGGCGACGACGCCGGCGCCCGCCAGGCCGTGGCGGAGGCCGCCAAGCTCGCCGAAGCCTCCGGAGGCCAGCCACCGATAGTGGCGATCATGGAGGGCCTACTCAGTGAAGATCCCGATGCGGGAGAGGCCCGCGCCCTGGAAGGCCTGGAACTGGCCCGAGCGGCCGGCGACCCTATGGCTCAGCTCGCCGGCCTCACGACTCTGGCGCAGCTCGCCCGCCGGCGGGGTGATCATCCGACGGCGCTGGAACGCATCGACGCCGCCCTCCGACTCGTCAGCCAGATCGGCGACAGGCATCGGGAGGCGGCCCTCCACGATCTCGCCGCCGACCTGCACCACGAGATGGGGGACGAGGACAAGGCCATGGAGCAGCTGCGGCAGGCGGCAGCATTGTTCGCCGAGGTCGGGACGGGGGACCTGGAGCCGGCGATCTGGAAGATCACCCCCTGGTGAGAAGCCTGAGGTCCAGGAAGATCACTGAAGGTATGGGGGAGTCTGCCGATGAATAGACGTGGGAATGAACCAGCCTGCACCTGATTCGGGTTCCCCCGACGCCCGCGCCCACATCGAGTCGCTCGTCGCCGAGGCCGAGCGGCTGGTGGCCGTCGCCCGCCAAGAGGCGGAGCGGATAGTCACGTCCGCCCGAGAAGAGACGACCCGCAAGGTCGAGAGGCTGGTCGCCCAGGCGGAGGAGTTGCGCAAGGCCGCCGAAGCGGAAGCCGCCGAGATCTTGCGCGAAGCCGAAGAAGCCCGACGCAAGGCGCGAGAAGAGGCCGACGCCATCCTCGCCCAGGCCCGCGCCACCCACGATGACATAGTGGAGCGGTCCAACCAGATCTCTTCCCCGCAGCCCGCTGTGGAGGAGACGGGCACCGAGACCGAAAATGCCCGAGCCGAAGCCGACCGCATCTTGCGGGTCGCCCGTGCCGAGGCCCAGGCCCGGGCCGCCGAGATAGTCGAAGAGGCACGCCGGAGGGCTGAGGCCCTGGAGGCAGAGGCGCGCCTGCGAGTCGAACAGCTGCGACGTGAGCACCGGGAGATGCAGCGGCGCCTCCGGGACGAGGAGTTGGAAGTCAGGGCTCGGATCGCCGAACTGCGAGACCAACTCACCGCCCTGGAGCAGGCACAACCGGCGACAGCCCCGCCTCCGCCGCCCCCGACTCCGGCTCCGACCCCCGGGGCCCCGGCTCCGGGACCCGCCGCTCCGGCGCCGGAGCGCCAGCCCATCTCTCAGCCGGTGCCACCCACCGCACCACCCAAAGCGGTGCCGCCACAGAACCCCGCCTACCCGTGGTCCATCCGGTCCGAGTTGTCCGAGAAGACCGACGACCCCGACGTTCAAAAGGCGCTGAAGGCGTTCCGACGCCGGACGTAGCAGAAGTCGCGGCGCCGGATGTGACAGCAGCTGCTAGCGAGTAGGGGACCCCTCCAGAGCCCGGGCGAGGGCGTGCTCGACCAGCCTCACCAGCGTCGCCTGCACGTCCGCCCGTACCCGGGCGTCGCAGTAGGTCATGGGGACCGTCGGTGAGACCTGCAGCGCCGATCTGACCTCCTCCAGTTCGTGCAGGCGCTGCCCGTTGAAAGTGTTCACCGCCACGAGGAAAGGCGTGTCGCGCTGCTCGAAGAAGTCCACGGCGGCGAAACACGCCTCGAGACGCCGGGTGTCGACCAACACCACGGCCCCGATGGCACCCTTGGCCAGTTCATGCCACATGAAGTGGAACCGGTCCTGCCCGGGCGTGCCGAACAGGTACAGGATGAGGTCGCTGTCGAGAGTGATGCGGCCGAAGTCCATCGCCACGGTGGTCGTGGTCTTGGTGCTGTCGGCCGAGAGCTCGTCGATGCCCTCACTCACCTCGGTCATCACCGCTTCGGAGCGCAGGGGCTCGATCTCGGAGATAGCTCCGACGAAGGTCGTCTTCCCGACACCGAATCCGCCGGCGACGACGATCTTCACGGGCAGTGTGCGACGGTTGTCAGAGGCTCTTGATTCCATCGAGCACCTTCTTCAATAGGGCGGCGTAGGCGAGGTTCTCGTCTTCGGTGATCGGCTCCTGATGCTGCGGTTCAGCGAGCTCGACGGCTCCCCGCTTGGCCAGGTCCGACACCACCACCCGCACCACACCTATCGGCACATCGAGACGAGCGGCGAGCTCGACCAGCGCCATGCTGCGGCGGGTCAGGTCGATGATCCGCGCCGCCTCCCAGCGGAACTGGTCCCTCATGCTCCGCCCGGCGGGCGTGGCGGTGACCAGGGCTTCGAGGGCGATCGGGGGGAGTTCGCGGCCCGTCCGGCCCCCCGTCATCGCGTAGGGGCGGACCAAGCGGCCGGCGACGTGCTCTCCCATTCCCCTCACTCGCTCCCGACCAGAGCCGCCTTCAGCTCCTCCCTCACCTCAGGGGTGAGGACTTCCCCGGCTCGCTCGGCGAAGAGCGCCATCTCGTAGGCGACAGCGCCGATGTCGACGTTCTTGCCGGTCAGCACGCATAGGAGCGACCCGTCGCTGATGCCGGTGACGAAGAGCCAGCCTTCGGTCATCTCGACGATCACGTTGCAGACCGAGCCGGCTCCGAACCGTCCGGCGGAGCCGTAGGCCAAGGCGATCATCCCGGAGGCGACGGCGGAGAGACGATCGGCCGTCTCCCGATCAGTGCCCTCGGACACGGCCATGGCCAGCCCGTCGGAGGACACGACCACGGCCTGCTTGATCGACGGGACGTTGTTTGCGAACCGCTCGATGAGCCAGTTGAGGTTGGCGGCGCCGCTAGTCACGTGTCGCTCCTTTCTTCTCGATCGCTCGAGCCGCTGCCGTCTTCGGGCTTGGGGACAGTCCGACTCTGCTGGAACACCTCGAGGGCGCTGCGGATCCCGTCCGCCCCCCGTGTCGACACGGCGGAACTCGACGCCGGTTCAGCATCGGCCCGGAACGAGGATCCAGGTCGACGGGTGGGGAGGCTGGGCTTGCCCTCCTCGTCCATGTCGACCGGCCGGGGAGCTCGCTCATCGGCAGTCATCGGCGGGGTCGCCGTCGACGGCGAGGAAGGCACCGACGTCCCCGGCTGCAAGCCGGGCGTTGGCCGGCGAGGGAGAGCTCCGGGGGTGCCGTCGGTCGTCGCTGCCGGTGAGGGCGGGGAGGACGCGGGTGGTGGCGGCGTGCTCTCCGTCCGATGGACGGGTTCCTGGCTGACGGGACGCAGGAGATCGGCGGGAATGGGGGCGCTCTTCGGCTCGGCGGGAGTGGTGTCGACGGAAGGGACGACGTCCACATCCTCGTCCACGTCGGGACGACCGTTGTCTTTCGCTTCCACGCTGGTCTCGAGCAGAGTCCGCGGAAGCGTTATGCGTACCGTGGTGCCGGGCACGCCGGGGACCAGCCGCACCGTGATGCCGTGGCGGGCGGCGAGGCGAGCCACCACGTACATGCCCAGGGTCGGCTCCAACGCCAGACCCAGCACGGGCGGGTCCTGGATCAGCCGATTGAGCTCGGCCATCCGCTCCTCGGACATGCCGAGCCCGGAATCGGCGATCGTGATCACGTAGCCGTTGTCATCGAAGAGGCCGGTGACCCGCACCCTCTCCGACGGCGGCGAGAACTGCGTGGCGTTGTCGAGCAGCTCCGACATCAGATGAGCGAGGTCGGTGACGACCTTGCCCTTGAGCAAGGCCGGCTCGAGAGCGAGGACGTCGATGCGCTGGTACTCGTCCACCTCGCTGATGGCGGCCCGAACCACGTCGTCCATCTCGAGGGGTTCCGACCACATGCGGGGAGACTCGCTGCCGGCCAGCACGAGCAGGCTCTCGGCGTTGCGACGCATCCGGGTGGCGAGGTGGTCGAGCCTGTAGTAGCCATCGAGGATGTCGGGATCCTCTTCCTTCGACTCCAGCTCGTCGATCAGTGCCAGCTGCCGATCCACGAGAGAGCCGTTGCGCCGGGCGAGCGTCACGAAGATCTCGGACACGCCTCGGCGCAGGATCTCCATCTGGCGGTTGGCCACCTCCACCAGGGTCGAGTGGAGGGCGGCGAAGGAGCGCGCCAACTCGCCCACTTCATCCGGTCCCGATTCTTCGAGTTCGACCGGGATGCTCCCCTCGAGCTGGCCCGTGGGGTTGGCGAGTGCGTCGACCAGCTTGGGAAGCTCCTCGTCGGCGACGTGGCGAGCCGCGAGTGTGACCGACTTCACCCGGCGGACCGTCGAGCGGCCCACCACGAGGGCGACGACCACCGTGACGAGCAGCACGCCGATCACCACGGATGCCACCGTGACCGCTTCGCTGCGTGACTCCTCGGCAGCCGCGGTGGCGGCCGCCGCCACCCGGTCGAGGATCTCGGATCCTGTGTTGGCGAGGAGGTCGTTGCGACCGAACGGGAACTCCTCCGGGGTCGGGATGACACCGGGCTCGAGAGGCTGGGTACGGGCGAGACCGGAGGCGGCGACCGTCGGCGAGTTGTCGTTGGCATTCCGGAGCCAGTCCCGCACCGTCGTCTCGAGGGCGGTGAACTGCTGCTGGAACACCTCCGGGTCGACGATGCCGTCCTCGGCGGCGAACCGGGCCATGAGGCGTTCCTGTTGAACAGAGGCGAACGAAGCCCGCGCCAGGGCGACGGCCCCGGAACCTTCCCGAGCCCGGGACTCGTCACCGAAGTAGAGGGTGCTCTGGGAGACGACCGTGATGAGGCTCTGACCGACCTGGTCGTAGAGGTCGTTCACCTCGTCGGAGAGAGGGTCGAGTTCGCGGGTGTCTTCGAGGCGACCTTGTGCGCGGCTCGTGTGGGAGAAGATCGCCGAGGCGATGCCGCTCGCCGGCCCAGACGCCTTGGGAACCAGCTCCCGCACCGACTCCCGGAGCTTCTGCAGGGCGCGGTCGCTGGCGTTGCGAACCGCTTCGAGAGACACGTCAGTATCCCCGAGTGCCGCATCGATGGTGACGGACTGCTCCGCCGACACGGCGACCAGAGCGTCCATGGCGTCGGCGGCTACTCGGGCCGCAAGCGACACCCGCTCCTCGCCCCGGGCCTCCTCGAGATAGGTCCACGAGACGAGCGCCCCGGTGACCAACGCCACGAGACCGATCGGGACGATGGCGAGGGCGAGCTTGCTGGCGAGCCGTAACCGCTTCAATGCAGCCCCTCCTAGATTGACAGGCGGGGTCTCTATCGACTCGCGGTGTGGCCGACTTGAATGGCCTCTGTTACCTCCCGGGCCGGAAATAGCCTGGGATATCCCTTTCAGAACCGAGTGGACATGGAACTGGGTATCACCACCTTCGCCGAGACATATCCCGACCCCCGAACCGGCGTGACCATCAGCCACGCCCAACGGCTTCGACAGGTGCTGGCGGAGGCGGAATTGGCCGAGGAGGTCGGCCTCGAGGTGTACGGGGTGGGCGAACATCACCGCCCCGACTTCGCCTCCTCGGCGCCGGCCGTGGTCTTGGCAGCCATCGCCGGTCGGACGGAACGGATCCGCCTGACGCCGGCGGTGACGATCCTCAGTTCCGACGACCCTGTGCGGGTGTTCCAGCAGTTCGCCACATTGGATGCCGTGTCATCCGGGCGAGCCGAGTTGATGATCGGCCGCGGGTCGTTCATCGAGTCGTTTCCCCTCTTCGGCTACGACCTGGCCGATTACGACGCTCTGTTCGAGGAGAAGTTCGAACTACTTCTCCAGATCCGCGACAACGAACGCGTCACGTGGTCGGGGCGATTCCGTCCCCCGCTCGAGAACCAGGGGGTCTATCCGCGTCCCGAGCAGGACCCGCTGCCGATCTGGGTGGCGGTGGGAGGAACGCCGGCGTCGATCGTCCGAGCAGGCCAGCATGGGCTTCCGGTTGCCCTGGCGATCATCGGGGGCGATCCCGCACGGTTCGCTCCGTTGGCCCAGCTGTACAGGAGGACGCTCGAGGAGTCCGGCTTCGACCCCGAGAACGTCCCATTGGCGGTCCACGCCCACGGCTACATCGCCGACACGACCGAGCAAGCAGTCGAGGAGTACTACGACTCCTACGCCATGGCGATGACCCAGTTGGGCTATGAACGTGGCTGGGGGCCGATGAGCCGCACGCAATTCGACTCGTTGCGCTCGCCCAACGGATCCCTCGTGCTGGGTGATGTCGAGACCGTCGCCAGAAAGATCACCCGCTACAAGGAGCTGCTGGGCCTGGACCGGTTCATGCTCCACATCAGCGTGGGGACGCTGCCCCACGAGCAGGTACTTCGCTGTATCGAACTGCTGGGCACGAAGGTCGCCCCGCTGGTCCGCTAGTCGGTCGGCCGGAGGCGCTCGGAGAGGAGGCGGGCCCCCGGTCCCTGGCGGGCGGCGATGTCACCGGGGTTGGTGATCCAGCACTTCTGCAGGCTCAGGCAGCCGCACCCGATGCAATTCTCCAATCCATCCCGCAACTGCTGGAGGGCGGCGATCTCCTCGTCGAGCCGGCTCCGCCACGAGGCCGACAGCTTGCCCCAGTCCGACTTCGTCGGGGTTCGCCCTTCGGGGAGCCGGGCGAGGGCGTCGCGGATCTCGTCGAGTGTCAGCCCGACGTGGCGAGCAGCGGCGATGAACGCGAGCCGCCGCAGAACCGACCGCTCGAAACGGCGCTGGCCGCCCGAGGTGCGGCTGGACTTGATCAACCCGACGTCCTCGTAATAACGGATCGCGGAGGGGGCGAAGCCGCTCCGCCGGGCGACTTCTCCCACCGTCAGTTCGTCAGTGGCATCCATATTGCTCAAAAAGTACCTTGACTTGAAGTTGACTTCAACTTGTAAGTTCGGCTCGACACAATTCGGAAGGAGCCGTACATGCCAACTGCAGCAGTCATAACGGGAGCCTCGAGAGGCCTGGGCAGAGCCCTCGCCGTCGCCCTGGCCGATGAGGGTTGGGACCTGCTCATCGACGCCCGGACCGAGACCGACCTCGACGAAGTCGTGTCACAACTGAGGGCTGTCACGAACGTGTGGGCAGTTCCAGGTGACGTCGCCGACCCTCAGCATCGCGCCGACCTGGCCGAGGCCGCCGCTGAGGTGGCACCGATCGGACTGCTGGTGAACAACGCCAGCACCCTCGGACCTTCGCCTCTGCCCCGGCTCGAGGACGCCGATGTCGCCGACTTCGCCGAAGTGTTGTCGGTGAACGTCGTGTCGCCGCTGGCGATCTTCCAGGCGATCCGCCCCCACCTGTCCCTCGATGCCATCGTGATGAACATCACTTCGGACGCGGCGGTAGAGCCCTACGAAGGGTGGGGTCTGTACGGGGCCAGCAAGGCCGCCCTCGACCACCTGTCAGCGGTGATGGCGGTGGAGCATCCGGAGTACCGGGTCTACGCCCTCGATCCCGGGGACATGCGCACCGAGATGCACCAGCGGGCGTTTCCCGGTGAGGACATCTCCGACCGGCCACTGCCCGAAGAGGTGGTTCCCCAGATCCTCGAGGTGATCCGACGGAGGCCGCCCAGCGGGCGAATCGTCGCTCCACAATTGAAAGTGGCCTCGTGACCGCACCGACCGTCGGCTTCACGGTCCCCGAGGGACAGGCAGCAACAGCACCGCCGGAAGAGCGCGGCCTGTGCCGCGACGAGGTCAAACTGTTGGTGGCGTCTCCCGGCCAGGTCGCACACACCACGTTCCGGCACTTGGGGGAATACCTGTCCCCCGGCGACGTCGTCGTGGTCAACACCAGCGCCACGCGCGCCGCGGCCATCGACGGAGTGTGGCGGAGAGGCGAAACCGTCGTGCACTTCTCGAATCGCCTGCCATCGGGGCGCTGGATCATCGAGTTGCGCCGTGTCGATGGCAGGGGCCCGATCCTCGACGCGGCAACCGGCGATGTGATCGAACTGGCGGGAGGGGCCTCAGCCGTGTTGGAGGCCCCTCTCGCCCGCCGCGACGGCGGGGTGCGGTTGTGGAAGGCGCGGGTGGCCGCCCCTGAGTCACTCGACCAGCATCTCGTGCGCCACGGGCGTGCAATCACCTATGGATATGTCGACCGCCCCTGGCCGCTGTCCGCCTACCAGACCGTCTTCGCCCGACCCGACGACCCTTCGGGAGCCAGCGCCGAGATGCCGAGCGCTGCCCGGCCCTTCACCACCCAGTTGGTGGCGTCACTCGTGTCCGCCGGGATCCTCGTGGTCCCGATCACCCTCCACGCCGGTGTTTCCTCACCCGAACGGAACGAGCCGCCACCTGCCGAGCCCTACCGGGTCCCTCGGGCGACCGCCGAGGCCGTGAATGCCGCCCGGCACCGCGGCAACCGCGTCGTAGCCGTGGGCACAACCGTGACGAGAGCGCTGGAGAGCGCCGTCGACGACGACGGAACGGTCCACGCCAGAGAAGGCTGGACGGACCTCGTGCTGTCTGCAGAGCGCCCCGCCCGGGTCGTCAAGGGTCTCGTCACCGGGTGGCACCCACCCGAGGCGTCACACCTGCTCCTCCTCGAAGCCGTCGCCGGCGCGGATCTCGTCCGTGACGCCTACGAGGCGGCAGTGGCCACCGGGTACCTCTGGCACGAGTTCGGCGACTCGTGCCTCCTGCTCCCTCTCTCTCCGCCCTCCGCCTACCATACCCGCCGCTTTCACTGGATCTGAGGAGTCCGGACTCGCGTCGACCGACGACCGGCGGCGGCTCCTCTGTCCATGGATGTTGCGAGCCTTTATCTCGACTTAACGGTCGTCGAGTGCACATTGCAATGTTCTCCTGTGAGGACTCTGCAGCACAGGTCGAAAGGAGATAGGGAAGTGAAACGAGCACTGGTCCTGATCGTGGCGCTTTCCGCCTTGATCAGTCCGGCCGCAGCGTTGGCGCAGACCGACGAGGAGACCTCCCCGCCGCCTAGCCGCCTGACGCTCGTGACGCCCTACCCGGCCGTGGCCGTCGAACCGGGAGACCAGGTCAGCTTCGACCTGACGATCTCCGCCCCGAACGCGACCCAGGTGGGGCTGACAGCGTCCGGTGTCCCGGAAGGCTGGACGTCGGCGTTCCGCGGAGGCGGATTCGAGGTCGACTCGGTGATGGCCGGAGGAGGCGTCGAGGCCGAAGTCGAGTTCAGCGTCACCGTCCCGGCCGATGCCCCGGAGGACGCGGTGCCGATCACCATCCGGGCCGACTCGGGTTCTGAGACAGCGGAGCTCGACCTGCAGATCCGCGTCTCCGCCGCTGCCGGCGGTGAGGTGACGATGAGCCCGGATTTTCCCGGTCTACGTTCCCCGGCCGGTGAGACAGCCGAGTTCCGCGTGGCGCTGCAGAACGACACTCCGGCCGACCTCCAGTTCGAGTTGAGCGCCTCCGGCCCCCAGGGCTGGAGGGTGGAAGCCAGGCCCAGCTCGGAGGAGGGCGCCACGACGCTGGCCGTCGAAGCGGGCTCGGAAGAGAACATCACCGTCGAGGCCACCTCACCGCCCAACGCCGAAGCGGGCGAATACCCGATCACGGTCACCGCGACTGCCGAGGGCCAGGAGGTGTCGACCGAGCTCGTGGTCGAGGTGATCGGTTCCTATTCGATGGACCTCACCACTCAGGACGAACGCCTCAATGCCGAGGTCACCGTCGGGAGCTCGAGCGACCTCGCGCTCTTGGTCATCAACACCGGCACTGCGCCTCTGACCGGGGTATCCCTCAGCGCCACACCCCCCAGCGGATGGGAGGTGACATTCGACCAGGAAGAGTTGCCGCCGGTCCCGCCAGGCGAGACAGCCGTGGTCACCGCCACGATCACCCCTTCGGAGCAGGCCGTGGCCGGCGACTACGTGATCACGTTCTCGGCTAGCGGCGAAGAAGCGGACGACGAGATCGAAGTTCGGGCCACCGTCAACCCGTCTCCCGTGTGGGGCATTCTCGGCGTCGGCCTCATCGTGCTGACGCTGGTGGCCTTGGCCTGGGTCTTCCGCCGCTTCGGGAGGCGATAACCGTGGTCACCACCATCAAGTCGAAGAGCCTGACCAAGGCCTACGACGGACACAAGGTGGTGGACAACCTGAACCTCGACATCACCTCCGGGGAGATCTTCGGTCTCCTCGGGCCGAACGGCGCAGGCAAGACGACGACGATCCTCATGCTGCTGGGCCTCGTCGAGCCCACCAGCGGTGAGATCGAGGTGCTGGGACTCGACCCGCGTCGCAACCCGCTCGAGGTGAAGCGGCGGGTCGGGTTCCTGCCCGACGCGGTCGGGTTCTACGACACGATGACCGGCCGCGAGAACCTTCGGTTCACTGCCCGTCTCAACGGCATCGAGGACGCCGAGGAGAAGATCGACGCCCTCCTCGAGGAAGTCGGCCTCGCCGACGCCGGCGACCAGCGAGTCGGCGAGTACTCGCGAGGCATGAAGCAGCGGCTCGGTCTGGCCGACGCCCTGGTGAAGGGCCCCGGGGTCTTGATCCTCGACGAACCGACCACCGCCATCGACCCGGAGGGTGTGGCCGAGATCCTCGGGATGATCCGCCGGCTCGCCACGGAGCAGGGAGTCACGATCCTGCTGTCCAGCCACCTCCTCCATCAGGTGCAGGCGGTTTGCGACCGGGTAGCGATCTTCGTCGACGGCAAGGTCGTCGCCCAGGGCCCGCCCCACGAGCTGGCGGCGCAGCAACGCGGCCCGACGCGGGTCGAGTTCCGCTTCGACGAAGACGACGAGGCCCTCGGCCAGCGGCTGGAGGGTCTGGCTCCCGTTCAGAGCGTCACCCGGGGCCGCATCCCCGGGGCGTGGATCGTCGGCGTCGAACCTGCCCGCCTGTCCGAGGCAGTGCGTCTCGCCTCCGCCGAGGCGCCACTGATCGGTGTCCGCCGCCTCGATGACGACCTAGACGCCATCTACCGGCGTTACTTCGAGTCGAGCGAGGAGAAGTCGGCATGACGACCGCCACCGTCACAGAAACCGAAAAGGAGTTCCGCCCGGTCCAAGGGTGGCGGGTGGTCGCCGCCAAGGAGTTGGCCGACCACCTCCTGTCAGGACGATTCATCGTCCTGATGGCCGTCCTCGGGATCGCCACCGCGGCGGCGGTGTTCGCTGCCTCCGGGGGCATCCGCGACGTGGCCCCGAACGCACAGGGGATCACAGCTCTGTTCCTGAAGCTGTTCACGGTCACCGCCGACCCGGTTCCGTTCCCCTTGATCGTGTTCGTGGGCTTCCTCGCCCCACTGCTCGGGATCATGTTCGGGTTCGACGCGGTGAACGGTGAACGCTCTCAGGGGACGCTGCCGCGGCTCCTGTCGCAGCCGATCCATCGCGACGAAGTGATCCTCGGCAAGTTCGTGGCCGGGCTGAGCGTGGTGGCGATCATGCTCGCCTCGCTCGTGCTGTTCGTCTCCGGCATCGGGATATTCCGGCTGGGAGTGGTCCCCACCGCGGCGGAGATCACCCGTCTGTTCGTGTGGCTGATCCTCGCCGTGATCTACGTGGGGTTCTGGCAGGCGCTGGCCACCCTGACCTCGGTGCTCACCCGGCGTGCTTCCACGTCGGCGCTGATCCCGGTCGGCGTGTGGCTCGTCCTGGCACTGTTCGGGTCTTTCATCTTCAGCGCCATCGCCGGGATCATCTCCCCCCGCGACGGCACAGCCGTTGCCGAGGTCGCCTATCTGCGGACCCAGCAGGCGGTCAGCCAGATATCGCCGATCACTCTGTTCCAGCAGGGCTCGACGGTCCTCCTCGACCCCGAGGTGCGGACGGTAGGGCTCGTCACATTGGAGCAGGTCGACCGGGCGATCGTCTCCGAGCTCAACCTGACTCAGAGCCTGGGTGTAGTCTGGCCCCAGCTCGTGGTGCTGGTGGCGATGACCGCGGTCATGTACGCCCTGGCGTACGTGGCCTTCATGCGTCAAGAAGTACGCGCCTAGGGACGTCCCCCGCCACGTCGATGGCGGGGGACGTGCCATCCTGGGGGCCATGGAGCGCCGACTGCCGCGCTGGAGCGAGCTGCGCCAGCTGATCCGGATCGAGCCACCCGCGTTTCGGCGCGAAGAACGCCTCGAACGGGCTGCAACGATCTGGGATCTGCGCCGCATGGGACGGCGCCGCACGCCACGGGCAGTGTTCGACTACGTCGACGGTGCCGCCGAAGCCGAGATCTCACTTCGCCGGTCGAGGAACGCGTTCCGCCGTGTCGAGTTCGTGCCGAGCGTCCTCAGGGATGTGTCGAAGGTCGACACGTCGGCCACCATCCTCGGCAAGCCGGCCTCGCTGCCCCTCGCTCTGTCGCCCACCGGATTCACCCGGATGATGCACGCAGCCGGAGAGCCGGCGGTCGCGGCTGCCGCCGCCGCAGCCGGTGTCCCGTACTCGCTTTCCACCCTCGGCACCACGTCGGCCCGGGACCTCTCCCGGCAGGTACCGCAGGGAGAGCGGTGGTTCCAGCTCTACGTGTGGAAGGACCGGGGGTTCGCCCGGGAGCTCATCGACGCCGCCCGGGATGGCCGCTACTCGGCTCTGATCCTCACCGTGGACACCCCGGTCGCCGGGGCCCGGTTACGTGACGTCTACAACGGGCTGACCATCCCTCCGAAGCTCCGGTGGAAGACTCTCATCGACGGCGCCCTCCACCCGGCCTGGTGGTGGGACTTCCTCACGACCGAGCCGCTGGAGTTCGCCTCGCTGAGGTCATCGGAGGGGACGGTGGCGGACCTGATCGACAAGGTCTTCGACCCGACCGTCGACTTCGACGACCTCGCCTGGCTCAAGGAGACCTGGAATGGTCCGGTGATCGTCAAGGGAATCCAGACGCCGGAAGATGCCGTGGCGGTGACCGAGCGGGGAGCCGACGCCGTCATCGTCTCCAATCACGGCGGTCGTCAGCTCGATCGAGCACCCGTCACCCTGGAGGTGCTGCCGGAGGTCGTCGCGGCGGTCGGCGACCGGGCGGAGGTCTATGTGGATGGCGGCGTGATGTCCGGTGCCGACATCGCCGCCGCGGTGTGCTTCGGCGCAAAGGCGGCGATGGTCGGGCGGGCGTACCTGTACGGGCTGATGGCAGGAGGCCGAGCGGGCGTCGATCGGGCACTCGCCATCCTCAGTGCAGAGCTCGTTCGCACGATGCAGCTCCTCGGCGTGACGTCGGTCGAAGAGCTCGATCGCTCCCGGGTTCGGCTGCGCGACCACTGACCGATGTCGACCCTGCCCCCGGCGCTCTTGCGGGCGATCGAAGACGAGATCTCCACGGTGCCTTTCCGAGCCCTGCAGAGCCGCGTCACCGAGATGATGGCCGCGTACCGATCCGGCGATGCCGAGGCGGCGCCCTTCCTCGACGACACGGGGGCGAAGGCCTACGCCGCCTACCGGATGCCCGGGACCGTTGCCGCTCTGATTCGGGTGCTGACCGAGCTCACCGAGACGACAGGCATCGCGCCAACCAGCCTGGTCGACGTCGGCGGCGGCACCGGTGCCACCGTGTGGGCGGCGTCCACGGTGTGGCACTCGCTCCAACGAGCAACCGTCGTCGATCGCTCGCCCGAAGCTGTGGCCGTCGGGAGGGCACTCGCCTCCGACCTCGACATCCCGGTCACCTGGATCACCGACCCTCTCGGCGACGAGCTTCCGGAGGCCGACGTAGCCGTCGCCGCCTACCTGCTGGGTGAGCTGTCGGCCGAGGACATCGACCGGGTCGTGGACGCCATGACCCGGGCCGCGCCGACCGTCGTGATCGTCGAACCGGGAACACCGCCCGGGTATCAGCGTGTCCTCGGGGCACGCGACAGATTGATCGAAGCGGGCCTGGACCTGGCGGCACCCTGCCCTCATGTTCATGAGTGTCCGCTGGCGGGGCGGGACTGGTGCCATTTCGCGGCGCGGTTCAGTCGACCGGCATGGCTACGACGTCTGAAGGACGCCGAGTTGGGCCACGAAGACGAGAAGTACTCCTACGTCGTCGCGACCCGCCTGGAGGTCGTCGAAGTCGGCGACCGCATCATCCGTCATCCCCTCAAGCGTCCGCGCATGGTCTCCCTCGAGTTGTGCCGAACGGACGGCTCGGCAACCACGGTCACGATTTCTCGTCGCCACGGCGACGCCTACCGGGCGGCGCGAGACGTCCGGTGGGGCGACCGATGGCCGGTTAAGACCTGACCCTTCGGGCCGATAAGTCAGGAATGCTCTTTCGTCGGAAGGGAAGGGGCCTGGCTAGCGCCGTGCTAGTGGCCATCGTGGGAGGCGCCCTCACCGGTGTCGCCGCCTATGCAGCGTGGCTCTTCGACGAAGACACCAAGGCCAGCGAACTGGCTCGAACGGGCGAGGTCGTCACGGGTGCGATCGAAGACACCATCAACTCCGCCATAACCCAACTGCGGTCGGCGCAGGCCCTGTTCGAAGCCTCCGACGACGTCTCCGCCGTCGAGTTCTCCCAGTTCGCCCTCTACCAAGGCGCATCTCCGGGGATGGTGGCGATCGGCTTCGCCCGCATCGTCCCGCCCGACGAGTGGATGGCATTCACGATCGCCGCCCGCCGAGAGCGCCCGCAATATGTGGTGCAAGACCTCGGGCGCCGGGCGATGATCGGACCGCCCGAGAATCGGGACGCCGTCCCCGTCTGGTACGTCCATCACCGCCGTATCGCCCCTGGTCTGCTCGGTGTGGACCTGGCCGACGACCCCGAACGAAGAGCGGCGATCACCCGAGCAGTCGAAAACGACGTCCCGGCGATCACCGGCCACATGTCGGTGCTCGGCAGCACCGGCGACTACGTCGAGATCTACATCCCGGTTCAGAGCGTCTCGGGGGGCGGGCCCGGCGTCGTGTTCACCCAGATCGACCTGTTCGACCTGGTCACCGCCATCGTGGACACGTCCGACGACGACCCGACGATCCGCATCTCCGACGTGACGGGTTCCGGCGTCGCGACTCCCGACAACGGGCCCGATCGATGGTCGGACCGCATCCGGGTGGCCGACCGTACCTGGGAGGTCACCGTTGTCGATCGAGACATGCCGTTGTTGCCTCCTTTCACGGCCACCGTGGCGGCCACGGGGGCGGCGATCACACTCCTGGCGTCGGTGCTCACGGTGGCGGCGACCTCGGCCAGGGAACGGCGCCGTCAGTTGGACGACCTCCTCGCCCGCGCACGGGAGAAGGACGTCTTCTTGGCAACGGTGGCGCACGAGTTGAGGACTCCCCTCACCAGTGTGGTTGGAGCCGCCGCCCTGTTGGCAGAGCAATGGCAGCACCTGGAGCCGACAGAGATCGAGGAGTTGCTCCAGGCTGTCCATTCGGAGGCGACCGACCTGTCCGACCTGATCGAGGACTTTCTCGTCGCCGGCCGCCTCCAGGCGGGAGCGATCAGCTACAGATCCGAGACGGTCGACGTCGGGAGTCAGATCAGGCGGGTCCTGGCGCGGATCAACCAGCTCCCGGACTTCCAGTTGTGCCTGGGCGAATCCGGGCCTTTCGCCCACGCCGACCCTTTGCGGGTACGACAGATCATCCGCAACCTCCTGGTCAACGCCAACCGCTACGCCAGGAGCGCCGTTCGGGTCACCACACGGGAAACGGACGACCGGGTGATCGCCGAGTTCCGCAACGATGGCGACCCGGTTGCTCCGGAGGTCGTCGAGGTGCTGTTCGAGCCCTACCAGAACGGAAAAGGGAGAACCCGGACCTTTGGCTCCATCGGGCTCGGGCTCCCGGTCTCCCGGCGTCTGGCCCAGGCGATGGGAGGGGACCTCACGTACGCCTACGAGAACGGATGGTGCGTGTTCACCGTCGACCTTCCCCGTGCTCCCAGCCCGCTCCCGAACCCCGAACCTCTGGACCGGGCCGGGGCGACCAGACTCTGACGGGTCAGTCGAACAGATCCTCGATCGAGTCGACGACCTCGTCGACGAGCCGCTTCCACCCGCTCTGGCCCTGCCGCCACTGCCGCCGCATACGGCGCTTGCGGGCACGGCGGTAGAGCTCGGGGTGGGAGATGCCGTCCAGCGCCCGGAGCATTCCCTTTCGGATCGACGTCGCCCAGGTTCGGGCGATGGTGAACATGGTGGTGCCAGCGACCACCAGTCCGGGCACAGCGGCAGTGAGGAACTGGAGGAGGTCGTTCCCGCCGGGTACCGCTGCGGCCACGGTCACTCCTGTGGCCACCCCGAGTGCGGCCACCCCTGCGCCCACTCCCACGGCGGTGTTTCGGATCCGGCCGGTCTCGACCTCCAACTCGACTAGTTGTTCGTTGGGGCCGAGCTCGGACTGTCGATGGATCACCTGGTGCATGCCGCGAAGCGCCTTGGTGCCGTCGGTTCCGAGCGCTAGACGGGTTGAGGTCATCCAATGCCTGTCCGGCTCCCAGCGGATCCCATCTGGAGTCCTGGCCACCGGGCGAAGGCCTTCCTCGGTCTCCAGCCACGACATGATCCGGTCGGACACATCAGCGTGGTCGCCTGACACGATCGTCCGCTCGATGAGACGTTTCGGGCCGAGCCATCCGCCCTCTCTGTTGGATACCGGGGGTGCCGCGATCTCCTCGCGGATCGCTCGGTCGACGACCGAGTCGTCCAGCCCGAGTTCACGAGCGATATGTCGGATCTGGCTCGCGGAGAATGTGTCCTTGGCGTGGCGTTGGGCTTGGATGCGGATGGCGCGTTCGAGCACTCGCTCGGCGTCCTCCCGGCTCAACGCGTCCAACCGCCGGGCGAGCTCCTCGTGGGACGCTCGCCAGCTGTGTTGGGGGCCCCGGCCTGGAACGCCCTCGGAGCGTTGCATGCAATCAGTATGGCTTCAGATGACCGAAGCGGGGTCGGTGTTTGCCCCTGAGATCACCACGCAGACCCTCTCCCCTGACCCGGTTCGGTAGGCGCCCGACAGCACGGCGGCGAGAGCGGTGGCGGCCCCCGGCTCGGCGACCAGCCGAGCCTCCCTCCACAGCCACCGCTGGGCCTTCTCGACGTCGGGATCCTCGACTGTCACTGCCTCGTCGACCCAGCGCTGGGCGGCCTCGAAGGCGATCTCGCCCACCCTCCGCGCGCCGAGCGAATCGGCCGCCAACCCGCCGACCTCGACGTCGGTAGGGCGGCCTTCGCGGAGTGCAGCGCCGAGAGCATTCGTCGTCGCCGTCTCCGCGGCCACTACCCGAGCGTCGTCGCGGACCCACGAGGCGATGCCACCGATGAGCCCGCCCCCACCTACCGCCACCACGACCGTGTCGAGATCGGGGATCTGCTCAGAGATCTCCTTCCCGCAGGTGCCCTGGCCGGCGACGACCAGGGGATCGTCGAAAGCGTGCACCTCGACGGCGTCCGCCGACTGCAGGTAGCGCCGGGACGCATCCAAGGCTTCGTCGTAGTAGCCCTCGATCTCGTGGAGACGGGCGCCAGTCTCTCGGATCCGCCCGATCTTCGACTCCGGCGAGGTGGTGGGGACGAAGATGTCGGCTTGCCGGCCGAGGGTGGTGGCGGCGAAAGCCACCGCGAGTCCATGGTTCCCTCCCGAAGCCGCAACGACCCTCTGCGCATCGGGACGCGCCGTGAGAAAGGAGAAGGCCCCGCGCACCTTGAACGAACCGGTCCTTTGAGTTTGTTCGAGCTTGAGAAAGAGGTTCGGCTCGACCTCCAACACGGGCGTCATCCGGATGTAGGGTCGAATCCGTTCCTCAGCCTCCTCGATGTCGGCCCGCGTCACTTCCATCGCAGCCAAGGTAGCCACAGCGTGCCGAGATTTTGGAGGTCGAGGAGGAGTCGGCCGAGTACCGTCGCCTTCGTGGATCTGGAACTGGCACCCGTTTCCGAGGACGACGTCGAGGCCGTCCACAGCCTGTGTCGGAGATGGGAGGTCCATTGGGACATCCCCGAGGTGACATCCGTGGAGGTCGTCCGCTCGAAGCTCTTCGCCCCCGAAGTCGACCTGTCTGTGGACTCGCGGGCTGTCTGGATCGAGGGCCGGCTCGTCGCCTTCGGGCTCGTCGACCATGCTCCGAGTGGCGAGAGGCTCGAGAGGGCTCATCTGGAGGGAATGGTGGATCCGGAGTATCGAGGCCTCGGAATCGGCCGCCGGCTCCTGGCCTGGCAGATCGAACGGGCCGCCGAGAAGCTGCGCGAATGCGATCCCCGCATCCCCTGGTACGTGCGGACCCAGCAATACGAATGGGTCGACGATTCCCAGCGCCTCTACCGCCGCTTCTCGATGGTGCCGGTGCGATGGTTCGAGGAGATGATCCGGCCGCTCTCGCTGCCGTTGGACGCACCGCTTCCGGCGAACGTGGAGGTGGTCCCCTGGTCAGAAGTGCCGTTCGAAGACACGCTGCGGGTGTCGAACGAGTCGTTCGCCGACCACTGGGGCTCGACACCGTTGACGGCGGAGAGTTGGCAGCATTGGCTTTCCTTCCCAGGCATGCGCCCAGATCTGTCGTTCGTAGCGGCCGCCGGGTCCGAAGTGATCGGGATCTGCCTGAACGCCCACTGGCCAGATGACCGCGAGCTCAGCGGACGACTCGACGGCTGGATCGTCCGGTTGGGGGTCTCGAAGGATTGGCGACGGCGTGGGATCGGGGCCGCGCTCATCGGCGCTTCGATCGAGGCGTTCCGCCGGGAGGGATTCACCCACGCCGCGCTCGGAGTCGACGCCGACAGCCCCACCGGGGCGTCCCGGCTCTATCACAACCTCGGCTTCGAACCACTGCACCGCCTCGTGACTCACCAACTCGAGATCCAACCCGAGGGTTGAACGACAAACGCGCCAAGCGGGATTTCGCCATACCCTTTGTCCATGGAGGAACTCGAAAAGGCGGTCGAGGTTCTGAGGACGGTGGATCGGATCACCGTCTACACCGGCGCCGGCATCTCGACCGAGTCGGGCATCCCCGACTTCCGGGGACCGGACGGGCTGTGGACGAAGGTCGACCCCGACGACTTCACGATCGACCGCTACGTCCGGAATCGTGACATCCGAGTGCGGGGCTGGCGCATGCACGCTGCCGGCGAACTGTGGGGGGCCCGGTCGTCGGTCCAACCCAATCGGGGTCATCATGCGATCGTCGACCTGTACCGGGCGGGACGGTTGGCGGGATGCGTCACCCAGAACGTCGACGGCCTCCATCTGGTCTCCGGGTTGCCCCCGTCGATGGTGGCCGAGGTCCACGGCAACGCCCGACGCGTCATCTGCCTCGGATGCAAGGCCTCCTGGCCGACCGAGGACGTCCTGCAACGGGTCGATGCCGGCGAGGAGGACCCGTCCTGCCCGCAGTGTGGCGGGATCCTGAAGACGTCGACGGTGATGTTCGGAGAGGTGCTCCCCGCCGAAGAGATGGCGAAGGCGTGGGAGTTCGCCCACAACGGCCAGGCCGTGCTCGTGGTGGGGTCGACCGTCGGTGTGTGGCCAGCGGCGGAGATCCCCATGACGATGGCCCAGGAAGGAAAGCCGATGGTGATCGTCAACCGCGGTCCGACCGAGGCCGACTTGTTCGCCACGGTACGTATCGACGGCTCGGCCGGGGACGTGTTGCCGCCTCTCGTGGAGAAGCTCCTGTCCGCCTAATCCGACGGGATATTCCGCGGTTGCGGGCGGGCAGTGTCCTCGCACCCGGTACCCTTCGATTCATGTCGGAATACCGCCCGCCGCTCGAAGACATCGAGTTCACCCTCCACCACGTCGCCGACCTGCCGGCGGTCTCCAAGCTCAACGGATTCCAGCACCTCGACGCCGACACGGTGAGTGGGATCCTGTCAGAGGCGGGCCGCTTCTTCTCCGAGGTGATCGCCCCGCTGAACCGAATCGGGGACCAGCAGGGCAGCGTCCTCGACGACTCCGGGCAGGTACGGACACCCGATGGTTTCAAGGAGGCGTACCGCAAGTTCGTGGATGCCGGCTGGGCCGGAGCCCACATCGCAGAGAAGTACGGAGGCGGTGGCCTGCCCTACACCGTCGGCATCGTGCTCCAAGAGATGTTCAAGTCCGCCAACATGGCCTTCTCGCTATGCCCCTTGCTCACCCAGGCGGCGATCGAGGCGCTCATCCAGCACGGCAACGACGAGCAGCGGGCCCTCTACCTCGAGAAGCTCGTCACGGGCGAATGGGCGGGAACCATGTGCCTCACCGAGCCACACGCCGGCTCGGACGTGGGCGCCCTGAGCACCAAGGCCGTGCGGCAAGAGGACGGCACCTACCGGATCACCGGCACGAAGATCTTCATCACCTGGGGCGACCAGGACCTGACCGAGAACATCATCCACCTCGTCCTCGCCCGGACGCCCGGTTCCGCCCCGGGCACCAAGGGCATCTCCATGTTCGTGGTGCCCAAGTACCTGGTGAACCCCGACGGCTCCCTGGGTGAGCGCAACGACTTCAAGATCGTGTCGCTGGAACACAAACTCGGGATCCATGCCTCCCCGACGTGTGTGGTCAGCTTCGGCGACTCGGGTGAGGGCGCCGTCGGCTACCTCATCGGCGAGGAGCAGTCGGGGATGCGCTACATGTTCACCATGATGAACTCGGCCCGCATCGGCGTCGGCGTCGAAGGGCTCGCGATCACAGAGCGGGTGTACCAACAGGCCGTCGCCTACGCCCTCGAACGGCTCCAGGGCCGGGAGGTGGGAGCGCCGCCCACGGAATCCACTCCGATCGTCCGCCACCCGGACGTGCGGCGCATGTTGATGACGATCCGCGCCTACCGGGAGGCTCTCCGCGGCCTGCTCTACCTCACCGCCCGGTATCTCGACGAGGAGCGCCACGCCGACACCCCCGAAGAGCGCACGCAGGCCTCCGAGATGGTGGCCCTGCTCACCCCGATCACGAAGGCCTGGTCCACCGACGTGGGCGTGGAGATGGCCTCGTTGGGCATCCAGGTCCACGGAGGTGTCGGCTATGTCGAGGAGACCGGAGCAGCCCAGCACTACCGGGACGTTCGCATCGCCCCCATCTACGAGGGCACCAACGGGATCCAGGCGATCGACCTCGTCATGCGCAAGCTCCCCATGGGAGGCGGCGAGGTCGTCAAGCGCCTCATAACCCAGATCGAAGAGACCGTCGCCGAGATGCGCCAGAGCTCGACGCTCGACGACTTCGCCATGTGCCTCGACGACGGCGTGGACGCGGTCACGGAGGCAGTCGAGGTACTGCTGTCCCGCCTCCAGAGCTCACCAAACGACGCCCTCGCCGGGGCGACACCTTTCTTGCGCCTGATCGGCACGGTCATCGGTGGCTGGCTGCTGGGCAAGGCGGCGCTAGCCGCCGAGCAGTTGCTGGCTGCCGGGTCCGGCGACTCGTCCTTCCTCAGCGCCAAGATCGCCACGGCCCGCTTCTACGGGGAGCAGATACTCCCCTCCTCCCTGGGCCTCGTCGACTCGGTGAAAGCCACGTCGGAACTTCTGTTCACGATTCCAGACGCCGAGCTGGCGCGCTGACCCTGAATGCGTTCGGGCGCCCGAAAGCGCCAGAACCTGCGATCCCGGGGACGACCTCAGCCGACGGCCGTGCCGCCGAACAGCTCCTGGGCGAAGAACACCAGGAAGGCCAGCGCCACGATCCACAGGAGCGGCTTCACCTCGGCCGCCTTGCCCCGGAACAGCTTCACGAGGACGTACATGACGAATCCGGCGCCGATGCCCACCGTGATGCTGTAGGTGAGGGGCATCAGGATCATGGTGAGCAGGGCGGGCAGCCCTTCCTCGATGTCGTCGAAGTCGATGTCCTTGATCAGCGAGCACATCAGGAAGCCGACCAGGATCAGCACCGGAGCAGTCGCCTGCGACGGGACCAGGCCGGCCAGAGGCGAGAGGAAGATGGCGAGAAGGAACAGCACGCCCACCGTGACCGAGGTGAGCCCTGTCCGTCCTCCCTCGGCGACGCCGGCGGCGCTCTCGATGTAGCTGGTGTTCGAGCTGACTCCGGCCAGGCCACCGAGAGCCGCACCAGCCGAGTCGACGATCAGCAGCGGACCGATGTTGGGGATCTTGCCATCCTCGTCCACCAGACCGGCCTGTTCGACGATGGCCGTGGCAGTGCCCATCGTGTCGAAGAAGTCGGTCAGCATGAAAGCGAAGATCGTCAGCAGGGCGGCAACGAAGCCCAGCGCCGAGAACACCTCGCCGAGGTCGAACTGGCCGAGGGTGGCGAACGACGGCGTCGCAGTCCACGTGTCGGGTAAGGAGGCCACCCCCATGAGGTGGGCGATGACGGTCGTGATCAGGATGCTGAGGATCAGCGCCCCCTTGACCTTCCGCGAGTAGAGGAGGACCGTGATCGCCAGGCCGATCAACGTCACTGCGGCACCGCTCGTGTTCGGGAAGAGGAACTGGACGGGGACAGGGCCTTCGGGAATCTGGCTGATCAGCCCGCCGTTCACGAAGCCGATGAAGAGGATGAATAGGCCGATGCCGACTCCGATCGCCCGCTTCAGCGCCATCGGCACCGCTTCCATGATCGCCTGGCGGAACCCGACCAGAACGAGCACCAGGACGACGAGGCCTTCCAGCACGATCACGCCCATCGCTCCGGCAGGGCTGAGCCCATCGCCCAACACGAGTCCGAACGCGACGGCCCCATTGATGCCCAAGCCGGCGGCCAGGGCTATCGGGTAGTTGGAGAACACGCCCATGGCGATGCTCAGGACACCGGCGACGAGGGCGGTGCCGGCAGCTACGGCCGACGCGTCGAGGCCGGCGGCGCTGAGGATGCCGGAGTTCACGAAGATGATGTAGGCCATCACCAGGAACGTCGTGACGCCGGCTCGTATCTCGGTGCCGACCGACGTTCCCCGTTCGGAGAGCTTGAAGAACGAATCCAGGCCGGATCCGCCGGACCCGACGCGCGCATCTGTGTCGGTCATCATCTCCTCCGTCTCGTGACGCCCCACCCAGGCGTCGCGGCGCACACGGTAGACGAACGAAACCGAGCGCCGCGGAATGAGGCGGATCCGGCACGGAGCTTGTCGGCGACTTAACCTCCGGCCGATGGATCTGCGCAACAAGGTGATCGTCGTCACCGGGGCGGCCCGCGGAATCGGTGAGGCGATGGCCCGTCGATTCGTCCAGGAGGACCCGGCCGGTCTCGTGATCTCCGACATCGACGCGGAGACGTTGGAGAAGGTCGCCGCGGAGATCGGTGCGTTCCCGACGGTGGCGGACGTGTCCCAGGAGGCCGACACGGTGGCCCTGATCGACGCTGCCGAGGAGCGGTTCGGGCCAGTCGACCTCTTCTGCGCCAACGCCGGCATCGGCATCGGGGGCGACGAGCAAACCCCCGACGAGGACTGGCAGCGCCTGTGGGACGTCAACGTGATGTCACACGTGTACGCCGCCCGGCGCCTGATCCCCGATTGGCGCGCCCGCGGCGAGGGATACTTTCTGCCCACGGTGTCGGCCGCCGGCCTCCTCACCAACCTGAAAGCGGCCCAGTACTCGGTCACCAAGCACGCCGCCCTCGCCTTCGCCGAGTGGCTCGCCATCACGTACGGAGACGAGGGAATCAAGGTGTCGGCGCTGTGCCCGCAAGGGGTCAAGACCCGCCTCCTCGACGCGGCCGACGAGTTCCGCACCCTGCTCGAACCGGTGGCGCTCGAGCCCGAGGATGTGGCAGAGGCGGTGGTGCAAGGCATCGCCGAGGAGCGGTTCCTCATCCTCCCCCACCCCGAAGTCGCCCGCTATTTCCAGAACAAGGCCAACGACTACGACCGGTGGCTGGGAGGGATGCGAAAGCTCCAGCGAAGCCTGTTCGGAGGCTGAGTCGTCCTTCGAGGAGGTATTCGGGGGTCCGCAGCGTGTCGAGGGCGTCGCCGATTCGCTACCTGCGAGCTTTACGGCAGAATGACGGTCATGGAGAGGAGGAGAGCGGTCGTCACCGGTGTCGGCGTCGTTTCCGCGCCGGGCGTGGGCCGCGACACTTTCTGGAAAGGGCTGAGCGAGTTCCCCGGCGCGGGCCCGCACACCGTCCGCAACTGGGACCCGGAGCCGATCATTCCTCGCCGCGAGGCGCGGCGTCTCGACCGATTCGCTCAGTTCGCTGTCGCCGCGGCTGAGGAGGCCCTGAACCAGGCCGGCGACCTGGACGTGGACCCGAACCGGGTCACGGTGAACGTCGCCTCGGGGATAGGGGGGCTGGAGACCCTCGAGGTGCTGATCGGCAACGCCTACCAGGAGGAGCCCCGGGTCTCGCCCCTGTGGATCCCGATGATGATGTGCAACGCCGCCGCGGCTGCCATCTCGATCCGTTATGGGTTCGGCGGCCAGGCCTCCACCCCGGTTGTGGCGTGCGCGGCCGGCGCTCAAGCGATCCTCGATGGTCTGCGCCAGGTGGAGTGGGGTTACGCCGACGTCGCCGTCGTGGGCGGCTCCGAGGCAGCGATACGCCAGTCGACGGTGGAAGGGTTCGCCTCGGCGCGGGCGCTATCGCCGACCATGACCGCCCGGCCGTTCGACCGGGACCGCGACGGCTTCGTCCTCGGGGAGGGCGCGGCGATCCTCGTCGTCGAGAGTCGAGACCGGGCGCTGGCCCGGGGGGCGACGATCATCGCCGAGGTCGCCGGCGGTGCCTCGACAGCCGACGCCCATCACATCACGGCCCCCCATCCGCAAGGTGACGGTGCCGAACGGGCCATCCGCCTCGCCCTGGCCGACGCCGGGTTGGAACCGGAAGACATCGGATACGTCAACGCCCACGGCACCGGCACGGAGTTGAACGACAGCACCGAGGGCAAGGTCATCGCCCGAGTCTTCGACCGCCAGCCCCCGGTGTCGTCGATCAAAGGTGTGACGGGGCATGTCCTGGGCGCCTCCGGGGCGATCGAAGCCGCCGCCACGGTGCTGGCGATCGACCGAGGCGAGCTGCCACCGAACGCCGGCCTCGTCGAACAGGACCCGGAGATTCCATTGGACAACATCGCCACTGAGAGGGCTGCTTGGAATCCCCGCCCGGCGATCTCGAACTCGTTCGGGTTCGGCGGTCACAACACGGTGCTGGTGTTCGCGCCCCCCGAGTAGGTCTCTGATTGGAGAATCCGTTCCCGGCCTAGAATCGATGTAGACGCGGGAGCCCGGCGGGACCGGGCTGAGAGGGAGCCTCATGGGCTCCGACCGTTTGAACCTGATCCGGGTAATACCGGCGAAGGGAAACTTCTCGGCCTGCCAGGCAGCCGGCGTCGCAAGCGACAAAGGAAAAAGAGTTGAGACACGGCAGGCTTTCCATCTTCCTCTTCGCACTTCTCGCCCTGATCGTTGCCGCCTGCAACGGCGGCGCCTCCGACACCACGTCAATCGAGGAGACAACGATCCCGGCGACGGCGGACACCACCGCTCCACCGGGAGGGACCGTGCGCATCCTGTCGCACGATTCGTTCGCTGGCGGCGTCGACGAGGAGACGTTCGCCGCCTTCACGGAGGAGACCGGTGTCACGGTCGAGGTCGTCCCTGCCGGCGATGCCGGCGGGGCGGTGAACCAAGCGATCTTGACGAAGGACAACCCGGTCGCCGACGTCCTCTTCGGCGTCGACAACACGTTCCTCAGCCGGGCGCTCGGCGAGGACATCTTCGTGCCCTACGAGTCGCCGGTGCTGGGGCGCGTCGACCCGCGGCTGGTGATCGACGAGGAGATGCGGGTGACGCCGATCGACTACGGGGACGTGTGCCTCAACTACGACATCGCCTGGTTCGAGGAGAACGAACTCGATCCGCCCGACGATCTGGACGACCTGGTCGCCCCCGAATACGAAGGGCTCCTCGTCGTGGAGGACCCGGCGGCCTCCTCACCCGGCCTGGCGTTCCTACTCGCCACCATCGAGCGCTACGGCTCCGAGTGGCCGGGGTACTGGGAGTCTCTCGTGGCCAACGGGGTCGCCGTGGTCAACGACTGGGACACGGCCTACTACTCGAACTTCACTCGCTACGGCGGCGAGGACCCGATCGTCGTGTCCTACGCCTCCTCACCGCCGGCCGAGGTCATGTTCGCCGAAGAGCCGCTCGAGTCGGCGCCCACCGCCGTGGTGACGGACGGATGCTTCCGCCAGATAGAGTTCGCTGGGATCCTCGCCGGGACCGAGAACGAAGCGGCGGCGGGGCAACTGATCGACTTCATGCTCAGTCCCGAGTTCCAAGAGCAGATCCCCACGACCTGGTTCGTGTTCCCCGCCAACGTGGACGTCGAGCTTCCGGAGGTGTTCGCCGAGAACACGGTCATCCCCGAGGATCCGATCACGATGGACCCGGCGGAGATCGATCAGAACCGGGAGACCTGGCTGGACCAGTGGCGCGACATCGTGACGCCATGAGCCCGTCGGCGGCCTCGTGACCTCCCGACGTGCCATCTGGGCGGCCGCCGCTCTGCCGCTCTTCTTCATCGGGTACTTCTTCCTGTACCCGCTCGGCCGGATCCTGTGGCTCGGCATCTCCGAGTTGCAGATCGCCGACCTGCTGACCGAGACGCGGATCGCCCGGGTGGCGTGGTTCACGTTGTGGCAGGCGACCGTGTCCACCGTGCTCACCTTGGTGCTCGCTGCTCCGCTCACGTGGGCGGTGTCCCGGTTCGAGTTCCCGGGGCGGCGGCTGGCTCAGGCACTGGTGATCGTGCCGTTCGTGCTTCCCACCGTGGTGGTCGGCACCGCCTTCGCCGCTCTCGGATGGCGTGACTCGGTCTGGGCCATCCTCGCCGCTCACGTCTTCTACAACGTGGCGGTAGTGGTGCGGACCGTGGGCGGGATGTGGGCGCGGCTCGACCGCAAAGTGGAAGAGGCGGCGGCGATGCTCGGGGCATCCCCCTGGCGTGTGTTCCGCACGGTCACGTTGCCACTCCTGCGTCCCGCAATCATCGCCGCCGCCTCGATCGTCTTCCTGTTCACGTTCACGTCGTTCGGGACGGTGCTGATCCTGGGCGGGTTCCGCTACTCGACGATCGAGGTGGAGATCTATCGCCAGGCCGTGACGCTGTTCGACTTGCCGATGGCGGCGGCGCTGTCGATCGGCCAGATGATCGCCGTGTCAGCCCTTCTCATCGTGTACGCCCGCCGCCAGGAGCGCACGGCATCGCCGCTGGTGTTGGCGCCGGAGGCCTCGACGCGACGGCACCCGGAGGGACGCACCGCCTGGGCGGTAGCTGCCTCCGTTGCCGCGACCCTCGCTGCCCTGTTCGTCCCTCCGGCGGTCCTGGTCGTCCGAGCCGCCGCCGACGGCGGATTCCGTCGCCTCTTCGTCGACGAGCCGGTGCTGGGTCGCCCCTTGGACGCGGTACCGACGTCTTTCTCGTTTGCGTTCGTCGCCACTGTCGTGGCGGTCGTGGTGGGGATATGCGCCGCCTATGTGATCTCGCGCCGCGGGAGCCGCCTGTCCCAGTGGTTCGACGTCGTGCTGATGCTTCCCTTGGGCACGTCGGCGGTGACCATCGGATTCGGGTTCCTCATCGCCCTCGACTGGCCGGTG
Organism: Acidimicrobiia bacterium; assembly: GCA_036380875.1. Classification (GTDB taxonomy): domain Bacteria; phylum Actinomycetota; class Acidimicrobiia; order Spongiisociales; family ZC4RG35; genus ZC4RG17. The sequence goes on from DASVDX010000041.1 coordinate 50,852, forward strand.
GACCTGCGTGCCACTGTGGCATTGGTACCCCTCGCCCACGCCCTCGTCGCAGTTCCGTTCGTCGTGCGGGCGACGGTGCCACTGATGCGCTCGATACACCCGTCGGTCCGCGAGGCGGCGGCGATGCTCGGGGCATCACCGGGGCGCGTGTTTCGCTACATCGACCTGCCGATCGTCATGCGGGCAGCCCTCGTCGGAGCCGGGTTCGCGTTCGTGGTCAGCCTCGGCGAGTTCGGTGCCACCGCCTTCATCGCCCGTCCCAACACGGTGACGATCCCGGTGATGATCTTCCGGCTCCTGGGTCGGCCGGGCCTCGGCAACTTCGCCGCCGCCATGGCGCTGGCGACGGTCCTGGGGGCGATCACCGCCGCTGCCATCATGGTGATGGACCGCTTTCGTTCGACCGACCTGGGGACTTTCTGAGTGCTGACCGTCGACGACGTCACCGTCCGCTTCGGAGACCTACGCGCGGTCGACGGCGCCAGCTTGGAGGTGGGCGACGGAGAGCGGGTGGCCATCCTCGGACCGAGCGGGTCGGGCAAGTCGACTCTGCTGCGGGCGATCGGCGGCCTGGAGAAGTTGGAAAGCGGTCGCATCCTGTGGGACGGCGTCGACCTCGCCGATGTCCCGCCGCATCGCCGCCGGTTCGGATTCATGTTCCAGGGTTACGCCCTGTTTCCCCATATGACGGTCGGCGAGAACATCGCCTTCGGTCTCAGGATGGAGGGGCGCGACCCCTCGGAGATCCGCGCCCGGGTGGCAGAAGTGCTCGAGTGGGTGGGACTGTCGGGCTTCGACCAGCGCACGGTCGACAATCTCTCCGGAGGCGAACAGCAGCGGGTGGCATTGGCGAGGACGCTGGCCCCCGACCCTCGGCTCGTGATGCTCGACGAGCCGCTCGGGGCACTCGACAGGGCCCTCCGAGAACGTCTGATGGTGGAGATGACCGACCTCTTGACCCGAGCAGGCACCACGGCGCTGTACGTGACCCACGACCACGACGAGGCAGCCTTCTTCGCTCACCGCATCGCCATCATGCGGGAAGGACGGATCGTCCAGGTCGGCAAGATGGAGGAGCTGCGCCGCAACCCGGTGGACGACTGGGTAGCGGACTTCCTCGACTGAGTCACAGGGTCGGAGGGGGAGCGCCCGAAACCAGCGCCGCCACATGGGAGGGCTCGACGTTCGCTCCGCTGATCACGATCGCGACCGGACCCGGAACCGAGCCGGGTTGCCGTGAGAGAAGGGCGGCAACCCCCACCGCGGCTCCTCCTTCGACGATCAGCCGGTGCTTGTCGAAGAGGAACCGCATCGCATCCCAGATCTGCTCCTCGTCGACGAGGACGAACTCCTCGACGAGGCGGCGGACCAGATCGAACGTGTAGCGGTTGTCCAGCTCGATCCCGCCCCGCAGCGAGTCGGCGAGGGTCTCCTCTTCAGGAGCGTCGATCGGATGACCGGCCTGGAGACTCATGTACATGACCGGGACCCGAGTCATGGAGACGCCGACGGCCCGGGCAGCAGGAGCGAACTGACGGAGGCCCTCGGCGATACCGGAGAGGAGGCCTCCGCCGGACAACGGCACGAACACGCAGGCGACGTCGGGTAGATCTTCTGCGATCTCGGCCGCGATCGTGCCCTGACCCGCGATCACATCCGGGTCGTCGAAGGGGTGGATGAACGTACGCCCCTCTTCGGCGACGATCTCGAAGGCGCGGCGCATCGCTTCCGTCTGTGATGCTCCGGATACGACCACCCGTGCTCCGAGATCCCGCAGAGCCGCGACCTTGCCGGGCGGGACGCCGTCGGAGATGCACACCGTGGCTTCGATGCCCAGCCTCCGGGCGACGTAGGCGACTGCCCGGCCGTGGTTGCCGGTCGAGGCGGTGACGACTCCGGCGGCGCGATCCTCCTCGGGTAGCGACAGGATCTTCGAGGCGGCGCCGCGCAGTTTGAAGGCGGCGGTGGGCTGGGTGGTCTCGAGCTTCAGGTAGACGTCGGTGCGCGCCGCCTCACTGAGAGGGAGCGAGGGCATGAGGGGCGTCCGGACCGCGAGGCCAGAGATCCGATGCCGCGCCGAGACGATGTCGATCTCAGGTGTCGATGACATCACCCACACCTCGCTCCCGGGCACGACGCACCGCCAGTGCGGCGATGGCGGTGTCCTGGGCTCCGGTGCCGGTCAGGTCGCAGATCGTCACCGCGTCGGCTGACGGCCGGCCGGGATGCTCACCGGCGATGACCTGCCCGAGTTCGACCAGTCGGGACGAGTCGAAGCCTTCGGCCACCGCGGCGCGCGCCTCCCCGAGGCGGACACTCTGAGGAATGGAGTCCACCACGACGAGGTCAGCGGCCTCGAGCACGCCGGGACCCAGTTCCCGCTTGTGTTCGGCGTCGCAGCCGACCGCCGTGATGTGGAGGCCAGGGTGCAGGTCGCCGGCAGTGATGAGGCCGTCGGTGGCGGGCGTGGCGGTGATCACGACATCTGCTGCCGCCACCGTCTCGTGAAGCGAAGCCGCCACTTCTCCGCCGACCTCTTCCGCCAAGGCTTTCGCCTGCTCCGGACGCCGCGCCCACACGGTCACCGCCGTCACTTCTCTGACGAGACGCAGAGCCTGGAGCTGATACCGAGCTTGGACGCCGGCGCCGACGACAGCCGCCCGTAGGGGACCCTCCGGGGCTAGGTGGCGGGCCGCGACGGCGCCCGCCAGCCCGGTTCGGAGGTCGGTGAGGTAGCCGTTGTCGAAGAGCGCCGCCGACGGGATGCCGGTGCGGCTGTCGAGCACCATCATGAAGCCGCCCAGGCTGGGCAGTCCCAGCTCGGGGTTGTCGAAGAACCCCGCCGACACCTTGATCGCGATGCCGTCGTATCCGGGCAGGTAGGCAGACTTCACGTCGATCTCGCCATTGTGGGCGTCGACGTCGATCCGCATGATCGGCGGCATCACCGCCTCGCCCCGGCTGATCAACGGGTACACCGCTTCGATCGCCGCCAGTTCCTCCTCACCCATCCCGACGAGCGAGCGGAGCGTGCGTTCAGTCAGGACCGACAGCTGCGGCATCAGACGGCAGCCAGAGCCTGTTCCAGATCGGCGATCAGGTCTTCGGTGTCCTCGATGCCCACCGAGTAGCGGATGAGCCCCTCGGGGATGCCGAGTGCCTCCCGATCCTCCTTGGAGACTTCGACGTGGCTGGAGGTGGCCGGCGCGGCGATGATCGTCTCCACCGCCCCCAGGTTGGCGGCGGCATGGGCCCGCTTCATGGCGGGGATGAACTTGCGCACCGCTTCGAAGTCGCCTCGGAGGCCGAAGCTGAGCATCCCTCCGAACCCGCTCATCTGGCGAGCGGCGACATCGTGGAGGGAGTGTGTCTCGAGGCCGGGGTAGTTGACCACGGTGACAACGGGATGGTCGGCCAGGTAACGGGCGACGGCCATGGCGTTCTCGTTCTGGCGCTGTACCCGCAGATGGAGCGTCTTCATGCCCCGCAGCAGCAGGTAGGCGGCCATGGGATGGAGCGAGGCGCCGTTGATCTCGCGATAGCGGTAGACCCTCCCGACGAGGTCCTCCCTGCCGACGACCACCCCGCCCAGGGCGTCCGCATGGCCGCCTAGGTACTTCGTGGCCGAATGCACGACGAGATCTGCACCCAACTCGAGCGGGCGTTGGTTGATGGGGGTGGCCACGGTGTTGTCGACCACGACGATCGCCCCGGCGGCGTGGCCGGCCTCACTGAGTCGCTCCAGGTCGAGGACCTTCAGCGTCGGGTTGGTGGGAGTCTCCAGATAGAGCAGGTCGCACCCCCGGCTCAGCTCCGCTTCGATCGCCTCATGATCGGACGTGTCGCACAGGGTCACCTCGACCCCGTAGTGCGGCAGGTACTCGGCGAACACCTGGTTCGTCCCGCCGTAGGTGTCTTTGACGGACACGACCCGCTTGCCGGGAGCGAGTAGAGCGAAGAGAGTGTTGGAGATGGCCGCCATGCCCGTGGCGGCGGACGTGGCCGCTTCACCGCCTTCCAGAACGCGGATCTTCTCCTCGAACACGGCGACGGTGGGATTGGAGTTGCGACCGTAGATGTGGCCGGACTCCTCGCCGAGCGCCACATTCATCCAATGGTCGACATCGTCGTATCCGTAGGAGACGCTGTGTACCACGGGCACCTGGGTGTGCTCGCCGTGGCGGGCCCTGTTCTCGCCGGCCCAGACGGCCTGCGTGCCGAGGCCGAGCTTCTCTTCGGACATCACTCGTCCCTCCTCAGATCAGCGGTCGGGTCAGGTAGTCGTTGAAGCGGTTCAAGAGCATGATCATGTGCTTGGAGCGGATCTCGGCCATGTGTCTGGCCGCCGACCCCTCCAGCGCCTCGAGCGACTCGTCGATCTCGTCGAGGAAGATGCGGACCTCCTCGTCCCAGTCCATCTCGGGGAGAAGCTGGACCCACACCCGCGCCGTCTGCCGATACAGGCGGTCGGAGACCTGCTTGAGCGCCTCATTGGCGATGGCGTCGAGCAATGTCTCGTGGAGGTCGTTGTAGAGAGCGCCGAGCAGCTTCGGGTCGCGGGTGGGAGCGGCCTCGACCACTCTCTGCCGGAGCTTCCGCAGCTCTGCGGGGATGTGCGCCGGCACCGGGTTCTTCATGAAGTCGGCGATCAGTTCGGACAGCTTGATGCGCAGCGAGTAGACGTCTCGCATCCGCTTTAGATCCACGGTCGACACCGAGGTGCCGCCACCTTCCCGGCGAACCACCAATCCGTCGAGGCGCAGCATGGTCAGGGCCTCCCGGACAGGCGTCCGGCTGACTCCGAACTCCTCGGCGATTGCCTGCTCGCGCAGCGGTGCACCAGGGGGCAGGTCGAGAAGACAGATCCGGTCCCGGAGCGCTTCGTATATGGCCTCGGCAGTCAAACGCGAGGACGTATCGGGCATCAGATCGCCTTTCGATCGGAACGAGGCCTACTCGGCCACAGACTATCGCATCAGCAGTCGGTCGGATCCGTTCGGTATACAAGAAGAATTCTTCCCGGATTCTCGCTGCATCACCAGCGGATGCCGATTACGGTTTTTCCGTTCTGACAGGGAGGAGACCCCAGTGAAACCGAGAGCGACGACCGCAAACCGAGTGCTGGCCCTGTTGGCGGTTCTTGCCCTGGCACTGGCCGCCTGTGGTGGAGGGGACAGCGGAGACGGCACGGCCGCCGACGGGACTTCGTCCGAGACGAGCGGCGGAGGCGGCGGAGACAGTCCGCTAGCCGAGCGTTTCCCCGACGGCGTAGTCCGCATCGGGATCGCCAACGAAGTCCCCTACGGGTACGAAGGCGAAGACGGTGAGCCGACGGGTGAGGCGCCCGAACTCGCCAAGGCGATCCTGGCCGAGTTGGGAATCGACGAGGTCGAGGCGACGGTCGTCGAGTTCGGTTCTCTGATACCCGGTCTCCTGGCCGACCAGTACGACATGATCGCCGCCGGCATGTTCATCAACCCCGAACGCGCCGAGCAGGTCCTCTTCTCTGATCCCGACTACTGCGCCGACACCTCGTTCGCCGTCGCCGAGGGCAACCCCAAGGGAATCGAGACCTTCGAGTCCTTCCTCGACTCGGACGCCATCCTGGGTGTGCTCGGTGGCGCCGTCGAAGAGACCTATGCCATCGAGACCGGCATTCCCGACGACCAGATCGCCCGGTTCGGTGACACCCCGAGCCTCGTGGATGCCCTGGTTGCGGGTCGCATCGACGCCTTCGCCCTGACCGGCCCGACCGTCCAGGCCCAGGTCGCCGAACTCGACGGCTTCGAGGCGACCGAGGGCTTCATCCCGGTCATCAACGGCGAGGAGCAACTCGGGTGCGGCGCCTTTGCCTTCCGTCCCGACGACCAGGAGTTCCGCGACGTCTTCAACGAGACACTCCACGAGTTCCAGGAAGCGGGACGGGTGCTCGAGATAATCGAGCCATTCGGGTTCTCCCAGGCAGCAGTGGACGCTGCCGCCGAGCTGACCGTCGACGACCTGACCGGCGGCGGCGACGGCTGATCGCAACGTGACGGACGACGCCGCCCGGGGCGACGGCTACCGGGCGGCGTCCCTATCTTCGATGACGACGTGCTGAGCGCGAACCAGATCCAGGCATTGCTGGACGGCGTGTGGGTGACGGTTCGTGTCTTCGCGCTGGCAGCACTGTTGGGGAGCGCACTGGCTCTGCTGTTCGGCATCATGAGCCTCAGCGAGAACCGCTTACTGCGTTGGATCGCACGCATCTACGTCGAGATCGCACGAGGTGCCTCGGCGATCGTGCTCCTCTTCTACGCCGCATTCGCCATTCCGATCATCCTCGGCATGCGATCCGGAAGGACGTTCGTGTTCGTAGCTGCGGTGATCGCTCTCGGAGTGAACATGGGCGGGTACGGGGCGGAGGTGGTGCGAACGGGTATCCAGTCCGTCCCGCGAGGTCAGACGGAAGCGGCGATCTCGCTCAACCTCCGCTTCATGGACCGTCTGCGCCACGTCACCCTCCCGCAGGCGCTGGTCGTCATGCTGCCGCCCTATGGCAACCTGAGCATCGAGGTGTTGAAGGCGACGGCCTTGGTTTCGCTAGTAGGTCTGGCCGATCTGACGGGCGAGGCCCAGAACCTCCGGGTGCAGCGTGCCGTTGCCGGCTCCAGAGCGGCGACTTCACTCGCCATCTTCGGGACCGCTCTCCTGTTCTACTTCCTGATGGCCCAGCTACTGGCCATCCTCTTCCGCTGGCTGGAAAAGCGACTGGCCGGTGACTGGTATCGGGGGAGGTCGTGAGCATGTTCGCCCAGATCGCTTTCTCGTGGGACTGGGAGTACGCCCGCAGGATCTTCCCCATCATCGCCGAAGGGCTGTTGCAGACGGTGGTCGCCACCCTGCTCGGGATATCCATTGGGATGGTCCTCGGCCTGGTCCTCGCCCTGCTGCGCCGCTCCCGATTCCGGGTGATCCGTTGGCCGACCATCGCCTTCATCGAGTTCGTCCGATCGACACCCCTCCTCGTCCAACTGTTCTTCATCTTTTTCGTTTTCCCGGGCTTCGGACTGGTGTTGTCGCCGTTCGTGACGCTGGTCGTGGGCTTGGGCATCCACTACGCCACGTACACCTCGGAGTCCTATCGGGCCGGAATCGAAAACGTCGAGCATGGCCAGTGGGAGGCCTCCACCGCCCTCAATCTCTCGCCGGCGACGACCTGGACCCGGATCGTCCTGCCCCAGGCCATCCCCACCGTCATCCCGGCTTTGGGCAACTACCTGGTGGCGATGTTCAAAGACGCCCCGCTCGGTTTCGCCGTCGCCGCCGGAGGCATCCTCCTCGCGGCCCAGGCGGAGGCGTCACGCAGCTTCCAGCCGATCGAGCCCTACACGATCATGGGCGCCCTGTTCTTGGCCGTGAGCATCCCGGCCGCGTTCTTCGTCCGCTACCTGGAGAGGCGATATGGCTACGAGCGAGTCTGACGGCCGTCGGGACATGGTCCGGCTGGAGAAGATCAACCTCGCTTTCGGCGAGAACCACGTCCTGAAGGACCTCGACCTCTCGGTCGCTCCAACCGAGAAGGTCGTCATCATCGGGCCATCCGGTTCGGGAAAGACCACGATCTTGAGAGTGATCATGACTCTCAACCGGCCCGACTCGGGGTGCGTGATCATCGACGGCCGGCACCTCTACCACGAAGAACGCGACGGCCAGCTCGTCCCCGCCCGGGAGAAGCACATACGGGACGTGCGGACCGACATCAGCATGGTGTTCCAGCACTTCAACCTTTTCCCCCACCTGACCGCCCTGGAGAACCTGACCCTCGCCCCGATGAAGGTGCTGGGGTTGTCCCGGGAAGAGGCCAGCGAGCGCGGCTTGGAACTGCTCAGAAGGGTTGGGCTGGGCGACAAGGCCGACCAATACCCCGGCCAGTTGTCTGGCGGCCAGAAGCAGCGAGTGGCGATCGCCCGGGCCCTCGCCATGCGCCCCAAAGTGATGCTGTTCGACGAGCCCACATCGGCGCTCGACCCGGAACTGGTGGGCGAGGTCCTCGCCGTGATCAGAGACATCGCCCTCGAAGGGAAGACCACGATGATGCTCGTCACCCACGAGATGGGATTCGCCCGGGAAGCCGCTGACCGGGTGCTCATGTTCGACAGCGGGCGGATCATCGAAGAGGGCACTCCTGAGCAGGTGCTCAAAGACCCGGTCCACGAGCGCACCCGGGCCTTCCTCCGAGCCGTTCTCTCGCACTGACATGCCTGGGGACGCATTCGGTTTCAGCCCGGAGGAATACGCCGCCCGCCTGGCCAAGACCCGCCAGGCGATGGACGAACGGGGTATCGACACGCTGGTGGTCTCCGACCCCTCCAACATGGCGTGGCTCACCGGCTACGACGGCTGGTCGTTCTACGTCCACCAGGCCGTCGTCGTGACCCTCGAGGGACATCCTCACTGGTGGGGGCGGATGCAGGACGTCAAAGGCGCCCAGCTCACCTCGTACCTAGACGACGACCACCTCCACGGCTACGCCGACGAGTACGTCCAGGCGACCGACCGACACCCTATGGAGGACCTGGCCAAGCTCGTTGCGGGTCTGGGAGCCCGCTCGGTGGGGGTGGAGTTGGACAACTACTACTTCTCGGCGGCGGCCTGGGAGACGCTGCGCCGTGAGCTCCCGGGGGTCCGCTTCGTCGACGCCACGGGGCTGGTCAACTGGCAGCGGGCGGTCAAATCACCTCAGGAGCTGGATTACATGCGCCGCGCCGCCCGCATCGTGGAGCGGATCCATGACCGGATCGCTGAGCTGGTGGAACCCGGGATGCGCAAGAGCGACCTGGTAGCGGAGATCCTCGCTGCGGGGGCGCGCGGGACGGAAGAGTACGGAGGCGACTATCCCGCCATCGTCCCTCTCCTTCCCACCGGTGAGCAGGCGTCGGCGCCGCATCTGACGTGGGACGACGAGCCGCTCGAGAAGGGAGCGGGGACCTTCTTCGAGGTGGCGGGCTGCTACCGCCGCTACCACGCCCCGCTGTGCCGGACGGTGTTCCTCGGTGAACCACCGCCCGAGGTGCGTCGAGCCGAAGAGGCTCTCCTCGCCGGACTGGAAGCGGGCCTCGACGCCGCCCGCGCCGGCAACCGAGCCGGCCACGTCGCAGAGGCGCTGATAGCCGAACTGCAGAAGGCGGGGATCAGAAAGGAAGGGCGCTGCGGCTACCCCGTGGGACTGTCGTATCCGCCCGACTGGGGTGAGAGAACGATCAGCTTCCGTCCCTCCGACAACACGATCCTCGAACCGGACATGACGTTTCATTTCATGCCCGGGTTGTGGATGGACGGATGGGGCCTGGAGATCACAGAGACGATCCGCATCACCGCCGACGGCCCGGCAGAGACGCTGACCTCTTATCCCCGTCAGTTGCTCGTGAAGGCCTGAAGGAGCCTCGTGCTGGACCGAACTCTCGAGATCCTCGGCCGGCTCGTCGCCTTCCCGACCGTGTCGGCCGACTCCAACCTCGACCTGGTCGACTACGCCGTCGACCTGCTGGAGGCGTGCGGGGCGAGAGTCGAGACCACCTCCGACCCCGCCGGAAAGAAGGCCAACGTCTTCGCCACGATCGGCCCCGACGAGGAAGGCGGTGTCGCCTTGTCGGGCCACACCGACGTGGTTCCGACGGAGGGCCAGAACTGGTCCCGTGACCCCTTCTTCCTGACGGTCGAGTCGGGACGCGCCTACGGGCGCGGCACCACCGACATGAAAGGCTTCATCGCCTGTGTCCTGGCGATGGCCCCGACCTTCGCCGCCGCAGCCCTATCGCGTCCGGTGCACGTCGCGCTCACCTACGACGAGGAGGAGGGCTGCCACGGCGCCCGACTCCTGCTCTCGGAACTGACTCGAAGCGGACGGCCGCTGCCGAAGATCGTCATCATCGGCGAGCCAACGGACTTCGGGGTGGTCGTCGCCCACAAGGGTTGTTACGAGTACACGACCGAGATCACCGGTGTCGAGCGTCACGCGTCCATGGCGGCCGCCGGAGCCGGCGCGATCCACGCTGCCGCCCGCTTCATCACGTTCCTCGATTCGCTGGCCGACGAGATGGTCGCCCGCGCCCCTGACGACAGCCCGTTCGAGCCCCCGCACACGACGATCAACGTGGGGACGATCTCGGGAGGAGTGGCTCGCAACATCACCGCCGGGTCGGCGGTGTTCGACTGGGAGATTCGCCCCGTCGACGCCGGCGACGCCGCCTACATCCACGAACGTCTCGGCCGGTTCGTGGCAGAAGAGTTGCTTCCGTCGATGCGCGCCGAGTTCCCCGATGCGGCAGTGAGCACCACGGTGGCAGGCGAGGTCGACGGATTCTGGAGGGATCCGCAGTCACCCGCGGTCGAGCTGGCCCGGCGGTTGACCGGCAACCAGGAGACGATGGTGGTGTCGTTCGGAACCGAGGCCGGTCTGTATCAGGAGAAGGGTATCGCCCCGGTGGTGTGCGGCCCCGGAAGCATCGCCCAGGCCCACAAGCCCGACGAGTTCATCGAGGTGTCCCAATTGGAACGTTGCCTGTCGGTCCTGGAGAAGTTGATCACCGAACTGGCGTGAGACTGCCGGCGCCGACTGCCGACTGTCGACTGCCGACTGTCGGCTGCCGACTGCTTCACTCGTCGAGGATGTAGACCGGCTCCCGGTAGAAGCGGATCTTGCCACTCCGTTCCTTCTCGGTGAGATGGTCGTGGAGCCATCGGTTCTTCTCCTCCAGTGGCTGTTCGGAGAGGACCATGTCCAGCGGAACATCGAGGTGGAGCACCCGCCCGGGCACTATGAAACGGGTGACGCCGGCGGGGAGCAGGGTGCCGGAACGGGCGGCGAGAAGGACCTGCTCCACGGTGAACTCGGGGTACTCGACCAACACCGTCATGTCCGGGTACCAGGCGGCGAGACGGTTGACGTCACGTTCGAGGGTGCGAGACACCACCGCGGCATCGATGTAGGCCTCCGCCAACCGGGCCAGCGCCTCGAAACGGTTCGAGCCCTCCGAGGCATAGACGACGAAGCCTCTGGCGTCGACGGTCCGCGCCGAGCAGATGCCCCCGTACTCGATCATCCGCTCCTGGATGGATCCGTCGCTGACCTCCTCGAGGCGGATGCCGGCCAGGCCTGAGACGAGCGCCAGGAACTCCTCAGCCGGCAACCGGCGGACGACGTGGTGCCACGTCTCCAGGGTGAGCCCGTCCTCGACGGAGACGTCCTGGACGACGGCATGACGCGAGCCGAGGCGGCGAAGGGCGTCGGTGCGAGTGGCACCGTCGAGGACCACGTAACGGTCGCCGATGGCCGCCACGACCGGAGGGTTGCGGATCACCCGTTCCTCCTCCAGACGGGAAGCCAACTTCTCGGCGCGGCGTGGGTCCGTCGCCTCGTGGGGCACGACCCGGTCCAGGTCGACGAACCGGACAGGAAGGATCGACTTGGCTGCCCGACCGGCCAGGCGTTCCACCAACTCCTCGGCGATATTGCGGGCCGCCTCCGCCTGGGCATCTTCGGTCGACGCTCCGATGTGGGGCGTGGCGATGACTTTGGGATGACGGGCGAGGGGATTGTCGGACGCCGGCTCCTCGACGAACACGTCGAGCGCCGCCCCGGCGATCGTCCCCTCGTCGAGAGCCCGCAGGAGAGCCTCCTCGTCGATGACCGAGCCCCGCGAGGTGTTGACGAGGTAGGCAGTCGGCTTCATCGCTGCCAGTTCCGCGGCTCCGATCAGCTTCTCCGTTTCGGGCCGGGCGGGGACGTGGAGAGTCACGAAGTCGGCCTCCGCCAGGAGGTCGTAGAGGTCGACAGGTTCGACGCCCGCCTCGAGATAGAGCTCCGGTGTCGGCCGATGCTGGTTGGTGATGATGCGCATCCCGAAGGCCCGGGCCCGGGCTGCGACTGCCTGGCCGATGCGTCCGAAGCCGATGATGCCGAGCGTCTTGCCGGCGAGGCCGGTACCCATCAATTCCTTCTTGATCCAGCGGCCTTCCTTGAGGGCGGCGTCGCCGCGGGTGATGTTGCGGGCGAGAGCGACGAGCAGCCCGACGGTCAACTCGGCGACGGCGAGCGTGTTGGCGTCGGGGGCGTTGATCACCTCTATGCCCCGATCTACCGCGGCGGAGACGTCGATGGTGTCGAGTCCCGCTCCGGCGCGGGCGATGATGCGGAGTCGTTCAGCCCTGTCGATCAGACGAGCGGTGATCTTCGTCGCCGACCGGACGACCACGGCTTCGTAGTCGCCGATGATGGAGGCCAGTTCGTCCTCGGTGAGACCCGTGCGGACGTCGACGTCGAAGTGCTCAGAGAGGATCTCGAGGCCCTCGTCGGCCAAGGGATCACAGACGAGGATTCGGGAACGACGGTGTTGGGGGGCGGACATCGGCCCGGATCATACGACGCTTCAGCCAGGCGAGCCGCCTGTCACCGCGGCCACGAACTCGGGCGGAATCCGCCGAGGCCGTCCCGACCGGTCGGTGAACGCCGCCGTGACCTCGAGAGTGGCGATCGGCTCTCCGTCCCGGGTCAGCCGCTGATGCCACGTGGACGTCGCCCGCCCGATATCGCCGACCTCGGTCTCCACGGTGAGCACGTCGTTGAGACGGGCCGCCGCCATGAACCGCGCCCGCAGTTCGACGACCACGATCTGCCAGCCTTGCTCCTTCATCTTCTGGAGGCCCCACCCCACCTCCTCCAGGAACTCCACCCGAGCGGCTTCGAAGTAGGCGAGGTAGTTGGTGTGGTTGACGTGGTCGTAGGGGTCGAGTTCGTAGAAACGGACCTTGACCTGGGTCGTGTGCATCGGGGCATCTTCGCGCCTGTCGCTCGAAGTCGGCAGGGTTACCCTCGTCGCCATGCGTGCATGGCTCCTCACCGACACCACGGGAATCGACGCTTTCTCGCTCGGAGAGATCGAGACCCCCGAACCGGGACCGGGCCAGGTGCGGATCGACTTGCGCGCCACCGGGCTCAACCACCTCGACCTGTGGGTCAGCCAAGGGCTGCCTGCTCCGTCGCATCTGCCCCACATCCTCGGAGCCGACGGCGCCGGAGTGGTGGATGCGGTGGGTGAGGGAGTCGACGGCGTGGAGGTCGGCGACGAGGTGGTCATCGACCCGTCCCTCTCGTGCGGGATATGCGAGCGGTGCCTGCACGAAGAGATCACCCAATGCGACGAGTTCGGGATCCTCGGCGAGCACCACACCGGCACCTTCGCCGAATACGTCGTGGTGCCGGCCAGAAACGTGCTCCCCAAGCCGGCCGGGTTGAGCTGGGAAGTGGCTGGTTCGTTCGGTCTCGTCACTGCCACCGCGCTGCGGATGGTCGAGCGTGCCCGCCTGCGGAAGGGCGAGACTGTGCTGATACCGGGCGTCGGAGGCGGCGTCTCGTCCGCGGCGACGTTGATCGCCGTGGCCCGGGGAGCCCGGGTGTTCGTGACCTCCCGCTCCCCCGAGAAGGTCCAGTGGGCGGTCGAGCACGGCGCCGAAGCGGGCTTCGATTCCGAGTCGGAGTTCTCGAAGGAGATGGCTGCGGTGGGTGGCGCCGACGTCGTCATCGAGAACGTGGGCCCGGCGACGTGGAGACAGTCCCTCCGATCGCTCAAGAAGGGCGGTCGGATGGCGATCTGCGGGGCCACCAGCGGACCCAAGGTGGAGCTGACGCTTCCCGTCTTGTGGTTCAAGGAACTGGAGCTGATCGGCTCGACGATGGCGACCCACGCCCAGTTCGCCCGGGCCCTCCAGATGGTGTCTTCAGGACAGGTGGAGGCCCCGGTGGACTCGATCTACGAGTTCGATCGCCTGCCCGATGCTCTCCGTCGACTCGATTCCGGCGAGCAGATGGGCAAGGTCGTCCTCAGTCGCTGACCGGCGAGCCCCGGATTGTGGCGGCTGCCCGAACGGTTACACTTGTCGGGTCAGTCGGAGTCCCGGCCGAATCCCCTGGGGGCGTAGAACAGTCTGGAGTGTTCGCCGGCCTGTCAAGCCGGAGGTCGCGGGTTCAAATCCCGTCGTCCCCGCCAACCGAAGAGCTAAGAACTAGCCTTCGGTATGGAGGTCAGGTAGCTCAGTTGGTAGAGCGCCGGTCTGAAAAACCGGAGGTCGACGGATCGACGCCGTCCCTGACCACCCACCCCTTGCCCCAGGTCTAGTCACCTGGGGCTTTCGCGTACCCCGGGCGAGCGCTCAGCCCTGCCTGTTCGACGCCTCGACCGTTGCCAGGAAACGACGGAGGTGGGCGCGAACCGTCGCCGCGGCGGAGATCCCGGGAATCGGAAGGAAGAACGGCGCCAGAAGCCAGCCGCGGCCGCGCAGGTGGCGGACCGCACGGATCTCGACGCGGCTGCCGCCATCCTCGGGCGTGGCCCACAGCTCCCACGTGCTTCCTGGCTCGAAGATGTTGGAGTCGACGACCGTCCCGCGCAGCGCACGGGGATCGGACCAGTCGTAGCGCAGCCTCTCCCAGACGTATCCGATGAACCAGGGGTTGCCCTCCGTCACCTCGGCGTGGGTGTCGCCCATCTCGTGGACCTGCAGGTATTCGACGTGGACATCGGGCCACAGGTCGGCTCGCCGGGGACTGAAGTCACGCGCCGCGGTGAGGACGACATCGGGGGGTGGCTCGCTGTGTTCGCTCACACGGACACTCGGCATGGTGAAAGCGTAGAAACCTCGGTCTACTCGGTCGGGTTGAACTTGGCCCCCATCTCTCGAATCCACTTCTCATCCCAGTGGAGACGCCCGTTGGCGATGTCGGCGACGACGCCCTCGAGCCAGACCAATTCTGTACGCAGCAGGGCAGCGCGGTATTCCTCTTCGAGCAGGAACAGTCGAGGAACGTCGGAATTCGCCGAGAGGACGCCTTCGGCTTCGGCCAACTCGGTGGCGAGACGCTCGGCGCGCTCTTCGAGCAGGGCCCGCACGCGCTCAGGTGGAAAAGTGAACGCCATCGACAGCGCGGCGATGAACTCCGGATACTCGCCTCCCGTCTCCACCAGCATCTCTGCCAGCCACTCACGAGCCGTTTTCCGTCCGGCATCGGTGATGGCATAGACCGTCCGGTCGGGACGCCTTCCCTCACGGCCTGTCTCCTCGACCTGGATCAACCCGTGCTGTTCGAGGCGCCGAACCGTCTGGTAGAGGCTGGCCGGCGAGCGTACGTTCACGACGCGGTGCTTTCCCTGCGCCTCGAAGAGCCGCTGCATGCGGTAGGTGTGCATTGGCTCTCCGACCAGTTGCAGGAGGACGAGCAGCCCTAGTGGCGATCGCTTTGGCTTCTGGGGTTGTCTAGTCATGCTATGAATACTTATAATATGAATACCTGCCATCCAGAGCAAGGACTCCCATGACGACTCCGCGCCAATCGACACCGACTGCTTCGATGCGGACCCTGGCCGGCCCCATCTACACCTTCCTCACCCAGCGGCTCATCAATCCGATCATGCGGGCCCTCCTGAATCGAGGCATCGCCGCCAAGACGCTGATGACGCTCGAATTCAGAGGCAGGAAGACCGGGAAGATCTACAACTTGCCCGTCGGCTACATGCAGCGAGGCCGGACCGTCTTCGTGTATTCACCGTTCTCCTGGTGGCGCAACCTGCAGGGCGGAGTGCCGGTGACTGTCGTGATCAAAGGCCAGACCCTCACCGGGACCGCCGACGTGACCACCGACACCGACGAGATCGCCAAGGGTCTCGACGCCTATCTTCGGCACAACCCGGGCGATGCCTTCTTCTATCGAGTCAAGCTCGACGAGAACCGTCACCCGATCCCCGAAACCGTCGCCGAGGCCGCCAAGAACAACGTCCAGATCACGATCCAACTCGACGAGCCTGCGTCGCCGAACTCGTGAGCGATGCGTCAGCCTCCTATATCACGAGCTGCAACAACGAGTCCTGCGCACCAACCCGGGGCTCGGCCGCCGCGCGGGGCCGTGATCCTGTCCGCGGGTATGCCCGCCTTGCTGAGCAGCCACGAGACAACTGAGTTGGAGTTCCACATCTCGCCGGTCTTCAGCTCGTCGCGCCCCCATACGAGATGGGAATGCAGCCGGTGAGTTCGACCAGGCGCGCCGCCTGACCGAAGCCGCGGCTCAGCCTCTGGGGACCGACGACGCCAGGCTCTCGATCGAACAGCAGCCCATCCCGCCAGCATCGAACCTCGTATCGAAAGGGACGCAGTCGCTCCAAGACGGCGCTGCCCACGGAGCCAACCAGCACGACGCCTCGAGAAGAGGTGTCGCCGCCTGGGCTGGGCAGCATCATCTCGACGGTGTAGACGCCTTCCGCTGTCCCAACGCGGAGCGCCGTGTGGTAAAGCCGGAGCGGGTCTCGATGATCGCGCCTGGCGTGGACAGCCTCGTACACCTCTCCCACGACTCGGACAAAGCCGGAACCGGCGACTCCGAGTGGAATCCAGAACAAATCGACCCAGCACGACGACGGTGATGTCACGTCTACGAGCCCACGATGGATGCAAGCTCTCGAAGGCCGTCCAAGAATGAAGCGACTATCGGCTCGGGCACCCGTTCGCCGACGTTGATCATCATGCCCCCCTGCCTTCTGGCGTCGGGACTGCTGATCACCATGTTGAAGAATCCGGGGATCCCGCCGGCACTCCCCAGGAGGGCGCCATGAGGCGAATCCAATTCGATCAATCCCAAGCCGTTGCGCTGGAAAAGCGGGAGAGGGAGAGCCTCGGCGGGGACGTCGACGGTCGTGAGCATCTCTCCGACGAGCCTTTCGGGGAGCAAACGGCCGCCCAACAGCATTCGGAGAAACCGGCAAACATCGGGAAGGCTCGAGATGATCGCGCCCGCGGCCCACGTCATGGATGGGTGCTGAAGCGTGTAGTCCACCAACTGACTGTCGACTGTCAGCGGTTGGGAACTGATCGGGTAGCTGTAGCCCTTGGAACTCGGGTCGGGCAGGCCAACGGTGTCGACGGGAAATGTCGAGTCGACCAGCTTCAAAGGCTCGAAGATCGCACGAGCCAGCTCCGATTCCAGGGTGGAGTCGGTGGCCGCCTCGATGATGAGCCCGAGGATGACGTAGCCGACATTGGAGTACGACCAAGTCGATCCTGGAGGCGCCACCGGCTGGCGGTCGACGACCATCGAAACGAGTTCATGAGGTGTCCGCCTCCGGAACCGATCCCCCGAGGAGCCGTGCCATATGTTCGACAGCACGTCCGAGTTGTTTGGGATGCCGCTGGTGTGATTCAGCAACTGACGGATCGTTGCTTCCTGGGCGTACGGCAGCACCCCCGGCAAACAGTGCTCGATCGTGTCCGGCAGTGCCAATTTTCTCTCGGCGACGAGGGACATGACCAGCGTGGCCACGAAGGTCTTGGTCACGCTGCCAGCACGGAAGTGAAGGAACGGTTGCATCGATCGGCCCGATTCGCGATCCGCCACCCCACTCGCCGCTTCATCGATGCCATCGGCGTCCAGGACTACGACTGCGGCACCCGGCGCTCCGGCTGCAACGAGTCTGTCGGCTAGAGCAGCCAACCGACTGGTTCGGCGGTCCGAGCCCCTGTGGTCTGGCCCGACCATCTCTAGCCCTCTAACGCGGTCCGTGCCCTCGATCCACCGTACCGGTGCCGGTCGCCTTGTGTGACGCCTGCGATGCCGATCAACCCCCGGTGACGAGAGCCTCGGTGATCGCCTGCTCCCGGCCGGTCGAGGCGGCTTCGTTGGCCACCCGGAATGTCAGGGTTCCGTCGGGACCGACCCAGTTGCAGTAGGAGGAGCCGGCTGCGCCCTCACAACGTCCGAACTCCCAGTCGGCCGACCGGTCGGCGTCGATCTCACGAAGTGTTTCCAGGGCTTCCGGGGTCAGGAGACGTTCCAACTGGGCGTCGTCTCCGGCGACCCATGCCTCGAAGGCCGCCGTGGCGTAGTCTGCGGGATTGGTGGGAAGCGGCTCGGCTGGCGCTGTGGTTTCGGATGGCGTAGTGGTCGCCACGGACGTGGTAGGAGCCGAGGTCGTCGCGGTCGTCGAGGGCAGGGTGGAGGTGGTGTCGCCTCCGGCGCCCGTGTTGCAGGCACCGAGGGCCACGACTAGCAGGGCCGAAAGGACGCTACGACGCGGACGAGACCTGTTCATTCATCCCCCTGATAGGCGGCCACCCCGTTGTAGTGGGTCACGGGAGTTAGTCGGCGGCTTCGACGAGGCGGCGCACCACCCACCGGTGCTTGCCGATCATGCGGTCCCTCTCGAAACCCAACTGCTCGAAGGTGGAAAGAGCACCGTGGAACAGGAATCCCGCCGGGACCGCGTCGGCGGGCTCGGGGTAACCCTCGACCATGCCCCCGCCGAAGCTGGCGATCATGTCGAGGGCTCCGGCGAGAGCCTGCGTCGACACTCCCTGACGGCGGAATCCCCTTCGCACGTAGAAGCAGGCGATGCGCCAGTCAGGGAGTTCGATGAGCGTCTTCTCATAGGCGGCCTGGTTCTTGAGGCGGGGCAGTTCCTCAGTTGAGCCGAACTGACACCAGCCGACGCAGAGATCGTCGTCGAAGACGAGGGCATGGTGGGTAGTGCCTTGCTGTACCCGCTCGAATTTCCGCTGACGATTGACCGCCGCCGGTGTTTTGCGCGCCCCTTCGGGGTGGAACCCCATACACCAACAGCCGCTGGGAAAGCCGTCACTGTTCTCGGCCAACTCTGCGAACGCCGGCCATGTCGTCTCGTCGAGGGGCCTGATCGAACGCACCTGCCCTTTGTAGTCGCCGCGCCGCCTCAGTGCCAGGGACCGCGCCCGACCGCACTCGGAGCCGGCTCCGCCCGCCGGCGAGCAACATCGCCATCCCGACGATCGCCAACACGATCACCCCTCCGGGAGGCCCCCATTGCTCCGTCGTAGGCGCCGCCGAGCGCTCGGAGGCCGTTTGGGTCCTGGACCCCGGTCCCACGATGACGGCACCCTCCGGCAGCTCTGCGATCAACGGCTCGTCGAGGGGCCACTCATATGTGAGCTCCCCCGGCCGTGCGACACCGACATGCAACTCCATGCCGATCAGGTCGCCGAAGAAGTTGCCTTCCTCGTTCCGGATCGACACGGAGTAGACACCGTCCTCCAGGGATTCGGGAACGGTGAACCGCAGATACACCCGCGCGGCCCGATCGCCCGGCCGACCTGTCGGCTCGATCGACACGGGCCCCACGTCGAGCCAGTCGCTCACCTCACCATCGGAGATCGGGGTCGTGGCGAGATACGCCCGGTACCGACCAGCCTCCTCGGGCACGGCACCCCCGACGTATGCAACCGCCTCGACCTCGTCGCCCGGCTCGTACGACTCCTCGGTCGGCGCCATCCACGAACCGCCCCCCACTGCTCCCATCGGCAGCACCAGCAACCCCACCGCGAGGAAGACGAGCCGGCGATCAGGCCTGGGCCGGGACACGATCCACTTCCTCGAACACGATCACCCGTGACCGCCGGCGATCCATGACGACGACCATCAGGACTGCCGATGTGGCTCCCACCGCGGCGGCGATCAGGGCGAGTAGACCGGGGTGCGGGGAATCGTCGACCAAGGACTGGACGGTTTCGGTCAGGCGTGACTGCGACGATGTCAGGGCGGCGATAGTGTTCGCCTGGTTTTCGACATCGGCCTCCAGGGCCTCGATCCGCCCCGTCTGATCTTCCGCGCCCGTCGCTCCGGCATCGAGATTCACGCCGATGGCGGTCGGGTCGGGTTCTCCCACGATCAAGACACCGGCCATGCCCTGGCCGGTAGCCGTGCCGTGGAGAGAGCAGTAGACCTGGAGGATCCCCGACTCGTTCACCGTGACCTGGGCCGCCTCCCCCGCCGCCAATTGGCCGGTGTCGAACGAGCCGTCGACGGCGGTGAAGGTGTGAGGTAGCTCCCCGTGGTTGACGACCGTGATCGTCTCCCCGGCTGGAGCGAAATGCGCCGTCCCCTCGAAACAGGAGTCGTACATTGCCACCTCGGTCCCGGTGGCGAAACCAGCGCAGAGCCCCGCATGTCCCCCACCCCCGGCGTCGGCGACCACGGGAACGAGCATCAACGCCACCACACCAACGAGCAACTTCCTCACCGGGCACCTCCGTCTGCGTCGTCGTGTGTGGTGACGAGGCGAAAGGCCGGATCGTTCACTCACTCGCCCTAATCGGGCTCTAAGCGTCCTTCGTAGCTTGCCAACCATGAGTTGGCGACGATCACTCCTCGTATCCACGGTGACGCTCGCCCTCCTCGTCTCGGCATGCGGAGGGGGAAGCGCAGGAACGGAAACGACCGACGCATCGGTTGCGACGTCCGAAGCCCCACCGGCGACAGAACCGATGGGCACCACCACCACACCGACTGAAGCCATCGAGACGACGACCGCTGCTGGCGACACATCGGCCGCCGGGAATGTCGATGCCTCCGCCGAAGGCGGTTCTTGCACGATCACGGTGACCGGCGACGTGGAACAAGAGGTCACGTATCCGCAGGACCCGCTGTCCATCAACACCGAGTACTGGCTGACCGAAGACCAGATCAGGGAGTCGATCGAGTTCCTGGAGATCGAAGAGACGTATGAGGACTTCCTGAGCCGAGACGAGCCGGTGCTGTTGTGGCTGGAGATTGCGTGTGGAGCCGAATACACACAGGACACCGTGGGACCGTCCGTTCTGGTCGCCTCCACAGATGGGACCAAGGGTGCTCAGATGCCGATGGGGCCGGGCACCTACCCCGTCTCCGGAGGCATCTTCGACATGGTCGGGACTCCCGGCACAGTGATCGCCGGCTTCAACTTGTCCCCAGAAGAGCCCTTCTCCACCGTCGACGGCTCAGAAGAACTGGTCATCACCTCCTGGGACAAGTCGACGATCCAGGGCATGGTGACCTTCGAGGTCGAAGAGGCCTTCGTCGACCAGCCCCGACACGCCACGGTGCAGATGGACTTTTCCTACATCTGCGCCGCCTCGCCCAGCCATATGGGCTGCGGCTAACCGCCCCACAAATCCGGCGCCGACCATTTCGAATACGTGATGCCGTCCCGCTGAGCTCTGCGCTCGACCGACAACGACAAACGCCCAGTGACCCGAAGGCCGCTGGGCGTCGTCGAGAGATGGACTAGCCATCTCCAAGACGAAATCTAGGGGCTCGGTCTGGGGCGCGCTTCGAAAAGTGCAAGATTGTTTTCGCGACCTCGGGGAAGACTGTCAGTCACCGTATCCATCGAGCCGCGCCAGCACCTGGAGCATGACCTCGTCGGCCCCGGCGCCGATCGACGTCAGGCGGCCGTCGCGGAGGAAGCGGCTCGTCCAGGTCTCCTCGATGTAGCCGATGCCGCCATGGAACTGCAGCACCCAGTCGGCCACTTCCCGATGGAGGCGACCGGCCTTGAGTTTGGCGATCGTCGCCATCCGCGTCACGTCCTGCCCGGCGTTGTGGCGTTCGGCCACGACGTGGTTGTACTCGCGGAGGAGGTCCACCTCGGCGGCCAACTCGGCGAGCTTGAACTGGACGTACTGATGCTCGAGCAAGGGCTTGCCGAAGACGACCCGCTCCCGCAGGTAGTCGCGGGTTCGCTCCAACGCCCGCTGGCAGGCGGCAGCAGTGCTGTAGGTCGCCCACATCCGCTCTATGACGAACTGGGCCATCTGCTGCTGGAAACCTCGGCCGATCGTGCCGATCGTGTTGGAGACCGGGACCCGCACCTCGTCGAACTCCAGCAATCCCGTGTCGGAGGCGCGCATGCCGAGCTTGTCGAGCTTGCGGCTCACCCGAAAGCCCGGGGTGTCGGTGGGAACGATGATCTGGGACATCCCGGCGTAGCCGCCCTCGTCGGAAGTGCGGGCGAGCAGGCACAGCCAGTCGGCCTGAAGCGAGTTCGTGATGTACATCTTCGAGCCGGAGATGACCCACTCGTCGCCGTCTCGGACGGCGCGGGTGCGGACCGATGCCACGTCCGAGCCGGCGTCGGGTTCGGTCACCGCGATCGAGCACACCTGCTCGCCGCGAAGCACAGGCGCCAGGTACTTCTCCTTGAGTTCGTGGGTGCCGTACTGATGGAGCGAGGGTGTGGCCATGTCGGTCATGACACCCACCGCCATGCCGATCGAGCCGTGATCTGCTCGCCCCAACTCCTCGGCGAGGATCAACGTGAAGAGATGATCAGCCCCCTGACCCCCATATACGGGGTCGTACTCGAGGCCGATGAGCCCCAGCTTGGCCATCTGGGAGACGACGTCGTGGAGGGGTATCCACTCCTGCGCTTCCCATTCCGGCACCCGGGGATTGATCTCGTTTTCGACAAACTCCCGCACCAGACGGCGGAAGTCGTGATGCTCCGGCGTGAAGGGCATCAAGCCACTCCTTGTGGTCTAAAGCGGCCCGGCTGGTTGGAACGGGCGGTGGTTATCGTTCGATGATAAGTTCGAGCACTGCCGGCAATCCGGCCACGACAGTCGGGAAGGGAGCGACATGGGTAAGTTCTTTCGACGCCTCCTCGTAGGAGCCGCCGTCGTCTGGGGCATCAAGTCGCTGCAAGACAAACGACGGGAGTGGTCGAGCCGCCCCGTCGAGGAGATCCGTCGCAACGTCATCTCCAAGCTGCCTGCGTCGATGGACGACGAGAGCAAGCAGAAGGTGGCCGACAAGGTGGTGCAGGCCGTGAAGGGCGACGCAGTCCCCGGAGGTTGGCAGCCTTCCAGCCCGCCCAGCGGGACCACCACCCCTCCGCCCGAGACACCTTTCGGCACGACCCCGGAGCCGGCCAATCCGTCGACGCCTCCGAAGATGGAAGAGGTCGAGCCGGTCGGATCGACGACACCAGTGCCGCCGGTGGACGAGACCGAGAATCACGAGTCGTCGATCTCGTCGCCGCCGGACTCCGAGGACGAAGACCGGAACTGACGCGGCTCAGCTGGAATAAGCGACCGCTTGCGCCTCCGCCCAGCGAAACATCGCCGCGCTATAGCACTGGCTCGCCGTCTCGAGATCTCCGGCGGCTAGGGCGTCCACCGCGCTGGCCACGTCGAAGGTGGTGTCGTCCATGATCGTCGGACCGAGCCGCCACCCGACCTGGCGATAGTCCAACTCGAGCATCGCCTCGCCCCGGAACGACTGCATCCAGTTCTGCAGCGACTCGAGGTCCTCGACCCACACGCTGGGCAGGTCGAGGGCGCGCATGTACTCGATCGCCTCCGCCATCCGGGCGATGGCGTCGCCAAGGCCCTTGCGGAGCAGCATCGGCTCGACGGTGTCGTCGGGGATGAACGGGATGAACCAGCGGAGCGGAGGATGCCACGCCGAGACCATCACCGAGGCCGGCTCAGCCACGCCGGCCCGGATGCGGATCAGTTCGCTGCGGGCCGACTCAGCCTCGGCGACGTCGACGATGCTCATCCCGAACCGATTCGTCGCCTGGTAGTAGGCGACGAGGGACTCCAGCATCCGTCGTCGCGGAGCTCGGGGACAGCGCCACCTGCGACCGGCCCATTCCACCTCCCACGCGTCGGCGCGCTGGGACTCGGTGGTGAGGGTTGCGCCCAGGAGTCGGGGCACATCGCGCCCGTTGGTCGTCACCGGCAGCCGCACCTGATCGGCTGGCCGGTACACCCGCAGGTAGGCGACATCGATCATCTGCTCAGCCTATATCCGCCGCCGTTCGAGCAAAGGCCCCAACTGGCCGACAGATGACGCTCATACAAGAATGCATGAACGACCGGCTGAGAAATGGCGTCCCGGGTACACTGCCGACCAGGAGGTGGCGTTGAGCGTCTTCGAGCACATCTCGGCTGAAGGCCACGAGGAAGTCGTATTCGGGTCCGATCCTGTATCGGGCCTCAAGGCGATCATCGCCATCCACTCCACGGCTCTGGGTCCCGCCTTAGGCGGGGCCCGTTTTTATCCGTACGAGTCGGAGGAGGAAGCCCTCATCGACGTGCTCCGATTGTCGAAGGGCATGACCTACAAGGCGGCCGCCGCCGGCCTCGACCTCGGCGGCGGCAAGGCGGTCATCATCGGCGACCCGGCCACCGACAAATCCGAGCGCCTGTTCCGTGCCTTCGGCCAGTTGGTCGACTCGCTGGGCGGCAAGTACATCACCGCCGAGGACGTCGGCACCACCGCGGCCGACCTGGCCCTGGTGCGCCGCGAAACCAGGTGGGCCACCGGGTTGCCTGTTGCGGAGGGTGGCTCGGGGGACCCCTCACCCGTCACCGCTCGCGGGCTGTTCGCAGCAGCGAGGGCCACCGCCGAATACCTGTGGGGGCGACCCGACCTCGAAGGCCGAAAGGTCGTGGTGCAGGGATGCGGCAAAGTAGGGAGCGCCTTCGTCCAGCTCCTCGTCGAGGCTCGGGCGGAGGTGATCGTCACCGACGCCCAACCCGCCGCCATCGACAGAGCGGTCCAGAACTACGGAGTGAAGCCGGTCGACCCCGATGAGGCCATCACCACCCCGTGCGACATCTTCTCACCGTGTGCCCTGGGTGCAGTCCTGAACGAGCACACGATCCCGCGCCTCGGGTGCGAGGCGGTGGTCGGCTCGGCCAACAACCAGCTCGCCACTGAAGAGGACGGCGAGCGTCTCGCCGCCGAGGGGATCCTCTACGCCCCCGACTTCGTAGTGAATGCCGGGGGACTGATCAATGTCTACGACGAGTTGCACGGCTATTCGAAGAGCCGTGCCCTCCACCGGGTCGACGGCATCTACGACGCCACCTTGAAGATCTTCCGCACCGCCCAGGAGGAGGGAATGACTCCCCACGCCGCCGCCATTCGCCTGGCCGAGCGGCGGATCGAAGAGATCGGGAGCCTCAGCCGTCGGCGGGCAGCGACGCCCTGAGGAGAAGGGAGAGAGGGACGTGACCATCACACTCGATCACGAAGCTCTAGGGCTCGAGGACAAGCAGGTCCTCGAGATGTACCGCCTGATGGCTCTAGCCCGCCGGATGGACGACCGGATGTGGGCGCTGAACCGCCAGGGGCGCGCCCCCTTCGTGGTCGGCTCTTCGGGTCACGAGGCCGTCCAGGTGGCGTCCGTCCTGGCGCTGGACCGTGACTTCGACTGGGTCCTGCCCTACTACCGGGACATGGGTGTGGCCCTGGCCTGGGGCACGCCGCCCGTAGACGTGTTCCTCGCCGTGTTCGCCAGGAAGACCGATCCCATGTCGGGTGGCCGCCAACTCCCGAACCACTGGTCGGACCCCGCCCGCCGCGTCCTCACCCAATCCTCCTGCATCGGAACCCAATACCCCCACGCCGTGGGCATCGCCCACGGTCTTCGCATTCAGGGCCTGCCCGGAGTTGTCGCCGTCTACGGCGGGGAGGGGTCCACGTCGGAAGGTGACTGGCACGAGGCGATGAACTGGGCCGGCATCCATCGCCTGCCGGTGATCTTCATCATCGAGAACAACCAGTACGCCATCTCCGTGCCCGCCAACGAGGAGGTGGCAGGCAGCCTCTCGAAGCGGGCGGAAGGCTACGGATTCACCGGAGTCACCATCGACGGGAACGACCCGTTGCTCGTCTACAAAACGGTCAAGGAGGCGGCAGACCGCGCCCGGGCCGGTGAAGGCCCGACGCTCATCGAAGCGGAGACGTACCGCTACTACGCCCACACCTCCGACGACGACGATCGCCTGTACCGCACCCGTGAGGAAGTCGAGCAGTGGAGACGGCGCGACCCGGTCATGGCGCTGCGGCAATATCTGATAGAGCATCGCCTCCTGTCGGAAGCGGCCGAAAAGGCCCTGGACGAGGAGATCGCCTCCGAGATCGCCGCCGCGGTGGCCGAGGCGGAGAGCGCCCCGCGGCCGGACGAGGCCACCTCCCGGGTGTACGCCAATCCGATCGTCCCGGCCGAGCCGGTCACAGAGCCAGAGCCGGAGCCCAAGGGGACCCCCGTCAACCTCATCACCGCCATCAACCGGGCCCTCCATGATGTGATGGAGGAATACGACGACACCGTCGTGTTCGGTGAGGATGTGGCCGGCGACAAGGGCGGCGTGTTCAAGGCGACCCAGTCGTTGACGGCGACGTATGGGGAGGAGCGCTGCTTCAACACCCCGTTGGCGGAGTCGGTGATCATCGGGGCGGCGATCGGGATGGCGGCGAGTGGGCTGCGACCACTGCCCGAGATCCAGTTCGCCGACTACATCCATCCCGCCTTCGACCAGATCGTCTCCGAAGCGGCCCGGATCCACTACCGCTCCGACGGGCGGTGGACCTGCCCCATCGTCATCCGCACGCCCTTCGGCGGCGGGATCCACGGAGCGCTCTATCACTCCCAGTCCGTGGAGGCCTTCTACGCCCACATACCGGGCCTGAAGGTGGTCGTCCCCTCGACACCCGCCGACGTGAAAGGACTGCTGTTTTCGGCGGTGCACGACCCCGATCCGGTCCTCTTCCTCGAGCCGAAGAAGCTGTATCGGCTCGCCAAGGGTCCCTACCCGGCGGGTGAGTGGGTCGTCCCGATCGGCCAGGCGGCCATCCGCCGTTCGGGTCGTGACATCACCATCCTCACCTACGGAGCGATGGCTCATTTCGCCCTCGAAGCCGGCGAGATGTTGTCCGCCGAAGGCGTCGACGCCGAGATCATCGACCTCCGATCGCTGAAGCCACTCGACTGGCCCACGATCGAAGCTTCCGTCAAGAAGACGTCGCGGGTCCTGATCGTGCACGAAGACAACGAATTCGTCGGCTATGGAGCGGAGTTGGCAGCTCAGATCGCCGACAAGACCTTCGAATGGCTGGACGCGCCGGTGCGCCGGTACGCCCTGGACGACGTCCCCGCCATGCCCTACGCCGAGGAACTCGAAAACGAGGTGTTTCCCACGCCGGAGGGCATCGTCGAGCGGGCTCTCGAAGTCGTCCGCTGGTGATCGACCCGACGCCGCAAACGCCGTAGGTCGGGGGCGCTCTAACCTTCCGGGGAGATGTCCCTCATCTCCCATCTCTCCGCGCTCGTCGGCGCAACGTTCGCCGACCTGGGCCTGGACCCGGCTCTCGGGGTGGTCGTTCCGTCGAACCGCCCGGAACTCGCTCAGTTCCAGTGCAACGGAGCGATGGCCGCTGCGAAGACGGCGGGCCGGTCTCCCCGGGAGATCGCCGAGGACGTGGCGCAAGCGCTCGACATGGCGACGGAACTGAAGAGCGTCGACGTCGCCGGACCCGGGTTCATCAACATCACGCTCACCGACGAGGCCATCGCCGCATGGACGCAATCCATGGCCGACGACGAGCGCCTCGGGGTCGACCCCGTCGCCGAACCCATGACAGTCGTGGTCGACTACGCCGGGCCGAACGTCGCCAAGGCCATGCACGTGGGGCACCTGAGAGCGACCATCATCGGCGACAGCCTGGCCCGACTGTTCGACTTCGTCGGCCACAGGGTGATCCGCGATCCCCACTTCGGCGACTGGGGCCTGCAGATGGGACTGGTCATCGCCGAGCTGGAGCGACGACACCCCGAGTGGCCGTACTTCGACCCGGATTACACCGGCCCCTACCCGGAGGAGTCCCCGGTGACCCTCGAGGACCTCCAGGAGATCTATCCGGCCGCCGACGCCCGCGCCAAAGAAGACGAGGAATTCGCCGAGGCCGCCCGCCGCGCCACCGTCGAGCTGCAGAGCAAGCGACCCGGATATCTGGCGTTGTGGCACCACATGCGCTCCGTCTCCCTCGTCGCCCAAAAGGAGAACTTCGCCGATCTCGGCGTCGACTTCGACATCTGGCATGGCGAATCCGACGTCGCCGACCTGCTGGAGCCGCTGGTGGAGCGGTATCGCCAGTCCGGAGTCGCCGAGGAATCGGAGGGAGCGCTCATCGTCCGGGTCGACGAACCCGACGACAAGCGGGAGATGCCACCGCTGATCCTGGTCAATCGGGCCGGCGGTTACCTGTACTCGACCACCGACGTTGCGACGATCTGGTACCGGTCCGAACAACTCGGTGCCGACCTCGCCCTCTACGTCGTCGACGCCCGGCAGGCCGACCACTTCATCCAGGTGTTCCGGGCGGCCCGCAAGGGCAGCGTCGCCGGCAAGATGCGGATGGAGCACATCCCGTTCGGGACGATGAACGGCCCCGACGGCAAACCGTTCAAGACCCGAGAGGGCGGGGTGGTCAGTCTCCGCGACCTGATCGACATGGTCGAGAAGGCGGCCATGGCCCGCCTCGACGAAGCGCACATCGCCACCGACTACCCGCCGGAAGAACGGGAGAAGATCGCCCATCAGGTGGGCATCGCCGCGCTGAAGTTCGGCGACCTGCACGCCAACCGCGCCTCCGACTACGTGTTCGACCTCGACCGGTTCTCGTCCTTCGAGGGAAAAACCGGCCCTTATCTGCAATACGCCGCAGTGCGTATCCGCTCTCTGCTCCGCAAGGCGGAACAGCAGAGCCTGAAGCAGGGACCCGTTCTGCCGCCTGCGGTGCACGCCGAGCGCAACCTGATGCTGGAGCTCCTCCAGTTGCCCGAAGTGATCGACCGGGCGATCGACACCCGTTGCCCGCACCACCTGGCGGAATACGCGTACGGGTTGGCCGGTGAGTTCAACCGGTTCTACGACACCTGCCACGTCTTGTCCGAGCCCGACGCCGAACGCCAGGCGAGCTGGCTGACGCTCTGCCGCCTCACGCTCGACACCCTCGTACGATCGCTCTTCCTGCTCGGGATCGAGGTGCCCGAGCGCATGTGACCATGACTGTGTCGATCAGGCCAGCGGAGGAGCGGGACGCCGCCGTGATCGCCGGCTTCACCCAGAACACTTTCTCATGGGGCGACTACGTGGCGGAGTCCTTCCCCGAGTGGCTGGAGGACGACGACACCGAGGTGCCGGTCGTCACCGACGCCGACGATCGCCCCGTCGCTCTCGCCCGGGTGCGGATGCTGAGCGATCGGGAAGGGTGGTTGTCGGCCGCCCGGGTGCATCCCGACTTCCGCCGCCAGGGACTCGGGTCGGCCCTGAACAACTGGTGTGTCGAATGGGCGGCGGAACGAGGCGCCGTCGTCGTTCGACTCCAGATCGAGACGTGGAACGAGGCTGCCCAGAACCAGGTGAAGCAACTGGGGTACCGCCAGGTCGCCCAAGTCACAGACGCTTTCCGCGAGATCGGCCGGTCCCAGATCGAGCCCGCCACCAACGGCGGGCGCCGCACCCCTGCCGAGGAGCGGCTGGACCGGGCGCCACGCGCCGAAGCAGACGGTGCCTTCATCGCCTGGTCCACCTCGGAGCTCGCCCGGGCATCCCACGGGCTGTTCCCGGTCGAGCCGTGGACCTGGCGCCGGATGAGGGCGGACGATGTCTATTCCTCCCGCACCTGGTTCTGCCCTTCCGGCTGGGTGATGACCGACGAAGAGGAGGATCAGCTGATCGTCAAGTGGCTGGTGTCAGTCCCCGAGGACGCCAGACGGCTGGTGCGGGCCACGGTCGACCTCGCTCAGGAACGGGGTCTGCAAGGCCTCCATCTCACCGTGCCGTCGGTGCCCTGGATCGAGGACGCATTGGCCGCGAACGGCCTCGAGTCCCACCCGTCGTTCATCTTCGAGAAACCGGTGTGAGCCCTCGTCAGAGGACCACCATCGTGGCGATCACCCAGATCGAATAGACCACCGGTATGTCGCCGTCGGCGGCGATGGCCTGTCCGAACCCGCCGGTCCGCGCCCACCAGGCCACTGGAGCACCGAGCAGGGGAACGGCGGTCATTCCGGCGATCGCCGTCGCTCTGACGACATCGACCGCCACGTGGAACGGGATCGGCAGGTCCAAAGCGAAGTCGTCGATCACGGAATGGACGACCAGCAGCAAGAGCCCCACCAGAACCGCCGAAATCACCCGGGCTACGAGCAAATGGACTTCGTCGAATCCGTGGGTCCGCCGCCCCCGGCCGAGGGGCCCCTCAGAGGCGACACCCAGCGCGAAGCCTCCGACGATGCCGATGACGAGGCTCGAGCCGAGCATGGCGCCGGTCGAGAGATCGAGGCCCACATCCACCAACTCGAACCCGTCGAGGAGCACAGCCGCCGCCAACCCCAGGAAGGCGCTGCCGATGACGATCAGCGCCACGTCGAGCATGGTCCCCAACGCCGACCATGAGAGAGCCACCCAATGGCGAGCGGCCGAAGGCGCTGCTTCCGGCGGTGACGTCATCAGGTCCGACACGTTAAATCGTCTGCTCCGGGTGTGGCTTCCACCTCATCCTCGCACCGTCTGTCGGGACTCGGATTCCACGAGCGCTTCGTGATAGATCTCCACCGGGTGCGCCACGCGATACCAGGCGGGCAGGTGCTGGCGGAGTTGCATCTCACATCCCGGGTTGGCGGAAGCGACCAGGGTCGATCCCGTCGCTTCGACCTCGGTGGCCTTGCGGGTTCCGAGTTCGGCTGACGCCTCTGGGTACTTGAGCGAGTAGATGCCGGCGGCGCCACAGCACATCCCCGAGGGGTCGACATCGACCGTCGCATACCCGGCTGCCTGCAGGATCTTTCGGGGAGCGGCCGTCTCACGCTGGGCGTGTCGGAGGTGACAAGGATCCTGCACGGCGACGGGGCCGCGACCCCCAGGGATATGGGGCAGGTGTCCCTGTTCGATGAGGTCGGCGACGACCGCTGTCACGTCCCGGGACCGCCGGGCGACATCGTCGCCTCCAGGCGCCCAATGTCCGTATTCGGCCAGGTGAGCGGAGCAGCCGGCAGCGGTGGCGACGACCAGGTCGACACCGGCGAAGGCGTCCACGTTGCGACGGGCGAGCCTGCGCGCGTCGACGACATCGCCGTCGTGGGCGGCGAGCGCCCCACAGCACGTCTGGTTCTCGGGCACGATCACCCGGTACCCGGCCCGGGACAGGAGATCCACGGTGGCGCGCTGGACGTCGCCGAACCAGGGCTCCATCACACAGCCGGCGAGTACGGCGGCAGTGCCCAAACGACCGGGGCCGCGGATGGTGCCTCGTACAGGGGCAGCCCCGTCGAGGCGGCGGACACCGGAGAGGGGCCGCGAGAGTGTGGCGGGCAGCAGCCGGTCGAGCCGGAACCGGCGCAGAAGCCGCATTCCCCAGGTGGCGAGGCGCATCAGTGCCGGATTGGGGAGAGCCTTGCCGACGAGGAGGTGGCGTAGACGTCGCTTCGAGTCGGGGAGCTGGGCCGTGACCTCGGCGCGGGCGCCTTCCATCGCCCTCCCGAACGGCACCAGGCTGGGACAGACCGCCTCACAGGCCCGGCATTGGAGGCAGAAATCGATGATCTCGGCGAAGCTCTCATCGACGGACAACTCGCCAGACGCCACCGCGCTCATCGCCATCAGCCGGCCGCGCGGGGAGGCGGTGTCGCGTCCGGTCAGGCGATAGGTCGGACAGTGCGGAAGGCACAGGCCGCACTGAACGCAACTCGTCAACTCGGCTTTCGTGGGATGGAAGTCGGTGACCCAAGCCATCAAAGCCCTCCGGGCAAGCGGCCGCGTTCGAGGATCCGGGCCGGGTCGAACGCCGCCACGATCCGACGCTGCAGCTCCAGCGTCGAGGGTGGAGTCCCCCACGGGTCCAGATCGGACTGACCTCGCATCCTGACGACGGCGCCTCCCGTCTCCTCCACCCAGGATCTCAGCGCGGCGACGAAGAGCTCGTCTTCGGCGACGAAGGTCACCTCGCCCACACCGTGTTGGGCCACGTAGGGAGTCCCGGGAGGGAAGCGGCCCACCGTCTGGGAGAGGAGACTCGGCGTCACCCGCGCTGACCACACGGTCGGCCCGGTGACCGGGTCGGGCAGGTGCAGGCCGGGACGCTGCTCGCCGCCGAGACGGCCGGCGATGTCGGCCACTTCGCGTTCGGTTCCCGAAAGGAGCACCCTGACGCCTTCGGGTGTCTGCAGGACTGCGCGCGGGCGGTATATCGCCTCCTGGGACGGGACCTCGTCGAGGAACACAGTGGCGGAGACTTCGGTCAACGGCCACAGCTTCAGGCACACCGACGTGATGATCCCGAGGGCTCCGAACGATCCGGCGTACAGACGGGGCAGGTCGTATCCGGTGACGTTCTTGACGACCCGGCCTCCTCCCTTGATCTGCCTCCCGTCGCCGGTCACAGCTTGCACCTCGAGGATCCGGTCCCGGGTGGGTCCGTAGCGGAGCCGGGCATACCCGGAAACGCCGGTGGCGACGACGCCTCCTACCGTCGCCTGGCCGGGTTGCTCGGGCAGGATGGCGGTCTGCCCTCCGGAGTTGAGCTCGGCTTCCAGCTCGGCGACAGGGGTACCGGACCGGACCACCACCGTCAGGTCGTCCGGTACCCATTCCTCGATCCCCGTGATTCGGCTGGTCGAGACGACGACGTCGAAGGCCCCGTCGTAGCCGATGTCACGATGGGTGCCGCCGCCCCAGATCGCCACACGGGTACCGGAAGAAGTCGCCTCCTTCAGGTACCCGGAGAGCTCGTGCGGGTTGGCGGGGCTGAAGACCTCGACACCTTCTGGCGGGGCCGCAGCCACCACCTGCCCGGTTGGGCTCATACCCACGCTCCGTCGGGCACGGGTCGGCTCCCGAGATCGAAGCAACGGGAGCCGAGAGGGAGCACCTTCGTGGGGTTGAAGATTCCCTTCGGGTCGAAGCATTCTTTGAGCCGCGCCTGAGCATCGAGGTCGACCTCGTTGAAGAGCATGGGCATGTAGTCGCGCTTCTCGAGCCCGATGCCGTGCTCGCCCGACAACACACCGCCCCGGCTGACGCATACTTCGACCATCTCGGCGGCGGCTTTCTTGACGCGTTCCGTTTGCTCGACGTCCTCGGAGTCGTACGCGATGAGGGGATGGAGGTTGCCGTCGCCGGCGTGGAACACGTTCATGATCGGAAGCCGGTGGCGTTCGGCGATCTCGTATATCTGGCTCAGGGTCTCGACGAGGCGGGTGCGGGGGACGACCGTATCGTGGAGGTAGTAGTCGGGCGCCGTCTGGGCCACGGCCCCGAAGGCGGACTTCCGCCCTTTCCACAGCGTCGCCCGCTGCTCCTCGTCAGCGGCGAGTTCAATCGACCGGGCGCGGTTTTCGGTTCCGACCCGCCGGATGACCTCTGCTTCAGCTTCCACCGCCGGCGTCTCGCCCACCACTTCGGCGAGGAGGAGAGCGGCGGCCTCGGTGGGAAGCCCGCCGTGGAGCCAGTTCTCGACGGTCACGGCCATCGCCTGGTCCATCATCTCCAGGGCAGCAGGGACCACACCGGAGGCGATGATGCCCGAAACGGTGGCGGCGGCATCCTCGACGCTGTCGAAGGCGAGCAGCAGCGTTCGCACGTCGGGAGGGTTGGGCAACAGGCGGACGAGGACCTTCGTCACCAGGCCGAGAGTCCCCTCCGATCCGATCATGACTCCCCGCAGGTCCAGCCCGATGGGATCGGGCGCCGCCGAACCCATCGTCACCACCTCGCCGTCGGCAAGGACGACTTCCAGCGCGAGGACATGAGCAACCGTGCTGCCTTCCGCCAGGCAGTGCGGGCCGCCGGAGTTGTTGGCGACGTTTCCACCGATGGTGCACACCGCCTGCGAGGACGGATCGGGAGCGAAATGCAGGCCGAAGGGAGAGGTAGCGACGGAGAGGTCGAGGTTGATGACCCCGGGACCGACCCAGGCAGTGCGGTTCTCCACATCGATCTCGTGTATTCGGTCCATCCGCTTGAGGGACACCACGACTCCGCCCTCGGAGGGGACCGCTCCGGCGGCGAGCCCGGTGCCGGCGCCTCGAGCGACGATCGGGACCCCATGTCGGGACACGACGCGAACGACTTCGACGACTTCTTCGGTGGTCTCCGGGAACACCACGACGTCGGCCTGCCCCCGCGCGGCGCCGCCGTCGGTCGAGTACATGAGCAGGGCGAACGGGTCTACGGTCACACGCCCCTCCCCGAGGAGGGCAGTGAGCTCTTCTGCAAGACCCATGCCTTGATCTTACGATCGCTGTTCCCGTCGCTGCCTTACGATGGGGACGTGGCCTCCGAAACCCCCACCAGCGACCAGCAGACGTGGGCTGTCCTCGCCCATGCCTCGGCCTTCATCCAATTCGTGTCGATCCCCTCGTTCTTCGGACCGCTGGTCGTGTGGCTCCTGAAGAGGGAAGACCCGGTCGTGGAGCCGCATGCCCGGGAGGCTCTCAACTTCCAGATCTCGCTCTTCGTCTACTTTGCGCTGCTGGTCGTGGCGGCGATCGTGCTGCTCCTCACCATCGTGGGCATCCTCCTCTGGCCGGTGCTCCTCATCATCGGCCTCGGGCTGTTCGTTGCCGAGATCGTCTTCGCTTTCCTCGGATCCATGGCTGCCTCACGCGGAGAGCTGTACCGCTACCCGATGAACCTGCGTCTGATCAAGGGCTGAGTCGCGTCGACCCCCTTTCTTCCGCCGGTACGATTTCCGCTCCCGACACGAAAGGGCCTTCCGATGGGCCATTCTCCACGTCAAGCTGGCTCAGAAGCGCCTGCCACCCGCCACCTGGCCTCACGTATGTCGATGCTCCTCGTCGCACTCGTCGTCGCGGCGTGCAGCGGGTCGACATCACCAGACACCACGGCGGCGACGACGCCCGAGACCACGACTTCTACCACGACACCTACCGCCACATCGGCTGGAGAGTCGACCACGACCGTGCCCGCCTTCCCCCCGGAGAAGTCTGAGCTGAGCCACGGTGAGCTCACGTGGGCCGTGGTCCTGGCCGGTGGCTCCGACCCGTCCGATCCGGCGATCGTGGCCGCCGAGGAAGCGGCGTCCGCGGCGGGCTACACCGCCGGGTGGACCGACTGTGACGAGGGCGCCGCCGAGGCGCTGGGCATGCCTGCGGGCACCCTGACGATCAGCGTCTACTTCGACACCGAGGAATACGCCCGGGCCGCCCAGGCGGCGTTTGCCGCTCAGGGTGTTGAGGGTGTGGTGGCCCAAGTTCGCACGATGTGCCTCGACTGAGATCTCTCCTGGTCGCAACGGGGTGTTCCACGCCCCGTTCGGTCATGAACCCCATCCGCCGCCACCGGGGGTGAGGATCAAGAGGCGGTCCCCCGCTTCGACCTCGACCGTGGTCTTCGAGGGGAGACGTTCCCGGCTGCCGTCTCGCCTGATGAGCCAGTCCTCGCCGGGGGCGCCGGACTCGCCGCCGGCCAGCCCCCAGGGGCCGTGGCGTCGACGCTCTCCCATCAGAGACAGCGTGGCGGGCTCGTCGAAGACCAACTCGCGGACGATGCCGTCTCCGCCCCGGTAGCGTCCGCGTCCGCCACTTCCCCGACGCAGCGTGCTCCGCAGCACCCGGAACGGATAGTGGGTCTCGATCGACTCCCGGGGCGTGTTCCTCGTGTTGGTCATCCCGGTCTGGATCCCGGACTGCCCATCGCGTCCGGGGCGAGCCCCCTGGCCGCCGGCCACCGTCTCGTAGTAGGCGAAGCGGTCGTTGCCGATGAGACAGTTGTTCATCGTGCCCTGAGAGGCGGCCGGCACGCGGTCGGGCGCTGCCTCCGCCAACGCCCCCAGGAGAACGTCGGCGATGCGCTGGCTCGTCTCCACGTTCCCCGCCGCTACCGCCGCCGGCGGGCGGGCGGCGACGAGAGTGCCTTCCGGAGCGTGGAGCTGTAGCGGGCGATAGCAGCCGCCGTTGGCGGGGATGGTCGGGTCGGTAGCGACCCGCACGGCGTAGTAGAGGCACGAACGGGTCACGGCCTCGGGGGCATTGAAGTTGGCGGGGATCTGCCCGTGAGTACCGGTGAAGTCGGCAAAGAGCTCGTCGCCTTCGATGCGCACCGCCACCCGGATCGGCACGTCGACGTCTCCCCACTCCATGACGTCTTCGAATCGATAGACACCGTCGGGCAGTTCCTCGAGGGCGGCACGCATCCGTCGTTCGCCGTAGTCGAGCAGCGCAGCGCTGACGCGTTGAAAGCGATCCACGCCTTCGACCTGGATCACCTCCGTGAGACGGCGAACCGCCACCTGATTGGCTCCGACCTGGGCGGACAGGTCGCCACGACGTTCGCCCGGAGTCCGGGTCGCCTCGAGGAACGGCTCGATGAACTCGGGGAGCCAGTTCCCGTCGCGGGCGCACACCATCGGCGACACCACATGGCCCTCCTGCTCCAGACGCGTGGCATGGGCGGGCATCGAGCCGGGGGCTTCGCCTCCCACGTCGGCGTGATGGGCGCGGTTGCCCGCCCAGGCGACATGTCGGCCGTCGACGAAGATGGGAGTGACCAGCGTCAGGTCGTTGAGATGCGTGCCCCCGGCGAAGGGGTCGTTGACGGCGTACTGCACACCCGGCTCCGGGTCGAACCTCTCGAGGACCGCAGCCACCGAGGCGGGCATCGCCCCGAGATGGACAGGGATGTGCTCGGCCTGCGCCAGCATCTCGCCCGACGGGGTGAAGACCGCCGCCGAGCAGTCCGCCCGCTCCTTGATGTTGGGGGAGAACGACGTGCGGCGCAGCACCACGCCCATTTCCTCGGCGACGGAGGAGAGCTGGTTTCGGGCCACCTCCAGGGTGATGGGGTCGATCACCATGTCACCTCGATGGTCCCGTCGGCCAGGACGGTGGCTCGATCCCCGGGAAGGAGAATCGTGGTTCCCACCTCTTCTTCGATCACCGCCGGGCCGAGGATCTCCGCCCCGGCGGGCAGCTCCTGGCGCCACCACGCAGACGCCCGCTGCTCCCGGCCGTCGAACACCACACCGCGATAGCGAGGCTCCGGCAGAGGTCCCTCCTCGAGAGTCGGCAGACCCTCCCATGTCAGCAAGGGCTGCCCGGCGGCGGCGGCACGAAAGGTGACCACCTCGACCGGATCGTCCGGGCGGGCGAACCCGTTGACCTCCTCGTGCAGGGTGTGGAAGCGGGCGACGGCGGACCCGAACGGCTCGCCTTCGCCGACCGGGACCGGTATCTCGTGCGCCTGTCCCACGTAGCGCATGTCGACGATCCGCTCCACCGAGGCGGGAGATGCGCCGTGGGTCTCCTCGAACTCCCGTGCCACTCGGTCGGCGACTTCGCCCACCGCCCGGAGAAACGACCCGTCATCGGTGACGAGCACGCTGCGGGCACCGTCGACCCGAGGAGGGGCCATCAGCAAGCCCAGAGCCGAGAACACCCCGCCGTAGGGAGGGACGGCGACGGCAGCCATGTCGAGGCGGCGGGCCAACGCCGTGGCGTGCAGACCGCCTGCACCTCCGAAGGCGACCAGCGTCGCCCTCCGGGGATCCGATCCCTGCTCGACAGAAACCCGGCGGATGGCCCGCTCCATGTGTGCCTCGACCACCTCGAGCACACCGGCGGCGGCGCGCCGCACGTCCATCCCGATGGCCTCTCCGAGTCGACGGAGGGCCTGCTCGGCGAGGTCGGGGCGCAGAGTGAGGCTGCCGCCGAGCCGCCCGTTGGGATCGATCCGGCCCAGGACCACGTGGGCGTCGGTGACGGTCGGCTCCGTGCCGCCTTGCCCGTATGCGGATGGGCCGGGAAATGCTCCGGCGCTCTGCGGCCCTACGCGGAGCGACCCACCCGCATCGATCCAGGCGATGCTCCCGCCACCGGCGCCGACGGTGTGCACGCCGACGGAAGGCATGCGGCACACGTAGCCGTCGATCGCCCTCTCGTAGACGATCTCCGGGCGGCCGCCGTCGATGCGACAGACGTCGGTAGAGGTGCCGCCCATGTCGAACGTGATGAGAGACGAGTACCCGTGGACACGGCCCATTTCGGAGGAGGCGACCACGCCACCGGCCGGTCCGGACAGAAGGAGGGCGGCGGCGAGGTTGGTGGCTTCGTCGATCGGCATCAGACCACCTGACGAGCGCATCACGTGGAGACGCTCGACGATCCCAGCGGCACGCGCGCCCAGGTTCTCGAGGTAGCGGCCCACACGGGGCTGGAGGTAGGCGTTGAGGACGGTGGTCGAGATTCGCTCGAACTCCCGAAACTCGCCGACCACCCGATGGGAGAGGCTCAGGGGGAAGCCCAGCGGAGCGAGGACTTCGGCTAGTGCCTCTTCCGTCGTCGGATCGGAGAACGAATAGGCCATCGCCACCGCCACGGCTTCGGGTCGCCGCTCGGCCATCCGTTGTGCGATGCGATCCGGGTCGTCGAGCCCCCAACGGTCCTCCCGGTCGACCAGTGGGGGCGGGCGGTCGGCGAACACGTCGTAGAGGGAGGGGCGGTCCTGACGGCCGATCTCGATGACGTCCTCGAACCCAGGGTCGGTGACGAGCACCGTGTCGGCGCCGCGTCGTTCGAGCAGCGCGTTCGTCGCGGCCGTGGTGCCGTGGAGGAGGCTCGTTGCCGTGCTCACCAAGCGACGCACCCCGTCGAGAACCGCCTCGCTCTGGTCTGCCGTGGTCGCCACCTTTGCCACGGAGAGTGCGCCGTCGCGTACGCAGACGCAGTCGGTGAAAGTCCCGCCGACGTCGACGGCCACGACTCCCGGGCTGTTGCTCATCGCCGAGGATCGTACGGCGCCGACGGCTACCCTCGAATCCATGCCTGTGACCGCCGAACCGACCCCGAACCCGAATGCGATGAAGTTCACGGTTGGCCAGCCGGTCGGCGGGCCGGCCACCTACACGTCGGCGGCCGACGCATCCGATCCTACGGCTGCCGAGTTGCTCGAGATCGAAGGCGTGGTGAGCGTCTTCATGACGGCCGACTTCGTGACCTTGACGAAGTCGCCCGAAGCCGACTGGGAAGCGATCACACCACAGGCGGTGCGGATCCTGGAAACCCGGTTCGGCTGACGCGGGCGACTGCCCGGGCCACCAGCGTCTCCACACCGGAAGCGAGCGGTTCCGGCAGGCGACCCACTGGAAACCAGGCAACAGCCTCAGACTCTTCGCTCTTCACCGGCTCGACTTCGTCGGCGATGACCACCATCTGCACGTCGAGATGCCACGCCCCAGGCCGACAAGGCGCCGGGTGACGCGACAAGCCCACGGGTGCCGGGCCCGGCGTGCCCGATATGCCCGTCTCCTCTTCCATCTCCCGGGCCGCGGCCCCGGCCACGGTGACATCCCCCGGCTCGAAGTGGCCTCCGGGCTGGACCCATCTGCCCATCTTGCGGTGGTAGACGAGGCACACCTCGGCGCCGGCGGCGGAGACGGGGAGGGCGGAGGCGGTGAAGTGCTCGGGGTGACCCGATCTGTGGAGGCTCTGGAGGTCGGCGGCGACTTCGATCCACTCTGCCGCCACGCTGCCGAACACCGAGTCGCACTTCCGCAGGACACGGATCAGATCTTGGCGCAACGCCTCCCTCACGCCAGAGAGCGTAGAGAGTCAGGCGCCGGGGTCCTCAACCGGCCAGATGAGACCGGCTCCGTCGACCCATTCCGATGTGGGCTCGACGTCCTCTCGGTGGAGCGAGGGGGGCTCAACGGGGATGGGACCGGCGGTGACGTCCCAGCCGTCCTCCGTCAGTTCGGTGATGACTTCCCATGCCTCCTCCTCCAAGCGCCGATAGGGATCGTTCCCCTGGGCGGCGAGGCGACGGGCCAGGACGGTCACCGACGCGGTCGTCGTCGACGTCCACTCCACCTCGAAAGCCCGCACCCACTCGACGTACGAACGGTCACCGCCGGTCGTGTCGCGTGTGAAGTGGTCCACTACGAACCATTCGGCGAGCGCGGCTGCCGACCATTCGAGATCGGCGGCCGGGAGAGCCATCAGATCTGCCTCCGTGAGCATCGGGGAGGTCGTCGGCGGTGACGAAGGCGACACCATGGCCGCCGTAGTCGTGGTGATCGCCTCGGTGGGAGCGGCCAGCGTGGTCGGAGGAGGGGCGACCGGTGCGCCGCCGAGGTGTCGACCGACCGAGACGCCGAGGGCACCGAGGACGATCACAGCCGCCACGACGTAGGCGATCCACCGCCGGTCGGTACGTTCCGTCAGGGATTCCCAGGGGATGCGCTCGAAGACCTCGACGTCGCGTTCGTCATCCACAGCGGCGAACGTACGGATGGTCCGATGCCTGTTCAAGGGGGTCGCGCGGCAGGCGAGAACGCCAGGAAACCCGGCTGGCGTCACTATCGTTGAGCACTCATGGCTGTCAACGCTGACCCCAAACCGGGCCGCTGGATTCTTCCGCTCGTCGTCCTCGGCATGGTCGCCTTCACATATTTCTTCGTCCGCGCCTTGCCGTCCGGCTCCGAGGAGACCGGCGGTCCCGGGACAACGATCGCCGCCTCCGATACGACCGTTCCTGCCAACGGCGAGGAGCCGACGGACGGGACGACTCCGCCCACCTCGCCGCAGGTCGACGCCGAAACCCAGGCCTATCTGGACGGCGTCGCCGGAGTCCTGGCATCGATCCAGGAGCTTCGTGAGGAGATGGCGGCGATCAACGGCGGGTTCGACGCCGATCCGCGCACCGTTCCATACTCCGAGGCGGTCGACCGCCTCACAGCACTGGCGGAGAACGCCGACGGTGCCGTGGCCGAACTCGATGCCCTCACCCCGCCGGCGGCGCTGACTACGAACCACGAGACTATCCGCACGGCCGTCACCACGGCGGCGGCCGCGGCCGACGAGGCGCTGGAAGGCCTCCAATCCGACGACGACGGCACGCGACGGCGGGAGGCCGTGGACGCCTTCGACCAGGCGGTCTCCGATCTCGAGACAGCGGTCGAAAACGCCCGTTCTGCGGCGGGGCTGGCCGCCCCCGCCACAACGGCTCCCAGCGGGACGACTGACACCACCGAGGCCGCTGGGGACGCCTGATGGGCGTAGCGGTCGGGCCCGTGGACGAAGAACGGGCCGCCGATTTCCTCACGGCGATGGGGCAGGCCTTCGGCTTCGACACCAGCCAGGACCTGCAAGAGCGCTTCTCGAAGTATTTCGAGTGGGATCGGGCTCGGGCCGCCTACGACGGTGACCGCATCGTCGGGACGCTCGGCGCCTTCTCGCTGGACCTGACGGTGCCCGGAGGGACGTTGCCGTGTGGCGGCACCACCGTGGTCTCGGTCCTGCCGACGCACCGCAGGCGAGGAATCCTGAGGCAGCTGATGGATGCCCACTTCGAGGACGTGCGCGCCCGCGAGGAGCCCCTCGCCGGCCTGTGGGCGTCGGAATCCAGCATCTACGGCAGGTTCGGCTACGGGTTGGCCGCAGTAGGGCTCGACGTGGAGGTGAGCCGGGCCCACGTCGACTTTCATCGGCTGGCGGCGATGCCGGCGCCAAGCCGGCTCGTCTCGAGGGAGGAGGCGAGAGAGCTTCTCCCACCCTTCTACGAACAGGAGCGCACCAAGCGCCCCGGATTCTTCGCCCGATCCCCCAACTGGTGGGAGTTCCGCCGCTTCCACGACGCCGAGTCGGACCGGGGCGGGGCCACCGCCTACCGCTACGCCGTGACAGAGGAGAACGGAGACGTGACAGGCTTCGTCCAGTACCGCTTCAAGGAGAAATGGGACGAAGGACACGGGCGGGGAACCGTGATCGTCCACGAACTCCTCGGAAGCACGCCAGAGTCGTGGGCCGGACTGTGGAGCCTGGTACTCAACCACGACCTCACGGAGAGCATCGAGGCCAACAATCGAAGTATCGACGATCCGCTTTTCGGCCTACTCGGCGCCCCGCGGCGAGCGCGCACCACCGTCGACGACAGCCTGTGGATCAAGATCCTCGATGTCGAGAAGGCGCTGGAGGGACGTGAGTACGCGGCGAACGTCTCTGCCGTGGTCCGTCTCCACGATCCCACCGACGCCACCACGTCGACCTGGCGCCTCGACCTCGCTCCCGACGGCGCCTCGATCAGCGCCACCTCCGACGAGCCCCAGGTGGAGATGGACATGGAGGACTTGGCAGCCTGTTTCATGGGCCTCTCCAGATTCGTGGCACTCGGCGCGGCGGGGCGAGTCGGCGGCGAGTTCCACACCCTGCGGGCGCTGGATGCCGCGTTCAACTGGGCACCACAGCCGTGGTGCCCGGAAGTGTTCTGAAGAGAGGCGGGACGGTGCGGACCACCCAACTGGGCCAACTCGAGGTATCGGTCATCGGCCTCGGCTGCAACAACTTCGGCCGCAACCTCGACCTCGAGCAGTCCAAGCAGATAGTGCACGCCGCCCTGGAAGCAGGCATCACCTACTTCGACACCGCCCGGACCTATGGCGAGGGTCGATCCGAATCATTCCTCGCCGCCGGGCTCGGCCGACATCGCGACGAAGTGGTCATCGCCACGAAGTTCGGGCGGATACCCAGGCTCCGGGACATCGCCGGGGCGGGACGCGAGGACGTGCGACGGACGGTCGAGGAGAGCTTGGCGGCTCTAGGCACCGACTACATCGACCTGTACCAACTCCATTTCCCGGATCCGGACGTGCCGATCACCGAGACGCTCGGCGTCCTCTCCGAACTGGTTGCAGAAGGAAAGGTGCGCGAGATCGGATGCGCCAACTTCGGCGCCTCCCAACTCGAGGAAGCACTCGATGCCTCGGATGCCAATGGTTGGCCGCGGTTCGTCTCCAATCAGGTCCACTACAGCCTCATCCACCGACATCCGGAAGAAGATGGCCTGGTCGACCTGTGTCTGACCCGTGACGTCACCCTGCTCCCGTACTACCCGTTGGGCAGTGGCCTGCTGACCGGCAAGGTGCGCCGCGGGGAACAGCCGACCGGTCGGCTGGCCGGAGAGCGGTACAAGCGCTTCCTCACCGACGAGAACTTCGACATCGCCGAGCGTGTCGAGGCCTTCGCCGCCAGCCGTCAGCTCACGCCTTCACAGGTGGCGCTGGCGTGGCTGCTGAATCGCCCGGGGGTGCGGACCGTGACTCCTGGAGCGACGCGTCCGGAACACGTCGTGGTCAACGCCTCGGCGGCCGACTGGGAGCCGACGCCAGACGACATCGAAGCTCTCGACCGGCTGGCAGCAGAGGGCTGAGCCGACCTATCGAACGAGCCAGTCGACTCCCACCCACGACTCCCCGTCCCAGATGAGAGGGTTGATCTCCACCTCCCGGACCGGCCCGATCACCGCCCGGCTGACCTTCGAGACGAAGCCGGCGAGTGCGTCGACATCCGCAGGTGGGGCGCCCCGGAAGCCGTCGAGGAGGGGGCGGCCACGCAACTGGTCGATCAGGCGCCTCGCCTGGTCCTCGGTGACCGGAGCCGGGGCGAAGACCACGTCGCGGAGCACTTCGGCGAAGACGCCACCCATTCCCACCGTGACTGTCGGACCGAGAGCTTCGTGGTCTATCGCTCCCACGATGATCTCGACGCCCGGCCGGTACCTCTGCACTCGGAAGCCTGCGCCGACGGCGCCTATGTCGGCGGCGATTGCCGCGAGCGCACCGAACGCCTCCTCGACCTCGGCCCGGCCCCGGAGGTCGACACGCACCGCGCCCAACTCGGATCGGTGATGCAGGCCGGGGGCTTCGAGCTTGAGCACCACGGGATATCCGATCTGCTCGGCAGCATGCACGACCCCGTCGAAGTCGGCCGCCACCACACCCGTTTCGAGAGGGATTCCCCACTCTTCGAGACCGCCGGTGAGTGCCGGAAGCTCGACGCCGGAGTCCGGGACCGTCCCCAAGGCATGGAGCGCTCTCATCGCCGCCCGCGGTTCTTCGGTGACGGGCTGCCCCGACCCGCGCAGCTGCTCCAAACCAGCCGCTCCCTGATCTCCGGCCATCCACAGATGCAGGACAGGAACGGGAGAGTCGAGCCCGATGAGGCCGGCGACGCGCTGTGCGGTATGAGCCGGCGGATGCGCGGTGGACACGGCGAGGACCATGTCGTAATCGCCAGAGCGAGCCACGAGGTCCACGACTTCGGCGAAACGGCCGGGGCCGCCGATGATGCCTCCCATATCGACGGGGTTGGCGGCGATCCCGTGGTCGAGGAGCGGTTCCAACGAAGCCCGGAGTTGCTCCCCCGGCGGCGGAAGGTCGACGTCGAGACGATCGGCCAGATCGGCGAGGAGGATGGCAGCACCTCCCGAGTGGGTCACGATCCCCGCTCGGGAGCCCGCCGCTGGCTCGGCTGCCGCCAAGAGGGAGGCCACATCGAACGCCTCGGCAGGCGTCTCGGCCGACTCAACACCCAGCGATCGGAAGAATCCATCCGTCACGGCACCGGGAACAGCGATCGCACCCGTGTGGGAGACCGTCATTCGAGAGCCGGTCTCGCCGACACCCAGGCGACAGGCCACCACCCTCTTCCCGAGCCGATGAGCCTTCCGGACCGCGGTGACGAACGACCTCCCGTCGCGAATGGTTTCGAGAACGACGAGGACTACCCGCACCTCTTCGAGGCTCGCCACGGCCTCCAATGCCTCGCCGAGACCCACGTCGGCCTCGTTGCCGGTCGAGACGCTGGCGCCCAGGCCCTGTCCTCTGGCGGCAGCCAGGTTGTGGAGGAAGCTCCCGGTCCCTCCGCTCTGGGTCACCAAGCCCACCGGCCCGGATCGGATCTGTTCCGGGGGCCGGTCGAGGCAGGTGAGGAAGCTCGCCCCCAGCCCGATCGCCGGGCGGATCACACCGCCGCTGTTGGGCCCGATCAGCCGGGTTCCCACCCGAGCCGCCAGGAGCGCAAGACGGTCCTGGGAGGCCTTCCCCTCAGGCCCCGCCTCGGCGAACCCCGCGCCGAACACGATCACCGCCCCGACACCGGCGCACTCCATCACGACGGATTCCACGGCCGAGGCGGGGACCGCGGCCACGACGAGGTCGGGCGCGATCGGGAGGTCGGCGACGGTGGGAAAGACGTCGACGCCGTCGATGTGGGGCCGCCGGGGATTGACCCCCCAGATATCCCCACCGAAGCCGAGGCGGCGCAGGTTCGCCAAGACTCGACCGCCGTGTTTGGTGGGATCGGACGAGAGACCGACGATCGCCACGTTGGCTGGCGACAGAAGCCGATCAGCCAGGTCGCCTTGGCTCATCGAGGAGATCTCGCCCCAGACCACTGGGTGGCGACGCCCTGGGCGCACAGATCCTCCACCTCCCCGGCCGAGAGGCCGAGGCGCTCCGTGAGGATCTCTTGGGTGTGTTCGCCGAGCATCGGCGCGGGAC
Organism: Acidimicrobiia bacterium; assembly: GCA_036380875.1. Taxonomy (GTDB): domain Bacteria; phylum Actinomycetota; class Acidimicrobiia; order Spongiisociales; family ZC4RG35; genus ZC4RG17. The sequence continues at coordinate 95,811 of DASVDX010000041.1, forward strand.
GGTCGGTTCCGCCGCCGTCGGCGAACTTGATCGGTGTGGGCGGATAACGAACCTCCCCCACCGTCGGGTGGTCGTAGCTCGCCACCATTCCCCGGGCGAGAACGTGCTCGTCGGTGAAGACATCCTCGAGGTCGTTGACCGGGGCGTTGGGTATGTCGTACTCGTCGAGCACCGCAAGCCACTCGTCCCGGGTGCGCGTGGGAAAGATCGCCTCGAGGGTGTCGACCACGAAGCGCCGGTTTTCGACGCGGGCGGCGTTGTCCCGGGTGCGCGGGTCGTCCTTGAGGTCGGGACGGCCGATGGCGTCACACAGGTTCTGCCAGAACTTCTCGTCGCGGCAGGCGACCACCACGTAGCCGTCGCTGGTCCGGAAGGCCTGCCACGGCACGATGTGGGCGTGGGAAGTGCCTCGCCGGGTCAGCTTCCGACCCGAGTTCAGGAAGTCCACGGCGTCGTACGAGAGCAGTGAGACGAGGGTGTCGAGCATGGCAACGTCGGCATGAGTGCCCGACCCGTGGAGGGAGCGGCCGACCAACCCGGCCAGGACCGACAAGCACGAATAGATGCCGGCGGCTATGTCGGCGATCGGTATCCCCACCCGGGCCGGGTCGCCATCCTCGGGTCCGGTGATGTGGACGTGGCCACTGTACGCCTGGACGACGAGGTCGAAGGCGGCCTTGTTGCGGAGCGGCCCGTACTCTCCGAAGCCAGTCACCGACACCGTGACCAGATCGGGCTTGATCGACGTGAGCGTCGCATGGTCGAGGCCGAGGCGCTCCATCACGCCGGGCCGGAAGTTGTCGATCACGGCGTCGGCTTGCGTCACCAGCCGGTAGAAGAGCTCTCGCCCCCGGGAGTCCTTGAGGTCGAGCACCACGCTCTTCTTCCCGCGATTCATGAACAGATGGATGGCGCTCTCTCCCTCGAGAGGGGCGATGTTGGGATTGCGGGCGGTGTCTCCGCGCGGAGGTTCGACCTTGATCACCTCTGCGCCGAGGTCGGCGAGGATCACCCCACCGAATGTGCCGGCGATCACCTGGCCGAGCTCGATGACCGTGATCCCCGACAGCAGCCCGCTCATCGCCGGCACGTCATCCGGGGTCGACACTTCGCCGATCCGCTGCCGCCGCCGCCTCGGCCCGGGCGATCACGGCGCGGGCCACCCGGGCAACGGCGTAATCGACCATCCTTCCGTCCACCCCGATCGACGCCTTCCCCTCCGCTTCGGCCTCCTCGAATGCCTCGAGGACCCGCCGGTGGGACTCCACCACCTCCGGTGAGGGGGTGAACACGTCGTTGATCACCGGGACCTGGGCGGGGTGAATGGCGACCTTTCCCACGTAGCCGAGTGTCCGGGCGATCTCGCACTCGCGGCGTAGACCCTCGAGATTGCGATAGTCCATGTAAACCGCCTCCATCGGATAGGGGATCCCGGCGGCGCGGGCCGCCATCAGCACCTCGGATCGAGCGTGGATCAACCCGAGCCCGTCCGGTGTCCACTCGGCTCCGAGATCCGCAACCAGGTCGCCCTGTTCGCCTCCCCCGAACATCACGCATTCCACCCGGTCGCTCGCCCGGGCCATGTCGTAGGTGTTGCGAACCCCGATCGCCGACTCGATCAGAGGGATGAGGCCGATCGAACCGACGGGTTTGCCTGTCTTCAACTCGAGAACGGTGATGGCGCCGTCCAGGCGCGCGATCGTGTCGGAATACTCGGCCTTGGGAACGATGATCCCCACGATGTCGGCGCCGCAGGCCGCGACCACGTCGTCCCACAGGTGCGGAGTCTCCGGTCCGTTGGTCCGGACGTAGTACGGAACCGGAGACGGCGGCAACGAGCCCAGGTTCTCTCTGGCGACCGGCTTTCGCTCACCGGCCACGGCGTCTTCCAGGTCGACGATCACCGCGTCGGTTCCAGAGCGTGTCGCCTTTTCGATCATGTCGAGGCGATCACCGGGTGTGAACAGCATCGAGCGGACGGGCACCATCCCGGTCGAGTCCCTCACTCCCGCGCCCTCACCTCGTCCAGGTCCACGACCTTTCCGGTCGTGGCACTCTCCACGATCCCCTCCAGGACCGCGGTCGCTTCCAGCGCCTCGGGGGCACCGGTCTCGGGACGGCCACCGGTACGGACGTTGCGGACGAACTCTTCGAGTTCGTCGCGAATGGTGTCGAGAGTCTCGATCGGCTGCTCCTCCCACTCCTTCTCGCCCACCTCCTGCACGAAGAATCGCTCGCCGTCGTTTTCGTTGCGCGCTGCGGCTCGTGTCCCCCAGACCGCGGTACGGGCGATGTCTGGGATCACCATCGACGTCCCGAGGAACGCGAGCGGGCCCTCGTGGTACTCGATCGTGGCGGTCGTGACGTCGTCCAGTCTCCCGACGGCGATGATCTGCTTGCTGAAAGCGGCCACGCGGGCGGGCCGACCGAGGAGATAGTTGAGATTGTCGGCCATGTGCACGCCGAGGCCGGTCATCCCCCCGGCTGGGCTCTCGGCCGGGTCCCCTCTCCACCCGGTGCGGGGGTTGAGCCCTTTCGGGTATGACAGGTTCGCCTCTGCGTAGTGGATGACACCGAGGTGACCGCTCTCCACGAGCTCTTTCAGACGGCGGTTCGCTGGTTGGCGGCGCCGATTGTGGCCGACCTGGAGGACGATCTGTGCCGCTTCGGCCGCCTTCATCGCCCGCTTCCCTTCGGCGACCGTGAGCGTGAACGGCTTCTCGACGAAGACGTGTTTGTTGGCCTCGGCCGCGTCCACCACGATGTCCGCATGGGTCGAATGGGGAGTCGCCACCAGGATGGCTTCCACCTCGGGATCGCTCAACACGTCGTCGAGTGAGTCCGTCGGTCGGGCCCCGAAATCGGAGGAGAACTGCGTCCGTGTCTCGGAGGAGCGGGCGAAGCATCGGACGACTTCCATACCGGCAGCCCGGGCCTTCTCGGCCAAGTTCCGTCCCCACCACCCCAGACCCACCGAAGCCACCCGCAACGGCTGCATCCGCTCCTCCTCTCCTTGACCGTGCCGGTGATAGTCGGTATTTTACATAGTGCAGTAAAGGGACCTCAAGCCCGACTGCAAGGCCGGACGTCAGAGGAGGGTGACGTCCCCGGACGGGAGGACGGAGAGGTGCATAGAGCACGTCGTTTGTGGTGGGTTTCCGAGTCCGATGGAGGTCCTGGAGGTGGCCGCCTCGTTCGGACCCTGATCCTTTCATTGGTCATCGCTCTCATCGCAGCCTGTGGCAATCAGGCCACGGATGACACCGATCCCGCCGCCGATGGGACGGACGACACCACCGCCGAGGGCGGCGACGGCGAGCAAGTCGAGTTGCTCGTGTGGGTGACCCGCCAGTACTACATCCCGCCGGACGACTTCGAGAGCTTCCATGCCGAACACCCCAACATCCGCGTCACCTACGACGTCCAGGCGAACGACGACATCCTCCAGCAATTCCTGCGGATGGCGGACGCCGGCCAGAAGCTGCCCGACGTGCTGGGCGCCGAGGACTCCTTCCTGATCGAGACGTACGTCGAGGCTGGGCTCATCCCACCCCACGACGAGATCTTCGCCGCCTGGCAGGAAGAAGACCCCGAGTTGTACGACCTCCTGCTCCCCCTGGTGTGGGAGGAGACGGCGGTCGACGGAGTCCCGCACGGCGCCTCGATCACCGCCAACTTCGACGCCCTCTACTACAACCCGGCCTGGCTGGAAGAGGCCGGCGTGACGGTGCCGTTCGACTCCCTCGATGCCGTGCTCGAGGGTCTGAGAGCGATGAAGGCGGCCCGGCCAGACTCCATCCCGATGACGGTGCAAGCGCAGGCCGGCCAGGGCGTCACGACACTTATGACCATGCTGGCCGCAGCCGGCACCCCGTTCGACGGGCCCGTGCCCGATCTGACCTCTGATGGCGGCCAGTACACGCTGAACTGGTTCATCACCGCCGCCAACGAAGGGCTGTTGCCTCCCGAGGCGATCGCCTGGGGCGAAGACGAGTCCCGAGGGGCGTTCGTCTCCGGCAGCGCCGGGCTGATCCTGGACGGGTTCACGTCCGCCGGCGACTTCAACGAGGCGCCCGATTTCGACTTCGGCGAGGACTGGGACCTCACTCCGATGCCGTTGTCCCAGTCCGGTGGCGGCGCCGACGGTGTCGCTCTCTCCCAGGCCCGGACCTGGGCGGTGGTCGAGGGAACCGAACATCCAGAAGAGGCGGCGCTGGTGATCCGATACATCGCCGAGACCCAGAACCTCATCGAAGCCGCCGGCAACGGCTCCGTGCCGATGCGTCAATCCGAGGCGCTCAACTCGCCTGAGCTGCAGGAGATCTGGCCCTTCTTCAATGAGGATCTGAAGGAGGCCTATCTGAACAGCCAGCCGTTCCCCGCTGGCCCCAACGCCGGCGAGACGACGGCGATCCTCGAGCAGATGTTCGGGGAGATCGTCCAAGGCACCGACAAGACGGCCGAAGAGCTGGCCGCCGAATACCAGCCCCAGCTGGATGCGACCAAGTCGTGAGCGGCCAGTACGTCACCGAGACATGAGCCGACCGAGGTCAGAGCGCTCCGCCCTCAGAGGCCAGGAGCGCTCTGACCCAGGCGCGTCATGACTGCCGCCACCGCCCGCACCCGGCGGCGTTGGTGGCAGCGCCCGCCGCAGCGCCCCGACACCAGCCATCAACTCCAACTCGGCCACCACCGCGCCACGCCGTATCTGTTCAGTCTGCCCTCGATCATCCTGGTCGCAGCGGTTCTCGGCTTCCCGGTCCTGTACGGGGTGTGGCAGAGCCTCTACGACCGGGAACGCCTGGTGTCCGACCCGGAGTTCGTGGGTTTCGCCAACTACATCGAGATGTTCCAGGCGGACACCTTCTGGCAGTCCATGGGTCGGACCGCGATCTTCGTGTTCGGCTCGTTGGTCGTCGGCACCGTCCTCGGCCTGTTCTTCGCCTTCGCCCTGTTCCGGGTCGTCGAAGGGCTGAGGTTCCTCCGGGCGGTGACCGTCGCCCCCTACATCATCTCCAACGTGGCGGCCGCCGTCATGTTCCGGATCCTCTTCAACAGCCAGTTCGGTCTCGTCAACCAGTTCCTGGGCTGGTTCGGGATCGATGGGCCCTCCTGGCTCGCCGACCCGAACATGGCGATGTTGGTGGTGATATTCACACAGGTGTGGACCGACCTGCCGCTGTCCATCCTCCTCCTGCTGGGCGGTCTCATGACGATCGACCAGTCCTACCTGGACGCCAGCCTCGTCGACGGCGCCTCGGGCTGGACGAGGGCGAGATACATCACCATCCCCCTCCTCGTTCCCCAGCTCCTGATCAGCACGGTCTGGCTGTCGTATTCGACCCTCACCGGCCTCGGGGTGGTCCTGGCCCTCACCGGCGGCGGGCCGTTGCGGGCCACGCAGACGCTGGCGATGGAGATGTACACGGTGGCCTTTCGCAACCTCGAGTTCAACCAGGCGCTGGCCATCGCCACCTTCATCCTCATCCTCAACGCCGTCCTCACCCTCGCCTATGTGGCGATCGGCCGACGTTACGACTACGAGCGATGACCGATCGAATCGTCCCCGACGACCCGCCCCTGAGCGTCCCTACCGCCAAGGCGACGCGGGCAGTCACGGGAACTCCCCCGGAGCCGCCCCGCACGGCCGGCTCGCGGCTGCGGCGGGCGCTGCGCACTGCGCTGCTCTCGCTGCCTCTCGTGGCCCTGGTCGTGTGGACGCTGGCCCCGTTCCTCGTGACGCTCTCTGTCTCTTTCAAGCACCGCGCCGAGGTGTTCGCCGACCCCGGACTGATCCCATCCAGCCCCAACTTCGAGGCCTACCGGGAGGTCCTCACCAGCGACAGCTTCACGAGCTCGTTCCTCAACAGTGTGATCATCGGCTTCGGAACGACTGTCCTCACCCTGCTCATCGGGGTCCCCGCTGCCTACGCCTTCGCCCGGTTCAACTTCCGCGGCCGCCACCTCCTGCTGCTGTTCACGCTCCTCCCCCGCCTCGTTCCCAGCCTGGGCTTGATGGTCCCGATCTACCGCCTGGCGGTGGCTCTGGGGGCGCTCGACAACCGGCTGACCCTGATCGTGGTGTACACGGGCATGCTGCTCCCGCTGGCCGTGTGGCTGATGGTCGGCTTCTTCCAGCAGATCCCCAAGGAGATCGAGGAAGCGGCCAACGTCGACGGCGCCAGCCTGTGGGGCCGCCTGAGATACATCGTGGCCCCGCTCGCGGCGCCGGCCATGATCACGATCGGCGTCCTGGCGTTCCGGGAGGCGTGGAACGAGTTCACGCTGGTCCTGGTGCTGACGACGACACCCGGGAAACGGACGTTGCCGTTCGAGCTCTATCTGATGCAGGGCATCGAGGGGATCGCCAACTTCCCGGCCGAGGCGGCGTTCACGATCCTCACCGTGTTGCCGTTCGTGCTCGTCTACACGCGCGTCGAGAAGTACGTGGTCGCCGGGCTCATTTCCGGCTCAGGCAAGTAGGAAAGTCGGAAGTCGGAAGTCGGAAGTCGGAAGTCGGAAGTCGCGCAAGTCGGAAGTCGGAAGTCGGAAGTCGGAAGTCGGCAGGCGAGCAAGGAGCCACTGGGGAGCGGCAGCTGACGCGAGCCTGCCTTTCGGGTTCGAAGACGGACGCGACTCGCTCGTGCACCAGCACGCCGACGCGCGGGGGTATGGGGGGTCGTCCCTCCACCCGAGCGAAGCGAGGGATCAGAGAAGCAACCGCTCTTCGTATTCGACGCGCGAAAGCAGGTGGGGTTCGTCTTCTGTGATCAGGACCATGTCCTCGATGCGCACACCGCCCCCGCCGCGGACATCGGGCACCCACACGAGCGGCTCGACGGCGAACACCATGTTGGGCTGGAACTCGTAGACCGTGGCGCCGGGGAGAGTCTCTCCGATGTAGGGAGGCTCGTTGGCGCCCATCCCGATCCCGTGACCGATGAACAGGCTGAAGAGATGGTCTTCGAGGCCGTACTCGGCGATCTTGGCGATGATGGCGTCAGCGCAGTCCTGGTTGGTGAACCCGGGGCGCATCTTTTCGATGCCGGCCATCAGGCCCTCGTACACGGCGGTGTAGATCTTCTGCTGGGTCTTCGAAGGCTTGCCGACGATGGTCGTGCGGCCGATGTCTGCGAAGTAGCCATTCCACATCGCCCCGATGTCGATGAAGCACAGGTCCTGGTTGCGGATGATCTTGTCGGTGGCGAGCCGATGGGGTGGGGACATGTGCTCGCCAGAAGCGACGAACGGCGTGATCACATGTGCCATCTCGCCACCGAGGGAGAACAGGGTGTGCATGGCGTCGGCGGCGACGTCGAGCTCGCGGCGGCCGGCGCGCACGTTGTCCAACGCAGTCTGGGTCACCGAGTCGCCGATTGCGCATGCTTCCTCGATCACCGCGATCTCGAGGTCGGTCTTTGTCCACCGCGCCTCCTGCATCACCGTGTCCCCGTCGACGACCTCCAGGTCGGGAAGGTGGGCGGCGAGCGACTGGATGAACGAGATGTTCGCTTGGTCGACCGCAAGCCGGCCCCCGGTCAGACCGTGCTCGGCGAGGAGGGGCCTGAGGATCTCGGAAACGAAGCCGTCGACGAGCTCCCGCTGCTCCATGATGGGCACGGCATGGGCCTCGCCGATCCAGCTCATGCCGAAACGGGCCTTGTCGATCTCCCCTCCTGAGCCGAGGAGGATCGGATCGTGGTGGGGGACCAGGAGCGCCCCGTTCAGTGAGGTGGTCTTGCCGGCGATGAGCTGGGCCCGGAGGCCGGTGAGGTAGCGGACGTTCTCGTCCTTCCACACGAGCAGCCCGTCCGCAGCAGAGGAAGCCAGCGCCTCATGGGCTTTGGCGACGCGCTGTCGCCTCAGCTCGGCGAAGTCGTAACGGTCCTCCCAGTCGACGGCAAAGGGGCCGCGGGCGTACCTGGCTATGGGCGCCTCCTCAGGTCGATCCTCTATATTAGGTATAGTACATGAACGTGGTGGAGCCTTCTCTACCGTTGAGGGCAGCCGCCTCGACGCGGCTAGAAAGACGACCCGTGACTACCAAAGACTTCAAGATCTCACCCGGTGGCAATCGGCGGGTCACTGCGGTCGACTTCGTGCGGGAGAGCCTCATGGCTGCGATCCTCCGCGGCGACCTGCCGGGCGGCACTCGCCTCGTACAGACGGAGATCGCCAATCAGCTGGGTGTTTCCACGACGCCTGTGCGGGAGGCGATGCGCGACCTGGCCAGTGTGGGCCTCATCAGTCTCGACACGCACCGGATCGGCACGGTTCGTCAACCCGACTGGGCCGAGATGGAGGAGATCGTCGACGTGCGCCGTTCTCTGGAGGGCCTGGCGCTGGAGTGGGCGCTGGAGCACATCACCCCCGCCCAGTTGGAGGAAGCCCGGCGGCTGGCCGAGGAACTGGCCGAAGAGGAGGATCTGGGATCTTGGGTGCAGAAGAACTGTGACTTCCACTCGATCTTCCATCGGGCCACGGCGACGCGGCGGCTCGGAGATTTCCTCGTCGAGTTGGAGAGCGCCGGTGCGATGTTCGTGGCACAGGCACAGCGCCTCCACCCGGACATCCGCCAGCGAGCGGTGGCCGACCACTACGCCTTGCTCGAGGCTTTCGAGAAGAAGGACCTCGAGCAGGCCGTCCGTATCCAGTTGGAGCACATCAACCTGCCGCTCGAGTCGCGCCGCCGGGAGGAGTGAGCGATGCCCGTAGTCGATCTCCACGCCCATCTGACGCCCGAGCGCTACAAGCAGGCGATACGCGATCGCGGCGAGTGGTACGGCTTGGACGAGACCGCCGGGGAGATCACCCGGGGCGGGTTCGCCAAGCCGCTGTCGGCGCGGCTCGAGGAGATGGACGCCTTCGGCGTCGACATGCAGCTCATCACGCCGACCGTCGGCTTCTACCAGTACGACAACGACCTCGACGTCACACTCCGGATTCATCGGGAATGCAACGCCGAGATCGCCGAGGTGGTCGCCGAGCATCCGGGACGCTTCCTGGGCATGGGAATGGTTCCAATGCAGGACGTGCCCACCGCGGTCGCCGAGCTCGAACGGCTCATCGACCTCGGGTTCAAGGGTGTGATCCTCAACGACCACGCCGCCGGCGTGACGTACGACGACCCGCGGTTCGAGCCGTTCTTCCGCGCCGCAGAGGAAAGCGGGGCACTGCTGTTCTTCCACCAGGGTGGGGCGACCTGTGTGACGGCCCGGATCGACCGCTACAAACTGCCCAACGCCGTCGGGAACCTCACTGAACGCACGCTCGTTTTCGCCACCCTGATCTTCGGGGGGGTCCTCGACCGCTTCCCCGATCTGAAGCTGCTTCTGGCCCACGCCGGGGGATACGCTCCATACGGGGTGGCCCGTTTGGACAAGGTGGCGGGAGCGCTTCCCGGAGACTTCGATGGGGAGATGCGGCCGCCGTTCGGGCCCAACGACGGGTTCCGTCAGAAACTCCCTCCATCCGAGTACCTGCGTCGCTTCTACTACGACTGCTGCACCTACGACGGTGCGGTGCTGAGGTTCCTCGTCGATCGGGTGGGAATCGATCGTGTCGTGCTCGGCACCGACTACCCGGCGCCGATGTTCCTCTACGACCCGGTCAACTGGCTCCGGGGGCTGCCCGAGCTCCAAGAGCACGAGAAGCAGGCGATCCTCGAGGGCAACGCCAGCCAGCTCCTGGGCCTTCACAGCTAGTCGTCAGGATCGAGCGTGTCCTCGAGCCCGAATCGGCGGGCGAGCTCGGCCAGTTGGCGATGGAGGGGTTCGGGAAGGGGAATGCCGTTTTGCCGCTGGTCGGCTTCCGACCCCGCCGCACCCTCGCCCGGAATCTTCACCTTCCCCGCAGGACCCGCTGCCTTGAGAGCGCGCAAGTGGTCGTCGATGTTCGACTTGAACTCGTCGAGGTCCTGGAAGAGATCGGGACGCATCACGAATATCGCCTGGCCGGTGTTGGCGGCGACATCGGGGACCGCCCGGTGGTCGATGACGTCCTTGCCGAAAGCCGCCTTGTTGAGCACCCCGGCGAGAAGCCCGATGGCCATGTTCAAGCCCGACCCCTTGTAGCCTCCGATCGGCATCAGGAACCCTTCGTCCGCCCGTTCGGGATCGGTGATCGGGTTGCCTTCGGCGTCCACCACCCACCCCTCCGGCAGCTTCTCGCCGCGCTGGGCGTAGACCTTGATCGTTCCGTGGGACGTGACAGTCGTGGCGATGTCGAGGTGGAACCCGGGTTCCTCGCCCGCGGGAATGGCGATGGAGATCGGGTTGGTGCCGAGCACCTTCTCTGTGCCGCCCCATGGAGGCATGACGTTGGCGCTCGCCACAGCCATGTAGATGCCTATCAGGTCGCGCTTCAGCGCCATGTCGGTGTAGACACCGGCGGCGCCGGCGTGGTTGGAGTGGACCGTGCCCACCCACGCCATTCCCGAGGCCTCGGCCTTGGCGATCGCCGTCTCGGCGGCGAGGGTCATCACCACCTGGCCCAGGCCGTTGTCGCCGTCGATCAGCGCGCTGACGGGAGTTTCCCGGGTCATGTGGATGTTGGGCCGGAGCTCGATGCCACCGTGCTCGATCCGCTTCACGTACTGAGGAACCCGGATGATCCCGTGGCCGGTCCGGCCCCGGAGGTCGGCTTCGATCAGGCGCCGGGCAGTCACATCGGCGTGCTCGGGCAGGACGTCCACCGCCGTGAAGACGTCCGCGACGAAACGATGCAGGCGCTCGACCGGGAACCTCATTCGAACTGCCCCACTGTCTCACCCGTGTCGGCGAACGTCCGAGTCACATCGGTGCTGCCGTAGACCCACAGGATTCGCATAGTCGTGGAGCCCGTGTTGATGAACCGATGGAACTCGCCGGGCGGGATCTGGGTGGTGTCGTAGGGCCGCGCCGGGCGTTCTTCGCCGTTGAGGACGGCGATGCCTTCGCCCTCGATCACGGTCACCTGCTCGATGGTGTTGTGGCAGTGGAGGCGAATGCTCGCCCCGGGCGGAAAGGACGTGATCCCCATGGTGAAGTTCTGACCCTCCAATGGCTCGGGCGTCAGCCGGACGCTTGTGATGCCCGCACCCCTCTCCACTTCGGGTTGTGCCGCGAACTCGATCAGTCGTGCCATTCCGTCTCCTCCTACGGCATGTGCCGGCCGCCGTTGACCGACACCGTTTGGCCTGTCATGAACCCCGCCTCTGGCGATGCGAGAAACTCCACCCACACCGCCACCTCCTCGGGCGTCTGGTAGCGGCCCAGTGGAACGGTTCGGGCCGTCTCCTCCAGTTGCTCGGGCGTGCGCAACGTCCGAATGCGCTCCGTCAGCACTGCCGACGGGGCGAGGGCGTTCACGGTTATCCCCTCTGGAGCCAACTCGGCCGCCAGGTTGCGGGTCAAGGCGTGGACCCCGGCCTTGGCGGCGGCGTACGCCGGTGAGGTGGTCCAACCGACCGCCTGACCCGAAAGCGACCCAATGTTGATGATGCGGCCGCTCCCGGATCGCCGGATCAGCGGGAACAGCGCCCGGGTGACGAGGAACACCGATGTCAGGTTGAGGCGCACCGTCGCCTCCCACTCGTCGACGGTCACGTCGCCGAACGTTCTGGCCTCCGGAAACCCTCCGGCATTGTTGACCAGCACGTCCACCCTGCCGACCTCGTCGTCGATGCGTCGCGCCGCCCCGTCGACGGCCTCGGGAGAAGTGACATCACAGTGGACGAAGCGCAGGTCCGCTCGGCCCGGGTTCTCGATGTCCAGGGCGTACACCGCGCAGCCGGCGCGGCTGAAGCGCTCAGCGGCTGCTCGGCCGATGCCGTGGGCGGCCCCGGTGACGACGACTATGCGTGGTGGGCTCATCGCGAAACCCACTCGCTCATATCGTCGGGCAAGGAGGCGATGGCTTCGTCGATCACTTGGCGAGAAGCGGCAATGAACTCCTGGCGCTCGACGCCGCCCAGGTCGACGAATTCGACGCCTTGCTCTTCCAGACGGCGGCGCAGCTGCTTCTCCCCCTCGGCGGCGTCCTTTCGTTGCTGGACTATCGCTTCGCGGGCTGCCCTCCGGACGAGGTCGGCGACGTCTGCGGGGAGAGTCTCCATTCGGTTCCGGTTCGCCCAGAGCCCGCGGGCGCCATAGAGGTGGCCGGTCATCGTGACGAAGCGATGAACCCGGTCGACGCCATAGGCCACCGTGTTGGCCAATGGGTTCTCCTGGGCGTCGACCTCTCCGCTCGAGATCGCCTCGATCCCCCGGTTCAGGTCCATCGCCTTCGGGATCGCACCCCAGGCACGAAAGAGGGATTCATGGATCGGGTTCGGTTGGACCCGCACGGTCATTCCCACGCAGTCGGACGGGCTGCGGACCGGTCGAAGGCGGTTCGTGAAGTGCCGGAACCCGTTGTCCCACATTCCCAGGAGCTCGAAACCCGTCGCCGCCCGCACCGCTTCCGCCATCTTCTGACCCAGGTCACCGTCGAGCGCCCGATGGGCGCTCGCCAGGTCGTCGAACAGGAAGGGCACCTCCAGGACATTCAGTTGGGGAACGCGAGGACCCAGGTAGCTCGAGGAGAAGTAGCACATGAACATCTCCCCGCTCTCCACGAGGTCGAAGAGATCGGTGTTCCTTCGACCCTCGTCCATGATGTTCCAGGTGACCCGAACCTCGATCTCGCGCGCCGATTCCTCTTCGACCACGTCCCGGAAGCGGGCGAGGCCCCGGCCATGGGAACTGTGCTCCGGTCCGTATCCTCCGACCCAGAGTTGCCGCCGCCCTTCGATCATCCCGGGGATCGTATAGGATGCAGGATCTGTCTGTCGAACGATTCCTGAGGTGACATCGCCCAGTGCGAGCGGCGGCTTCCGACTGCGAACGCTGGCCGCCACCGTGTATTTGCCCACGATCTTGTTCGCGGTCGGAGAGGGAGCCGCCAGTTCGGTCATCGCCTTGGCTGCCCTCGACCTCGGAGCATCTCCCGCCCAGGCGGGAGTGATCGTCGGACTGCGCGGCCTCGGACGTCTCCTCTTCGACGTGCCCGCCGGTGTCCTGATCGCCCGGTTCGGCGAGAAGCGGTCGATGGTGGCAACCGGCGTCGCCCTGGCCGCGATCGGCGGTGCCCTGTGGGTCACCCAGTCGCTGTGGGTGTTCGGCTCGCTGGTGACTCTGATGGGGTGCGCCTGGGGACTGTGGCAGATCGGGCGCCTCGCCTTCGCCACCTCCGTCAGCGCCGTCGAACATCGGGGGCGTGTCATGTCGACTATCGGCGGGGCGACCCGGATCGGCCTCTTCGTCGGCCCGGCGCTGGCCAGCCTCATCATCCCGGGCTTCGGCCTCAACGGTGCGTTCCTCGTCCTCGCCGGACTGTCCGCCGTCGCCGCCTTCAGCGTCGCCTTGGCACCCGCCTCACATTTGGTGAGGGAAGAAGCGGCTCACCAGAAGGCGACACTCGTCGAGGTGGTGCGGGATCACCGCCGCACGCTTCTCACCGCCGGTTCGCTGGCGGTCATCGCCCAGATCCTCCGCAGCTCCCGCGAGGTGCTACTGCCCCTGTGGGCGACCAAGATCGGGGTAGAAGGGGCGACGATTCCTCTGATCTTCACCGCGTCGTATTTGGTCGAGAGTGCGGTCTTCTACCCGGTCGGGCTCCTCATGGACCGCAAGGGTCGCAAGTGGGCGTTCACTCCGTTCATCGCCCTCCTCGCTCTCGGGTTGGCTCTCATCCCGATCGCATCGACTCTGGCGGCCCTCACTGCGATCGCGATGGTCATCGGCCTGGCCAATGGCCTCGGATCGGGGATGAACATGACATTGGCCTCCGACCTGTCGCCCATCGACGGGCGCAGCCGCTTCCTCGGCGTGTGGCGCCTGATCAGCGATGTAGGAGCGGTGGGCGGGCCGTTGCTGATCGCCGCGGTGACCTCCGCCGCCACCCTGTCCGTAGCCGCCGTGTCGATGGGCGGCGTGGGCGCGGTGGGCCTCGTGATCCTGTGGCGGCTGGTTCCTGAGACGCTCCCTTCGGGGTGAATCGTGGGCCCGATTGCGCTCGTAACATGCAAGGTGCTGGTCAGCTTCCCGCCGGCTGTGCCGACGGGCGAGGCCGCGGGAAGGTGTCCATGATCGACGACTTGCCAGCCCAAAGCCGAGACGTGCGGAGGAGAAGCGGATGACCCGCGTCCTCCGCGATCTGATCTGGCAGCAGGACGACGCGCCCGCCCACAATCGCCGGCTTACCCGCGCCGCCGTCTACACGCTCCTCGTGATCGTGGTCCTGATCCTCGGCCTCAACTGGCCGATCATGTCCGCCGGCGTCAGCCAGATAGGCCCGGTCTGGATGGGCGTTTTCCGCGTAGCGGGGGCGATGGTCGTCCTGATGATCATCGCCGCCGCCGGAGGGCGCCTGCGATTCCCGCCCCGACACGACTGGCCGATCGTCATCTCGCTGGCCGTCTTCCGGCTTTCGGTCGTGAGCCTTCTCGTCTTCACGGCCCTCGAGATCGTCCCGCCCGGTCGGTCGTCGGTGGTGGCTTGGACCACGCCCCTGTGGACGGTGCCGATCGCCGCGGTCTTCCTGGGCGACCGAATGACCCCCCGCCGCTGGGTGGGACTCGTCCTCGGGGTCACGGGGGTCGTGGTCCTCTTCGAACCGTGGGCGCTCGATTGGAGTCGAGGCGACGTAGTCCTCGGGCACCTGCTCCTCGTTCTCGCCGCCATAACGAACGCCTCCACAGCGGTCCACATCCGGGGCCACAAATGGAGCATCACGCCCCTCGACGCCCTTCCCTGGCAACTCGCCGGTTCGACCATCATCCTCCTGGCAGTGGCGCTCACGATGGAAGGCGTGCCGCGGATCGACTGGAGCCTTCCGCTCGCCGGCATCGTGGCCTACCAAGGGATGCTGGCGTCGGGCATCGCCCTATGGGCGCAGATCGTCGTGTTGCGCAACATCGACCCCGTCTCGGCCAACCTGACGATGATGGGAACCCCGGCAGTGGGCGTCATCTCGTCAGCGATCTTCGTGGGCGAAGTCATCAGCTTCGAGTTGGCCGCCGGCCTGGTGCTGATCGTGGCGGGCGTTGCCGTCAATCTCCTCGGTGAGAGGCGGGCCGCACCCTGGACGGAGGGCCAACCCTGAATCCGATATGATGCATTATCCAGAGGAAGGCGGTGGATGAGGGCGATACGCGTCACGGGTCCTGACGAAATCGAACTGGCGGATGTCTCCCCGCCGTCCGACCCCACTCTCCACACGATCGCCGTGGAACGAGTGGGGATATGCGGCACCGACGTCAAGGTGTTCCACGGCCACATCCCCGTGGCTTATCCGCGGATCGCCGGCCACGAGATGGTCGGCAGGGTCGTCAGTGCTCCGCCCGGATCGCCCTACCCGGAGGGCACTCGGGTGATGGTCGACCCAGGAGTGGCATGCGGATGGTGCGACCTCTGCCAGGCAGGACGCACGAACCTGTGCCGCAACGGTGGCTTGCTGGGCCGAGAGGTCGACGGCGTCTTCACCGAGCTCATCCAGGCTCCGACGGCCCGCATCGTCGGGGTTCCCGACCACCTCGATCCCCGCTCCGCCGGCCTCGTGCAAGTCCTCGGGACCTGCGTCCACGCTGTCAAGCACCTCACCCCCTTCCCGGGACGGGTTGCCGCCGTGATCGGCTTGGGCGTCACCGGCCAGATCATCTCCCAGCTACTGACGTTGTCGGGCATGGACGTCGTCGGGGTCACCCGCTCGGAATGGAAGCGGCAACTGGCCTTGGACACCGGCGGGGTGGTGCGGGCGGTCGCCCCCGACGATGCCGAGCAGGTACTCGCCGACATGACCGATGGGCGAGGCCCGGCGATCGTCGTCGAGGCGGTCGGCACGGAAGCAACACTCGCCCGGGCTGTTGAACTCGTCGGGATCGGCGGCGAAGTCCTCGCCTACGGGACGATCACCGGCGGCAGCACCGGCCTGCCCTACTACCAGCTGTATCTAAAGGAACTGACGATCCACAACCCTCGAGCGGCGGTGACCCGGGACTACGCCGAAGGAGCGGATCTGGCCGCATCCGGGAAGCTGAGCCTCGCCCCGCTGGTGAGCCACGAGCTCGGCCTAGACGAAGCCGGCCGGGCGTTCGATCTCGTCGACGAGGCCATGAAGGTCCTGATGGCGGTATGACGGTCTGCGGGAACCCTGCCTCGAACCGGAAGGGACCGCCGTGATCGTCGAAGTGGTGGCCGTCGGGACCGAGTTGCTCCTGGGTCAGATCGAGAACACGAACGCCTCGTACATCGGTCGACTCCTCGCCGCCGAGGGCCTCGACTCCCACTACCAGGTCGTGGTCGGCGACAACCTGGAGCGACTGGTCGACACCATCCGGACGGCCCTCGAACGCTCCGACGTTGTGCTCCTCACCGGTGGGATCGGCCCCACCCAGGACGACATGACCCGCGAGGCGATCTGCGAGGTGACCGGCCGAGGCATGACCCGCGACGAAGCCCACGCCGAATGGATCCGCCAACGAATCTCCTCACAGGGCGCCCAAGTCCGGCCCAGCCAACTCCGCATGGCCGACCTGCCCGAGGGAGCGGAGCCTCTCCCCAACCGCACCGGCGTCGCGCTCGGCGTGGCCCTCGAGCACGAAGGCAAGCTGATATTCGCCATGCCCGGTGTTCCAGCCGAGATGAAACCCATGCTCGAGGAGCAGATCCTGCCCAGGATCCGGCGCCGATTGGGCGGGCCGCAGGTGATCGTGAGCCGGGTCCTGCACACCTGGGGAATGGGCGAATCGGCTGTCGCCGACCTGCTCGCCGACCTCTACGAAAGCAGCAATCCGACGATCGCTTTCCTCATCCGCGACATGGAGGTGAGGATCCGCATCACGGCCAAGTCCGACTCGGAGGCCGCTGGGCGTCTGGCCATAGAGCCGGTCGAACAGACCATCCGTGAGCGCTTGGGCGAGGCGGTGTTCGCAGTCGACGACGAGACCGTCGAAGATCGGATCTCCGAGGCGTTGCTCTCCCGCGATTGGACAGTCGCCACGGTGGAACGGGCGACCCTCGGACAGGTGGGGGCGAGGCTCGCCTCACTGCCGATGTTCGCCGGGACCGTTGTGCCTCCCGCGAAAGAGCCTTTGTCACCTCCTCAGGCCGACGTCGTCCTCGAAGTCGCGGCAGAAGACGACGACGGCGGGCCTACCCGAGCGGTGGCGATGGTGGTGACCACCCCCGAGGGCGACCTCGAGCGGACGTTCCGTTTCGGCGGCGACAGGGAGCGGAGGGCCGCCTACGCCACCGTGGCGGGCCTGCACATGATCCGGCTGGCGCTCGACTGATCAGCCGAGCGGCAGGTCGATCACCTGTCCCTTGTCGGCCGAGAGGTCGGCGGCGATGTAGACCTCCATGGTCTGGCGAGCCAGACGGGGCGCCACCATGACGTCTCGGTCCCAGTACACGGCTTCGAGGAAATGGAGCGTCTCGCGCTCCATCGGCCCGGCGTAGGTGTGCCCGACGTACTCCCCGGGCATCGTCGACAGGGGGAACCGGGTCCCGTCCTTCATCGTGTGCATGACGATGTCCGTGTGGCTGGCGTCCATCATGAGGGCGCCCTCGGTGCCGTGGAACTCGATCCAGGTCGCCGAGTAGTTCGGATAACCGGGAGGAAGCGCCCATCCGGCCCCGATCGTCACCGTCACCCCGTCGTCCATGGTGATGACGATGATCTGGTGGTCGGGGACGCCGTGTTCGGCTTCCCGGGCACCGTAGGCCACCTGCGAGTAGACCCGCACCGGCCGACGCGGCTCGAGGGCCCACAAGGCGAAATCGATGTCGTGTGTCGCCTCCATGGCGGCGGGCGACAGCTTGGTGCGGGAACCGATCTTCGAGCCGAGCGAGCGGGTGATGTGGCGGCTGATGAGCACCGTGACCGGTCGGCCGATGCTGCCGTCGCCCACGCTTCGCTTCACGAGCGCCTGCTTGGCGTTGAAGCGCTGCGAATAGCCGATCGTGAACTTGAGGCCTCCGGACTCGGACAACTCGATGAGCTCGTCGGCTTCCTCGAGCGTGATGGCCATCGGCTTCTCGAGCAGAACGTGCTTTCCCGCCTCCAGGGCCGCCTTGGCCATCGGATAGTGGAGCGTCTCGGGAGTGGCCGAGATCATGAGGGCATCGATGTCGGGATCCCCCACGAGCTCTTCCCAGTTCGTGGTGACCCGGTCGGCGGAGGTCTGGGCGGCGATTTCCGCCAATCGCGCTTCGTCGATCTCCGCCAGATGCAGGCGGGACACCATGGCACTACGTGATGCGGCGATCGCCCGGATGCCACCGCACCATCCGGTGCCGATGACACCCACCTCCAGCGGTTCTCGTAGCCGTGAATTGCCCTCGGTCATTTCGTTCCTCTCCGTCTCGATCACTCTGCCGAGACACCGAGCAGGCGGGCAGCGTTCCCACCCGCGATCAGATCCACCTCTTCGGGAGTCAAACCCTCCACCTTGCCGATCAGGCCCAGGGGATCGGTCTCACCCATGTCATAGGGGTAGTCGGTGCCCAACAGGATGTGGTCGGCTCCGTACTTGGAGATCAGAAAACCCAACTGATCGGGCTCGAACACCATCGTGTCGAAATAGAAGCGGGACAAGTACTCGCTCGGCGGCCGGGGTATCGGCGAACGTACGTCCTCCCGGGCGTGATAGGCGTGGTCGAAGCGGCCGGCGTAGGCGGGGAGGAAACCGCCGCCGTGAGCCACGACGATCTTCAGCTCCGGATGGCGCTCCATCACGCCATCGAAGATCAGGCGCCCGACACAGATCGTCGACTCGAGCGGATGCCCGATCGTGTTGAAGAAGTAGTGGTCGGTGAACCGATCGGGGTGGGTGAACCCCGTGGGGTGGATGAACACCACCGCCCCCAGGTCCTCGACGGCCTCCCAGAAAGGAGCCAGCCGAGGAGACGACAACTCTTCGCCTTCCACGTGGGTGCTGACCTCGATCCCCGGGAACCCGAGCTCCTTACGGCATCTGTCCAGCTCGGCGATGGCGGCGTCGGTGTCCTGGAGGGGAATAGCCCCCAGTCCGAAGAAGCGATCCGGATAGGCACGCACCAGCTCGGCGAGGTCGTCGTTGATCGTTCGGAAGGCATCCAGGCCGAGGTCCCCCTCGACCCAATAGAACAGGTGGTAGGGAGAGACGCTGAGAGCCTGGACATCGACACCCATGGCGTCCATGTCGGCGAGCCGCACCTCCACCGACTCCATCTTCGGCCGCAGCGACTCGAGTTGACGCCGATTGACTTCCCTCGTCAACTCGTTGCCTATCTGCAGTGGACGACGCCCCAAACGTTCCGCCTCCGGCCGCACCAAGGCGGCGGCCGGACCACATTCACGATGGCAATGGATGTCGATGACGCGGCTCATTTGCCTCCGATTGTCTACACAATACACGATACATGAATTCGCTCAGGCGTCTGGAACCCGACCCCGGCCCACTCGACGACGCAGAACCTCTATGACGACCGAATTGTCCAGATCCTGCAAGCCCTGTGCTTTCGCCCCGGCCTGAACCGACTCCACCACCTCGATGAGACCGGTCGGAGCGCCGAGTTGGCGACTGTGCTCGATGATCAGTTGTGTGTCCTTGTGGCCCTGACGGAGCCGCGACGCCGGCGCGGTGTGGTCTCCCTCCACCATTCGCTCTCCCCAGACGTCCATGGCCCGGGAGTAGGCGAGGCTGTCCCGCAACACGCCGAGCACCGACTCGAGCTCCATGCCGGCCAGCTCAGCGGTCGTGAGAGCCTCGGCCAGAGCGACGCGGTGGATGGTCAGCACCTGGTTGACGAGAAGCTTCATCCGAGAACCCGCCCCGACTGGTCCGACGTGGTGATGGGACCGTCCGATCACCTCGAAGATCGGAACCCCGGCCCGATACGCCGCGTCGGACCCTCCCACCATCACCACCAATCCGCCGGTTTCGGCAAGGGCGCTGTTGCCGCTGAGGGTGGCGTCGCAGTAGTCGATCCCGACCTCGGCCAGTTCGGCACCGATCGAGACGGCGTCCTCGGGCCTGCCCGTCGTGGTGTCGTAGACGATCTCCAGCCCCTGGCAAGCGGCAAGTCCCCCTCTTCCCAGACACACCTCGCGGGAGACGGTCGAGTCCGGCAATGAGAGGATGACGGCGCGGCATCCTTCGGCGGCCTCGAACGGCGAACCGCCCGCCTGACCGCCGATCCGCTCGAACGCAGCCGATCGCTCGGCGTCGGGATCGAAGCCGGACACGTCGAAGCCGTGTTCGATGAGTCGGGCCGCCAGCCGCGATCCCATCAGGCCGAGACCGATCACCGCCACCTTGTGGTCGTCCATCGGGCGGACGCTACCGGGCCGACGACGCTCGACAAACGAGAATGGGGTTGACATGTGACCAATTGGTCACATATAGTCTCGGCCGTGGATGACGACCGGGTTTTCAAGGCACTAGCCGACCCGACCCGTCGGTACCTGCTCGATCTGCTCTTCGAGCGAGACGGCCGCTCGCTCACCGAGCTCGAGTCGGGCCTGGAGATGTCCCGGTTCGGGGTGATGAAGCATCTCAAGGTGCTCGAGGAGGCCGGACTGGTGGTGTCGCGGAAGGTGGGGCGCGAGAAGCTCCACTACCTCAACCCGGTGCCCATCCAGGCGATCCACGACCGGTGGATCCACAAGTACCGAGAGCGCCATGCGCAGGCGCTCACCGAATTGAAGAGAGAGTTGGAGGAACAGCAATGAGCGACCAAGCACCGACCACCCAGGTGTACCGGGTGTTCATCAAGGCGACCCCGGAGCAGGTGTGGGACGCCATCACCAAGCCCGAATGGACCGTCCGCTACGGCTACGGCGGCATCATCGAGTACGACCCCGAGCTGCGACCTGGCGCCAGCTACCGCATCCTCGCCGACGAGAAGATGCAGGCGTATGGCATGCCCGAGGTCGTGGTCGTGGGCGAGGTCATCGAAGCGGACGCCCCCAAGCGCTTCGTACTCACGTGGCACGCCCAGTGGGAGCCCAAGGAAGGGCCGACCCGCTTGACGTACGAGATCGAACCGTGGATGGGCGGGACGACCTCTCTCACGGTGACCCATGAGCTCGAGGAAGCGCCGGGTCTGGCGAACATGGTCGCCGGGAACGTCGAAGGAGCCGGCGGCGGATGGGCCGAGGTGCTCTCGGACCTCAAGTCGCTGCTCGAGACCGGCGAGCCGCTGTACGTCCTTCCCGATCCGGAGTCCTGAGCCGACCCACCCGAATCAGGCCGCACGGACGGTCGAAGCCGTCCGTGCGGCCCTCGCCCTTTTCAGGGACACCGGTACGCGTCGGCATAGGGTGGTGGTGAGATGACTCGTCTTCGGGATCGCCCGTGACCGACTCCGAGTACCGGCGCAAGCGGGACTTCGAGCGCACGCCCGAACCGCCCACCACCGTCGTGACCAGCGATGTGGATCCGCTGACCGCGCCACCTGGTGAGACATTCGTCATCCAGCAGCACTACGCCACCCGGCTCCACCACGACGTCCGGCTCGAGATGTTCAACGGCGACGATCCCGTCCTCGTGTCGTGGGCCGTCCCCAAAGGCCTGCCCCGCCAGCGCGGCGAGCGGCACCTAGCGATCCACACCGAGGACCACCCGATGGAGTACGCCACGTTCTCCGGTGCGATCCCGGCGGGCGAATACGGGGGTGGCGAGGTGCGGATCTTCGACGCCGGCACCTACGAAATGATCGGCCGCACCGACGACCGGATCACGTTCCGCCTGGAGGGAGAGCGCCTGCGCGGCACCTACCACCTGGTCCACACCGGGGCGTCCGACGGCAAGGACCACTGGCTCGCCCTCCTCTCCGAGGACGAGCGCCCTCCCCGCCAGGAACCCCCTCCTCTCCAGCCGATGCTCGCCACGCTCACCAAGAGCTCCTTCGACGACCCGGCCTGGGGCTTCGAGCCGAAATGGGATGGGGTCCGAGCGCTGGCGGTGTGCGACACGTCCACCCGCCTGTTCTCCCGCAATGGAAAGGACATGACCGAAGGCTATCCGGAGCTCGCCGGCCTCCATGACCGCCTGGTAGCGCTCGATGCCGTCCTCGACGGCGAAATCGTCGCCTTCCAGGATGGAAAGCCCTCGTTCCAGCTACTGCAGCAGCGAATGCATGTCCGCGAGCCACGCCGGGTCGAGGCCCTGGCCAAACGGATACCGGTCGTTTTCATGGCTTTCGACCTCATCTACCTCGACGGCAAGAGCCTCACCGCCGAGCCGCTCCGGGAGCGGCGGGCGGCCCTGGAAGAGATCCTCGTTCCCGACGAGCACGTCCAACTGTCACCGCTGGTCGAAGGAGCGGGAGTGGCGCTGTACCGGGCAGCCGAGGAACAAGGGCTGGAAGGAATCGTCGCCAAGCGCCTCGACTCCCGCTACGAACCCGGGGCCCGATCCCGTTCATGGTTGAAGGTGAAGCTCACCTACGACGCCGACGTGGTGATCGTGGGCTGGACCGAGGGTGAAGGTCGACGCGCCGGGAGCATCGGCTCCCTGGTGATGGCCGTCTACGACTCCGACGGTCTGCGCTACGTCGGGAACGTGGGCACGGGCTTCGACCGGGCGGGACTCGACGATGCCGCCCGCCGCCTCGAGGAGCTCGAGCCGACGGATCCGCCCTTCGATCGCTCGGTGCTCCGGACGGCCCCCGAGCTGCGCCGTGCCCACTTCGTCGAGCCTCGGCTGGTGGCGATCGTCGAGCATCGCCAGCTCACCGATGCCGGTCGGCTGCGGGCGCCGGCCTTCAAAGGCTGGAGAGACGACAAAGCTCCCGAGGAGTGCACCTTCGATCAGCTCGTGCCCGCGTGACCCGGGGAGAACCCTGACCCGGACGTCGGGACGTCTACACCCCTCGTCGGACACGACTCCCTCCAGGATGCGCCCGCGGTGGTAGCCCGGAATCTGCGCCCGGCAGACGAGATCTCGAGCTCCTTTCCATACGTTGGCGGCTGCGTGAAGTCGACAACGGAGGATGAACATGCAACCCACTCGTATTCGAGATGACGCAGCCCAGAACGCGGTTCTGGACCGTGCCCTGGAAGTGGCCCGGCGTTTTGGCCCGGTGATGCTGCGGGTCTCGTTGGCCGTGGTGTTCGTGTGGTTCGGGGCACTGAAGGCCTTCGACGTGACCCCGGTGGGCGACCTGGTCGCAAACACCGTGCCGTTCCTGCCCGAAGGGTTGTTCGTGCCGGCCCTGGGCATCGTCGAGGTGGCCCTGGGCGCCGCCCTGGTGATGGGTCGCAGCCCGTGGATCGCGGCGGGAGTCGCTGCCCACCTGGCGGGCACGTTCCTGGCGCTGGTCACCCAGCCCGAAGTGGCGTTCCAGAATGGGAACCTGCTGCTCCTCACGACCGAGGGTGAGTTCGTGATCAAGAACTTGGTTCTGATCGCCGCCGCTCTCACTGTCGCCGGGCACACCCGGGCGGAGCGGGTGACTGAGGAGAACTTCGCCAAGGCTGCCTGAAAGATGTTCGCCCACGTTCCGTGCGCTCCGTCACGGAACGTGGGCGAACCCTGGAATGGCCCCGGCGAGCAACGCCGGGGCCATCGATCTGTCTAGATGTCGTAGTAGAGGACGAACTCGTACGGGTGGGGCCGCAGCCGGAGCGCGTCGACCTCGTGCTCCCGCTTGTAGTCGATCCACGTCTCGACCAGGCCTTCGGTGAACACCCCGCCCTCGAGTAGGAACTCGTGGTCTTCCTCCAGAGCATCCAGCGCCTCGCTGAGGCTGGACGGCACCGCCGGCAGATTGGCCAGCTCCTCGGGCGGCAGGTCGTAGATGTCCTTGTCCACCGGATCGGGCGGCTCGATCTTGTTCACGATGCCGTCGATGCCCGCCATCAGCATCGCCGAGAAGGCGAGGTACGGGTTGCAGGACGGGTCGGGGCAGCGGAACTCGAGCCGCTTGGCGGCCGGGCTCTGCGAGTACGTCGGGATCCGGATGGCCGCCGACCGGTTGCGGTTCGAGTAGACCAGGTTCACCGGCGCCTCGTAACCCGGGACCAGCCGGTGGTACGAGTTGGTCGTCGGAGCGGCGAACGCCAGGACCGCTGGGGCGTGAGTGAGCAGCCCTCCGATGTACCAGCGGGCGATGTCCGACAGGCCCGCGTAGCCGGACTCGTCGTAGAACAGCGGCTCGTCACCGTTCCACAGCGACTGGTGGGTGTGCATGCCGGAACCGTTGTCCTCGAAGATCGGCTTGGGCATGAACGTGACGGTCTTGCCCGCCTGCCAGGCGACCGACTTGACGATGTACTTGTAGAGCGTGACCTTGTCGGCCATCCGCAGCAGAGTGTCGAACTTGATGTCGATCTCTGCCTGTCCGGCGGTGCCTACCTCGTGGTGCTGGACCTCGATGTCGATGCCTGCCTGGATGAGCCGGCGGGTCATCTCCGACCGCAGGTCCTGGTAGTGGTCCGTCGGCGGTACGGGGAAGTAGCCCTCCTTGTAGCGGGGCTTGTAGGCGAGGTTGTGGCCGTCCTCCTCGGCGCCGGAGTTCCAGGCGCCTTCGATCGAGTCGACGAAATAGAAGGCGGAGTGCTGGTTCTGGGCGAATCGGGCGGAGTCGAAGATGTAGAACTCCGCCTCGGGCCCCCAGTAGGAGGTGTCGGCGATGCCGGTAGACCTCAGGTAGTCCTCGGCCTTCTTCGCCACGTAGCGGGGGTCGCGCTCGTAGGGCTCCTTCGTGATCGGGTCGTGGACGAAGCAGTAGAGGAGAAGCGTCTTGTGCTGGCGGAACGGATCCTCGACCGCGGAGGTCGGGTCGGGGATCAGGATCATGTCCGATTCCTGGATCTGCTGGAAACCCCGGATCGAAGAGCCGTCGAAACCGAACCCATCCTCGAAGGCGTCGACTGTCAGATACGACGACGGGATGGTGAAGTGCTGGACCTGGCCCGGCAGGTCGCAGAACCGTAGGTCGACGAACTCGAAACCCTCGTCGGCGACCTTCTTCAGGACTTCCTGCGGTGTGGACATGTGTTTCCTCTCTGGAGCGTTGGCGGCATTGAACAGGTGATCGGTTACTCGCCGGTTGAGCGATTGTTACGGCTGTGTTTCGGATCACCGGCATCGTGGTCGTTGCCACAGATGGAAGTGACAGCTCGGGGAGCGGCTTCCTACTGACTGCTGTTGTCTTCAGTGACTTCGAACCGGGTGGCCGCCACCACCTCCCCGTTGATCATCAGTTCCACGCGGTGGGCCCCCGGATAGGGCGTGCGAGTGGTGTGGTGGGCAACCGAAACGGTCTTCTTCACCTCGATCCGGCCGCCCGGCCCGACTTCGGCCTCCTTCCCCTTGAAGACTTTGGGGGACGACCCGCTCCGCCTGACGAAGTGAACTCGGAAGTCGACCAGGGCCGCACGCGGCGAGGAGGCACGATTGGTGAGCAGCGCTCGCACCGTCGTTTTGCCTCCGACCGGCACCTCGGCGGGAGCGACGACGAACTCCTCGACCTCGATGCCGTCGCGGGTCGTATAACACAACGCCGCCAGGGCACGTTCGTGGCCCTGTTTGACCAATGTCCTGAGGCCATGACGGACGAGCCTCCTCCGATCGGGTTCGTCGAGCCATCGGCGGGCGATGTCGACCACGAGATCGGGGTGGTCCTTCGAGATGTCGTTCAGGTTGTTGGCGACCGAGCGCCGCACGTATTCGGCGGGGTCGTCTTTGAGACGTTCGAGCAAGTCGACCACCGGGGACGGGTCCTCGATGAACCGTTGCAGCCGCGGTGCCCAAGGCAACCGCGGCCGGGTTCCCTCGGAGACCAGACGACGGACGTGCATGTCGGGGTCGACGGTCCATTCGCGGAGCCGGCCCAGCGTTCGTTCTGTGTGGGCTTCGAGGAATGCCCTGATGCTGAACTCGGCAGTGAAGCGACGGGTGACTTCGTACTGGAAGCTCATTGCCTCCTCGAAGTGGTCGAGCCCATGAGCGGCCACGAAGTAGACGTGAGGGAGGTACACGAACGATGCCATTCCTTCGGCCTCCCGGTCACCCAGCGGCGGGCCCAACGATGCCTCGAGGATTCCCAGCGCCTCGGCCCGGTCGGATGGGAGCGTGGCAGCCAATGCGGCGGCGATGTGGCGCGCCCGTCCCGTCAACTCCAGGTCGAGGAACTCGTCGCTGGCCATCGCAACGAACTCCCGGCGCGGGAACGCGGGGTGGACGGCGGCGATGTCCCCCGCGATCCGCTCGATCACCTCCAGCCCGAACGAGTTCTTCAGCGGCTCTGCCACGAGCCGCATCCTACGTTTCAGCTACGACGCCGCCTGGGCCGGCGGCTGCCAGTGGGGGTCGCGACCGAGGAACGCCACATAACGCTCGACAACCGTGGCCTCGGGTCCGGTCGGCACCACGGGACGGAACTGGCCTTCCCCGTAGCCTCGATACTCCGACGAGATGGTCCTCTCGGCCGCCGCCAACGCCTCCTCGACGATCTCGTCCTCGAACGGATACGCCTGGCCGGTGGCCACGGCCAGATCCCAGCCGTGACCCGGGTACTCCATGGCGATCATGTCGCGGATCATGGACCCGGGAATGCGGGCCTGCGACATCAGCAGCTGCCGATCGAGCCCGCCCTCCTCCAAGCCAGACACCGCTGAATGGCCCGCCCGGCGGAAGGCCTCGGCGTGACCCGTCTGCACCCGGTAGTGGTCCGGGTCACGAGGAGCGTCGGTGTCCCAGGCCGCCGCCTCGAAGATGTGGACCCAGCCGACGAGATGGTCGACGAGGTCTTTCACCGCGAACTCGGAGCAGGGTGTCGGGTCCTGCCACGAGCCTGGCGGGATACGTTCGATGAGGTGGGCCATGTGATCGATGGAACGATGGAGTTTCTCGAAGTCGGACATGCTTCCAACTTACGAACTCCCCCACCCGCAGTCTTGAACTAATGCGACAACCCGCGAGAGGCCGCGGCCGGGTCCGCTAGCGTCTCGAATATGCCCGCCACCATCGTGCTCGGGGCCCAATGGGGCGACGAAGGCAAAGGCCGCGTCGTCGACGTGTTCGCCGAGAAGGCCGACTTCGTCGTCCGCTACCAGGGCGGCAACAACGCCGGGCACACCATCATCGTCGGCGAGCAGCGACTGGCTCTGTCCTTGATCCCCTCCGGGATCCTGTACCCGAGCTGCATCCCGGTGATCGCTTCGGGGACGGTTG
This sequence comes from Acidimicrobiia bacterium, assembly GCA_036380875.1. Taxonomy (GTDB): domain Bacteria; phylum Actinomycetota; class Acidimicrobiia; order Spongiisociales; family ZC4RG35; genus ZC4RG17. Next base: position 122,995 of record DASVDX010000041.1, read on the forward strand.
TGGACCCCAAGGTCCTGCTGGCGGAGATGGACATGGCCGCCGAGAGGAACCTGGATCCCTCGAGGGTGCGCCTTTCGGCCAACGCCCACCTCATCATGCCCTGGCACCGAAAGCTCGACGCGGTCAAGGAGCGCTACCTGGGCCGCAACCAGATCGGCACCACCCGCAAGGGCATCGGCCCCGCCTACACCGACAAATACGCCCGTACAGGGATCCGCGTCCAGGACCTGTACGACCCGAAGATCTTCGCCTCCAAGGTGGAGACCGCCCTGGAAGACGTCAACAAGATCCTCCCTCGGGTCTACAACACCCTGCCCATCTCGGGTGACCAAATCGTCGACGAGTACCTGGGCTACGCCGAGCGCCTCGAGCCGCACGTGACCGACACGTCGTTGCTCCTGTGGGAAGGCCTCCAGGCGGGCAAGCAGGTGTTGTTCGAGGGCGCCCAGGGAACCCTCCTCGACGTCGACCACGGCACCTATCCGTTCGTCACGTCCTCCAACCCCACCGCGGGAGGGGCGCTGGTGGGCTCGGGAATCGGGCCCAAGGCGATCGACGAGATCGTCGGTGTGGCCAAGGCATACATATCCCGGGTCGGAACCGGCCCCTTCCCAACGGAGCTCCACGACGAGATCGGCGACAAGATGATCGAACTGGGCGGCGAGTACGGGACGGTGACGGGGCGCCGTCGCCGCTGCGGATGGCTCGACCTCGTGGCGTTGCGATACGCCGTGCGGATCAACACCTTCACGCGTCTATTCCTGACCAAGCTGGACATCCTCTCGGCTTTCGACACGATCCGGGTGGCCGTCGCATATCGCTACCAAGGGGAGACGTTCACAGAGTTTCCCCGCCAGCAGCGGGTTCTCTACGAATGCGAGCCCGTGTACGAGGACCTTCCCGGCTGGAAGACCGACATCAGCGACGCCCGCAGTTTCGGCGACCTCCCGCCCGAAGCCCGGGCCTACGTCGAGTACATCGAGGAGAACGCCGGGGTGCCGATCGGGTGGGTCTCGGTCGGGCCGGAGCGTTCCCAGATGATCGAGATCCCATGATGTCCCGGCGATGAAAGTCCTGCTCATCGGATCCGGGGGTCGTGAACACGCCCTGGGCTGGAAGCTCGCCGAGAGCGATCGAGTGACCGAGCTGATGTCGTTGCCCGGCAATCCCGGCCTCGCCGAATTGGGTGCCATCGTGGAGGGGGTAGACCCCACCGATGTCGGCGCAGTGGCAGCACTGGCGCGGATCTACGCCATCGACCTCGTGGTCGTCGGCCCGGAAGCACCGTTGGCGGCGGGCGTGGCCGACGCCGTGGCGGCATTGGGCATCCCGGTGTTCGGTCCCAGCCGCTCCGCCGCCCGCCTCGAAGCCTCGAAGTCGTTCGCCAAGGACGTGATGCAACGTGCGGGGGTGCCCACCGGCGCAACGTGGGTGTTCGACGATCCTCATGCCGCCCACACGCACATCGCCGGCCACCCCGGGCCGTACGTCATCAAGGCCGACGGTCTGGCCGCCGGAAAGGGCGTGCTCGTCACGGAATCGGCCGACGCCGCCCACGACTGGATCCACCGCTGCTTCGGGGGCGACTTCGGCGAGGCGGGATCCCGGGTGGTGATCGAGGAGTTCCTCGCCGGCCCGGAGGTCAGCGTCTTCGCCCTGTGCACCGGGACTGAGGCGGTCGCCCTGGCCCCCGCCCGGGACTACAAGCGCCTGGGTGACGGCGACACCGGCCCCAACACCGGGGGCATGGGGTCCTACTCGCCCGTCGAAGATCTCCCTCCCGGGCTGATCGACTCCGTCCTGGACCAGATCGTTCGGCCGACGTTGCGCCAGATGGACGCAGACGGGCACCCCTACACGGGGTTTCTCTATGCCGGCCTCGTGCTCACCGACGAAGGCCCCAAGGTCCTCGAATTCAACGTCCGCCTCGGCGACCCCGAAACCCAGGTGCTGATGCCTCGCCTGCAATCCGACCTGGTCGATCTGATCGAAACGGCCCTCGCCGGAAAGCCCAACGAGCCGCAGTGGAGTGACGAGGCGGCGGTGGAAGTGGTGCTGGCCGCCGAGGGGTACCCGGAGTCTCCCGTGAAGGGAGCGGTGATCACCGGGCTCGATGCGGTGCCCGAGGGCGTCCTCGTGTTCCACGCCGGAACCAAGCGGGAAGGCAACCGACTCGTCACCGCCGGCGGCAGGGTGCTCGACCTGGTCGGGCGGGGCGAGACGATCGCCGACGCCCGTGAGGCGGTCTACGCCGCGGTCGACCGCGTCCACTGGCGGGGGATGCAGTACCGAAAGGACATCGCCGCCGGCTGAGCAGGCCGGAAGCGGTAGGGAGCGGCCAAGGCGGAGCGCGCACGCCATCCGCATCGGCCGCCTATCCCTACCTGTCCCCTCCACCCATCTGCCGCCTCTGCATAGACAGGACAGAAGCTAGGCGATGCTGGCGAGCTGCAAGCATATTGCCGCGATTGGGTCCGCGCGTTCGAGGACGGCACGGCTGTCCCGATATGTCAGAGCGTGGCTGGGCCCCGCCTCGGATAATGTCGTCCCGTGGAGGTCGTCCGACATACCGACCCGCAGCGGTTCCTGGACCGAGCCGCCGAGCGACTCGCCGCCGAAGAAGCCCGCCACAATCTGCTCCTCGGCGTCATAGGAAACGCCCTGCGTATCCCCGAGGCCTACTCCCGGATCCATCTGTGGACGGTGGAGCACGGGGGACGAGTGTTGGGCACCGCCGTGCTGACCCCGCCCCGCGACCTCGTCCTCGGCGATTTCGACTCCCGCGAGACGGTGGAGATGCTCGTCTTGTCCATCCGGGTCCTCTTCCGCCGTCTTCCGGGAGTGATCGGCAACCTCCCGGCGGTGGAATGGTTCGTCGGCGAATGGAGCCGCGTCGCCGGAGCGAATCCGAAGCTACTGATGTCTCAGGGCGTGTTCAGCCTCGAAGAGGTCGCTCGCGTGCCCGTGGCTCGTGGGCGACACCGACCCGCCGTCCGACACGACCGTCCGCTCCTGCTGCAGTGGATGAGGGATTTCCAGCGAGAAGTGCATCCGGCGGAGACGTACGACGAGGCGCGCATCGCCCGAACCGTGGACATGCGACTCGGCGGGGACCCTTCGGCCGCGTTCTGGCTGTGGGAAGACACAGACGTGCCGGTGTCGGCGAGCGGCTATGGAGGGAAGACGCTCAACGGAATCCGCATCGGCCCGGTCTACACCCCTCCTCAGCACCGGGGTCGCGGATATGCCACGAGCCTGGTAGCAGCCCAGTCGCAATGGCTGCTGGACAGCGGCTACCGGTTCTGCTTCCTCTACACGGACCTGGCGAACCCCACCTCCAATGCCGTCTACCAGCGGATCGGCTATCGCCAGGTGGCGGAGTCGGCCCAGTACGCGTTCACCTCCGCCTGATCTCTCACTTCCGGCGGTTGCTAGCGTCACCTCCCATGACACCTCGGGTCGCCATCGTCATGGGAGCTGGATCGGACCGTCCGGTGATGGAGAAAGCCGCCGAGATGCTCGATCGGTTCGGCGTCGAATACGAGATGCAGGTCCTGTCGGCACACAAGACACCCGACCAGGCGCTCGAGTTCGCCTCCACCGCCGCCTCCAACGGGTTCGGAGTGATCATCGCCGGCGCCGGCAAGGCCGCCCACCTGGCGGGGGTGATGGCCGCCAAGTCATTGCTCCCGGTCATCGGCGTGCCGATCTCGGCCTCTCTCGACGGGCTGGACGCCTTGCTCTCGACGGTGCAGATGCCTACTGGAATCCCCGTGGCGACCGTGGCGATCGACGCCGCCGCCAACGCCGCCCTCCTCGCTGTGGCGATCCTGGCTGTCGGCGACGAGGCCCTCACCCAGAAGCTCGCCGACTACCGCCGCGAGTTGACCGAGAAGACTCTCGCCGGCTGACCCCCGGAGCGGTGGTCGAAGCGTCACCGGTAGCATGGTTGCATCCATGACTGCTGACATCTCGCTGGCCACCCCCGACCCCAACGACTTCCTCGACATCGACTCACTCTTCGACGACGAAGAACGGCTGCTCCGAGACACCGTGCGGGAGTTCGTCCGAAAGGAGGTGCTCCCCAACGTTGGTGAGTGGTGGGAGCAGGGGATCTTTCCGGTCGAGTTAGCAAAGACCATGGGCGACATGGGGCTCCTCGGCATGCATCTCGAGGGGTACGGTTGCGCCGGCACCTCCGGCACCGCCTACGGGCTGGCGTGCCTGGAACTCGAGGCAGGGGATTCGGGCCTGCGCAGCTTCGTGTCGGTGCAGGGCTCGCTGGCCATGTTCCCGATCTGGAAGTTCGGGTCGGAAGAGCAGAAGCAGGAATGGCTGCCCCGGATGGCCTCCGGAGAGGTGATCGGCTGCTTCGGCCTCACCGAGCCGGATTCCGGATCGGATCCGGCCTCGATGCGCACTCATGCGCGCCGCGACGGATCCGACTGGATCATCAACGGGTCGAAGATGTGGATCACCAACGGCAACCTCGCCCACATCGCCATCATCTGGGCCCGCACCGACGACGGCATCAACGGTTTCATCGTCCCCACCGACGCCCCCGGCTTCGCCGCTCACGAGATCAAGCACAAGGCATCGCTGCGGGCATCAGTCACCTCCGAGTTGACCCTCGACGATGTGCGAATCCCCGACGAGTTCCGGCTACCGGGTGTGTCCTCGATGCGCGGTCCGTTGTCGTGCCTCAATGAGGCGCGCTACGGGATCGCCTGGGGTGTGGTGGGAGCAGCCCGGGCATGTTACGAGGCGGCCCTCGACTACTCGAAGGAGCGGACCCAGTTCGAAAAGCCGATCGGCTCCTTCCAGCTCACCCAGCAGAAGCTCGTGGAGATGATGATCGCCGTCAACCGGGGTTTGCTGGTTGCGCACCATCTGGGCCGCCGCAAAGACGCCGGCACGCTGACTCCCGCCCAGATCAGCTTCGGAAAGATGGACAACACCCGCAATGCCCTCGCGGTGGCGCGCCTCGCCCGCAGCGTCCTCGGTGCCAACGGGATCACGTTGGAGTACCCGGTGATCCGTCACATGACCAACCTGGAGTCGGTCTACACCTACGAGGGCACCAACGAGATCCACACGCTGATCATGGGCCAGGCCCTGACGGGCCTCGATGCCTTCGGATGAGCCCGAAGGCGCAGGACAGAAAACCGCGCGGCGGAAGCCGACGCGATCCGCCCACGATCCCGGTGCTTTGACAGGCGCGACCCGCGTATCGCACCAGTACGCCGACGCGCGGGGGGTATGGGGGGTCGCCCCCCACCCGAGCGCAGCTCGGGAAATCAACACTGTCGGCAGTCAGGTCAATGCCTTCGCAAGGCTCGCCGCTAGGTCGCCATTCGGGTGGATCTCCACCTCCGCCAAGCCCAGCCATTCGGCGGTTCGTTCGAGGTCGGCTGCCAGGCTCGTGGCCACCGCCGGGAGGTCGACGTCTTCTTCGGCGAAGGCTCCCTTCACCTGCAGCCGACCCGACTTGCGATCGGACTTGAGGTCGACCCGGGCCACCAGTCGACCGTCGAGGAGATACGGCAGCACGTAGTACCCGTAGACCCGTTTCGGCGCCGGGGTGTAGATCTCGATCCGGTATCGGAACCCGAACAGCCGCTCGGCCCGGGGACGGTGCCAAACGAGGGAGTCGAACGGCGACAGAAGAGCCGAACCCTCGACCCGCCGGGGAATGACGGCCCCGGGGTACACGTATGCCGCCCGGTCCCAACCCTCCACCTGGGCTTCTATCAGATCCCCGTCGGCTACGAGTTTCTCGATGAGCGGGCGGGCTTTCGGACCGCGGATCCGGTAGTAGTCGGCGAGGTCGTCGTATGTTCCGACCCCCAGTGCCCGGGCGGCCTTCTTCAACAATTCGGCTTGTGCCGATTCGGCGTCCGGGGTCGGCATGGCCAACACCTGGGCCGGGATCACTCTGGACGTGATGTCGTAGTAGCGGACGAAGTTCTCCCGGTAGGCGGTCGTGACACGTCCCACGAGGAAGAGAGCTTCGAGCGCCACCTTGCCGTCTGACCAATTCCACATGCCGGGACTGGGACGGTCACCGGGGTCAGTCAGGTGGGCGGTCCGAAGCGGGCCCTTTTCGGCGACCTCCGCCTCGATCTGGTCGAGGAGATCGGGCCGCTCCTCCAACATCCGCTCCAGTCTCTCCCAGTGCCAGCCGGCTTCCATCCGGAACCGGAACAGCGGGTGATCCTCGACCGGGAGAAGCGACGCCTCGTGGGCCCAGTATTCGAAGACGTCCCCCGACCGCCACAGCCACCGGTCGAGAGCATCTCGGTCGTAGGGCCCGAGGCGGGAGAAGAAAGGCATGTAGTGGGTGCGGGCGAAGACGTTGACGGAGTCGAGTTGCACCACTCCCAGGCGTTTGAGCACCTTCCGGAAATGACGCACGTCGACCCGCCCCCGCACCTTTGGTTCGGTGAAGCCCTGGGCGCCGAGCGCCATCCGCCGGGCTTGGTCCAGGCTCAGCCGCATGTCAGAGGATCGGCGCCGGCCTGTACTCGACAGCGGGCAGATGTCGTCCGGCTATGCCCTCCACTCGTTCCACGAAGGCCGCCACCTGGTCGGCAGCCCGGCCGGTGAACTCGAGGGGCCGGGACAGGATCTCCTCGATGCCCGACTCGTCCAACGGAAACGCTTCGTCGGCGGCCAGCCTCCCGAGCAGGTCGGGCTGGCCGCCCCGGTGACGCTCGCCGGCGGCCGCGACCGCGTGACGGCGGATGACCTCATGTGCTTCCTCGCGGCCCATCCCGCGACGGACGGCCTCCACGAGCAGACGCGTGGTGGCGAGGAACGGCAGCTGGGCGGCCAGTTCGGCTTCGATCACCTGAGGGAAGAATCCGACCTCGCCGAGGATGGTGAGGAACGCCTGGAAGAGGCCGTCGGCGGCGAAGAAGGCGTCGGGAAGCATCACCCGGCGCACGACGGAACACGAGACGTCGCCTTCGTTCCATTGCTCACCGGCCAGTGCAGCCGCCATGGCCAGGTGACCAGAGAGGATCACCTTGAACCCGTGGATCCGCTCGGATGTCCGGGCGTTCATCTTGTGCGGCATCGCCGACGATCCGACCTGGTCCGCCCGGAACCCTTCGGTGGCGAGGTCGTGACCGGCCATGAGACGCAGGGTCGTGGTGAAGCTCGTCGGACCGGCGGCGAGTTGGACGAGCGCGGACACGACGTCGAAGTCGAGGCTGCGGGGATAGACCTGGCCGACCGAGTTCATGGTGGAGCCGAAGCCGAGGCGCTCGGCGACGCGCCGGTCGAGCTCGGCGGCGGCCTCGTCAGATCCCAGGAGCTCCACCTGGTCCTGCTGGGTTCCGACCGGACCCTTGATGCCCCGCAGTGGCAGGTTGGCGGCCAGCCGTTCGGTCCTCTCGACTGCCGAGGCGAGCTCTTCTCCCGCCGTGGCGATCCGCTTTCCCACCGTGGTCACCTGGGCAGGAACGTTGTGGGTGCGGCCCGTCACCGCCAGACCCGAGTACTCGGTGGCGAGCCGAGCCATCGCCAGCAGGGCCGCCACGGCCCGCACCAGGATCAGCTCGAGGGATCGCTTCAGCTGCAGTTGCTCGACGTTCTCGGTGACGTCCCGAGAGGTCATGCCGAGATGGGCGGTCTCGAACCCGGCCAACTCGTTGAACTCCTCCAGACGGGCCTTGACGTCGTGGCGAAGGACACGCTCGCGTTCGGCGATGGATTCGAGATCGATTCGGTCGATGACGCGCCGGTAGGCGTCGATGGCACCCTCGGGAAAAGGGAGGCCGAGGTCCTGCTGGACCTCCATCACCGTCACCCACAGCTCCCGCTCCAGCCTCACTTTGGTGACCGGACTCCACAGCTCCACCATCTCGGGCGACGCGTAGCGGGAGGCGAGGACGTTCTCGATCATGTCGGCACCAGCATCGCGGCTCCGCGGACTCCAGAGGAATCTCCGTGCACGTTCCGAGTCACTTTGGTGGCCACCTCACCCCCGAAGACGTAGCGGGGCAACAGCTCCGGCACCGCCGTGTAGAGCTCGTCGACGTTGCTCATTCCGCCGCCGAGTACGAAGACATCCGGATCGAGCACATCGATGATCGTGGCCAATCCCCGCGCCAGGCGGTCGGTGTAGCGATCGAGGCTCGCCTGCGCCGCCGGATCGCCGCCGCGGGCTGCGGCGACGATGCCAGGTGGATCGAGCTGCTCTCCGGTCACACGGGTGTGGTCGGCGGAGAATCCCGGTCCCGACAACCAGGTCTCGATGCAACCGGTCTTCCCGCAGTAGCAGTCGGGCCCGGGCCGCTCGTCCTCGGTCGGCCAGGGCAGAGGGTTGTGACCCCACTCACCTCCGGTCCGGTTGGGTCCGGTGCGAACCGTCCCGTCGACCACCACGCCTCCCCCGACGCCGGTCCCGAGGATCACGCCGAAAACGACCTCCGCTCCCGCCGCAGCTCCGTCGACGGCTTCCGAGAGAGCGAAACAGTCCGCGTCGTTGCGCATGATCACTGGCCGGCCGAGGAACCGCTCCAGGTCACGGTCGAGTGGCTTCCCGTTGAGGACGACGGAGTTCGAGTTCTTCATGAGCCCGTCGAAAGGCGATACCGACCCGGGTGTTCCGACTCCGATGGCTTCGGCTACGTCGAGCCTGACAGACACCTGGTCGACGAGTTCTCCGATCGCGCGGAGGATCGCCTCGTAGTCACCCTGCGGAGTGGGGCGGCGCCTCCGCGCCAGCTCTTCACCGTCCGGGCCCAAGGCCACGGCCTCGATCTTGGTGCCTCCGAGGTCGACGCCCACCCGAACCGTCACGACGAAAACCTCACCGTGCCGGTCAACCGTCCCACCAAGCGGCCGTCGCTGCGGGTGACAGAAACGGAGTACACCCCGAGCGTGCGCCCCACATTCACCGGCTCGACGGTGGCGGTGAACGTGTCGCCTTCCTTGCCGCCGGCGGTGAGGACCAGATGGGTGTCGACGACAGTGATCCCGCGCCCGGACTGTGAGGCGGCAGCCCGCAGCGCCTTTTCCGCCAGGGAGTAGAGGGCGCCGCCATGGGCCCCGTCGAGGAAATTCATGTGGTCCCCGCCCAGGCGCATGATGGAGGCGCCGTCGCCCGTAGCCTCGATCGACAGCCGGGAAGCCCAGGCGTCGCTGGTGCTCATCGCTCGGTTCACCGCGTCCATCGCCGGGCGATGCTAACGGTCGCTCCCGATCAGCCTCCCGAACCAGGCAGCGAAGAACTCTCGCGCACCGTGATCAGTGGCCTGTGAATGCTCCTCCAGCTCGGAGATGTACCGCTCCCGTGACACACCTGCCCGCTCGGGGATGTCGAAATCCGGGAAGTCGAGCCAGCGACGAGCCTCCTCCACCGGCGTCTCCGGATGGCACTGGATCCCGATCGCCGAGCCGATCCGGAATGCGGCCGGGTACCGGTCGGTGCTCGCCAACAAGACGGCATCGGACGGAAGACGGAACGTGTCCTGGTGTGCCAGGAATGCCCGCTCCCCCAGCCGGGAGACGACGGGATGTCTGCGCCCCTCCTCCGTGTAGTGGAGTTCGACGACCCCCACCTCGGGCCGGGGCGCACGAAAGGCCTCTCCGCCGAGGGCGTGAGCGAGCAGTTGAGCGCCGAGGCAGATCCCGAGCACGGGCACGCCGCTTTCGACCTGAAGTCGGAGCCACGTGCTCTCGTCGACCAGCCACGGATGGAGGTCGGTCTCGTAGGCGCCCATGAAGCCGCCCATCACCACGACGGCTTCGACGTCGACCGGGTAGGTCGCCTCGGGTGCCCACACGTCGACCTTGTCGTGGCCGACGAGGAACTCTTCGAGACGGCCGATACCGATCTCTCGATTGTGGTGAACGACGGCGACTCGAACCATGGAAGCCACATTCTCGCCGTCGCGCACAGACGCGAAAACGGAGCTGCCGGAGTGACGACGGCTGCCACCGGACTCGTGGCTACGATGGGCACCCGTGCTGGCTATGCCCCATCTGGCCTCCGGGAAGGTCCGGGAGATCTACGAGATCGACGCCGACCACCTCCTCTTCGTAGCCACCGACCGCATCTCGGCCTACGACGTGATCCTCAACCAGCCGATCCCCGACAAGGGCCGCGTGCTGACGGGCCTGTCTCTCCACTTCTTCGACCTGCTCGACACGCCCAACCACTTCGTCACCACCGATCTGACCGGCATCGAGCCGCTCACCGGCCAACAGCGCGCCGAGCTGGCGGGGCGGGCGATGGTCGTGCGGCGCGCCCGGGTCGTGCCTGTGGAGTGTGTCGTCCGCGGCTACCTCTATGGGTCATCGTGGGCCGAGTACCAGCGAGGCGGCGGCCCCACAACCGAACATCTACCGCCGGGTCTCGCGATGGCCGACAAGCTGCCCGAGCCGATCTTCACCCCGGCTACGAAAGCGACGAGCGGCCACGACGAGAACCTCACCGAGGCCGACGCCCGCCGCGTCCTGGGCGACGACCTCTACGACGAACTCCGCGCCCGCAGCCTCGACATCTATCGCCAGGCCGCCGACTATGCCGCCGAACGTGGCGTGATCCTCGCAGACACCAAGTTCGAGTTCGGTTTCGTCGGTGACGAGTTGCTGCTGATCGACGAGGTGCTCACCCCGGACTCCTCCCGCTACTGGCCCGCCGACGAGTGGCGGCCGGGCCAGCCGGTTCCGAGCTTCGACAAGCAATACGTGCGGGACTGGCTCGACTCGACGGGATGGGATCACACCCCTCCTCCACCCGATCTGCCGCCCGAGGTCATCGAGGGCACCCGTCGGCGGTACGTGGAGGCCTACGAGCGGATCACTGGCCGCTCGTTCGACGACTACCTGGCGGAGATGAGGTGAAAGTAACGGTCCACATCGAAAGGCGCCCCGAGATCGCCGACCCCGAAGGCACGGCCATCTCACGATCTCTGGTCGATCTCGGATACGGCGACGTCCACTCCGTCCGAACCGGCCGGACCCTCCACCTGGAGGTCGAAGGTGACGACGCCGAGACGGTGAAGAAGCTCGTCGACGAGATGTGCCAGCGGCTGTTGGCCAATCCCGTGATCGAGGACTACCGGATCGAGGTGGAGGGGTGAGCCGGATCGCTGTAGTCGTCTTCCCGGGATCCAACTGTGAGCTCGACGTCCAGTGGGCTCTCCGCTCGCTTGGCGCTGAAGCCGAGCTCGTGTGGCATCGCCAGACCGACCTGGCCGACTTCGACGGCGTGGTCCTGCCCGGGGGCTTCGCCCACGGCGACTACCTGCGAACGGGGGCGATCGCCCGTTTCTCGCCTGTGATGTCGGCCGTGACCCGTATGGCAGAGGAGGGTCGCCCGGTCGTCGGGATCTGCAACGGCTTCCAGATCCTGTGCGAGGCGCATCTGCTGCCGGGAGCGTTGATCGCCAATCGCGACTTGCGCTTCATCTGCCGGCCCGTCGAGGTCGAGATCGTCGACACCGGCACCGTCCTCACCGCCTCTGTGGAGCCGGGCACGGTTGTGACCCTCCCCCTCAACTCGTACGAAGGCCAGCACACCGACCCGTCCGGGACCGCCCGGGTGGTGGCTCGCTACGTCGAAGACGTCAACGGCTCCCAGGATCGGGCGGCGGCGATCGCCAACGAGGCCGGCAACGTGGTCGGCATCATGCCCCATCCCGAGCGCTCGTCCGAGGAGATCCTCGGCAGCGACGACGGCCGGCTCCTCCTCGAGAGCCTGGTGGCCGCCACAGACCGGATACCCGCATGAGAACCGACCTCGCCCCCGAAGAAGACGCCCTCACCGAGGGCGACGGCACCGAATCCGGCGACGAGGACGCTCTCCATCGTCGCCTGGGGCTGACGGACCGCGAGTACAACCGCATCGTCGAGATCCTCGGCCGCCAGCCCGAGCCGGCGGAGTTGGCGATGTACTCGGTGATGTGGTCGGAGCATTGCTCCTACAAGTCGTCGCGGGTGCATCTCGGCCGTTTCCCGACCGAGGCGCCGTGGGTGGTGGTGGGACCGGGCGAAAACGCCGGCGTCATCGACCTCGGTGATGGCTGGCTGGCGGCGTTCAGGATCGAGAGTCACAACCACCCTTCCTACGTGGAGCCGTATCAGGGAGCCGCCACCGGGGTCGGTGGCATCCTGCGCGATGTGTTCACGATGGGAGCGCGCCCCATCGCCCTGTGGGACCAGATCCGCTTCGGCCCCCTCGACAACTCCCGCAACCGCTACCTCTTCTCTGGGGTGGTGTCGGGGATCGCCGGCTACGGCAACGCCGTCGGTGTCCCCACGGTGGGAGGCGAGATCGCCTTCGAGGATTGCTACTCCGGCAACCCCCTCGTCAATGTGATGTGCCTCGGCATCCTCCGCCAGGACCAACTGGTGCTCGGCACCGCCGGGAACCCGGGGAACGTGGCCGTGTTGTTGGGAGCGGCGACCGGTCGGGACGGGATCGGCGGGGCGTCGATCCTGGCCTCGGCGTCGTTCGACGAGGAGTCGGCCACCAAGCGGCCCTCGGTCCAAGTCGGCGACCCATTCGAGGAGAAGAAGCTGATCGAGGCCTGCCTGGAGCTGTACGAGAAGGACCTGGTCGTCGGTGTCCAGGATCTGGGGGCCGCCGGCCTCTCCTGCGCGTCGGCCGAGCCCGCCGCCCGCGCCGGTGTCGGCATGGGGCTCGACCTGGACGCCGTCCACGTGCGAGAGCCGGGCATGACCGCTCCTGAACTGCTGATGTCCGAGTCGCAGGAACGGATGATGGCCTTCGTCGAGCCCTCCAAGGTGGAAGAGGTGCTCGCCGTCGCCGCCAAGTGGGAGATCGACGCCTCGGTGGTCGGAGAAGTCACCGAAGGCGACCGACTGAGGGTGACTCATCAGGGGCAGGTGGTGGCCGACATCCCCGCCGCGTCGTTGACCGACGATGCCCCCCGCTACGACCGCCCGCTCGGCGAACCCGCGTGGATGGAGGACCTGTGGTCGAACCGGTTCAAGCACATGACCGCTCCCCAGGTGGGGCCGACACTGCTGCGTCTGCTCGACGACCCCTCCATCGCCTCGGCGGCATGGGTGTACGAGCAATACGACCACATGCTCTTCCTCAGCACGATCGTCGGCCCCGGCAACGACGGCAACCTGCTTCGCATCAAGGGCACCACCAAGGCGATCGCCGTCTCCACCGACGGCAATGGACGCCTCTGCTACCTGGATCCCCGGCGAGGGGCGGCGCGCATCGTCTACGAGGCGGCCCTGAACGTGGCGATGACGGGCGCTCGGCCGAAGGCCGTCGTCGACAACCTCAACTTCGGCAACCCCGAGAAGCCGGCGGTGATGTGGCAGTTCAGGGAGACCGTGGAGGGGATCTCCGAGGCATGTGAGGCACTGGGCATCCCCGTCGTCGGCGGCAACGTTTCCTTCTACAACGAGACCGAAGGGCTCGACATCTACCCCACGCCCGTCGTCGGCCTGGTCGGCTTGGCCGACCCCTACCCGAGCCGTCCGCCCCGGCTCGACCGAGTCTCAGAAGGAATGGACCTGTGGCTGGTCGGCCCGGTCGAGGCGACCGACCTGGCGGGGTCCGCGTTCGAAAAGGTGGTGTACGGCCATGTCGGGGGACGTCCCCGCGCCCCGGACGCCACCGCCGCCCGCGCCGCCATCGACTTGGCCGTCGAACTGGTGGAAGCCGAACTGGCACCGTGCCTCCACGACGTCTCCGACGGGGGCCTGGCCGTCGCCGTCGCCGAGATGGCGATCGCTTCCGGCGTCGGAGTGACCGTCGAATACGGTGACTGGAGGTACCTGTTCTCAGAAGACCCCCACCGGTTCGCGTTCGCCGCCGATCCCGCCAGCAGGGAACGAATCGAGGAGTTGGCAGAAGCCTCCCGCACGACCGTGACCCGTATCGGCTCCTTCGGTGGCGATTCGATCGTCTTCGTCCGCGGCGCGAACCGGGACGCAGTCGACCTCCGAGAAGCCGCCACGACGTATCGGGAAGCCCTGCCCCGTCGCTTGTCCTGAGAATCTGTCCCACCCGCCCGATAGGTTCTCGGGCATGAACGTGACACAGCTACCGACCGACCCCCTCGAGATGGCCATCGCCGCCCTGGTCGAGGCCGGCATCGAGTTCACCGTCGTCTGCGAGGGCCCGGCTGCCACCTGCGGCGAAGTCCCGGCTGCCGCCTGACCGGCTTCTGTCCCCGGAGGACGGGCGGGTAGCATCAGCCGCCGATGCCGCGCACCATCGGAATACTCACCGCCGGCGGCGACTCCCCCGGCCTCAACGCCGCCATCCGTGCCGTCGGCAAAGCCGCTGCCCGGACCTACGACATGCAGTTGATCGGGTTCCGGGACGGATTCCGAGGACTCATGGAGAACCGCTTCGTTCGCCTCGGCCCCGAGGACCTCGCCGGCATCCTCGACCGGGGCGGCACGATCCTCGGCACCAGCCGCACCCGGGTCCACAAGATGGACATCGGCAACGGCGACCCGATGGACATGCGCCCCATGATGCGGCGCAACGTCGAAGAGCACCAGTTGGAGGCTCTCGTCTGCCTCGGCGGGGGCGGCACCATCAAAAACGCCCTGCGACTGGCGGAGGTGGGCATCCCGGTCATCACCCTGCCCAAGACGATCGACAACGACGTCTATGGCACCGACGTCACCTTCGGCTACGACACCGCCGTCAACATCGCTACCGAAGCCATCGACCGCCTCCACTCCACCGCCCACAGCCACCACCGCATCGTCGTGGTCGAAGTCATGGGCCACAAGACCGGATGGCTCGCCCTCGGGTCGGGCATGGCTTCGGGTGCGGACGTGATCCTCATCCCCGAGATCCCATACGACGTCGACGCAGTCGCCGACAAGATCCTGCAGAGGAAGACCGCCGGTTCCCCCTTCTCGATCGTGGTGGTAGCGGAAGGGGCCATGTCGCGCTCCGCCGCCGCCGAGTACTCCCAACTGGAGGCCCGGAAAGAAAACGCCACCACCGACGAGGAGAGGCAAGCGGTCAAACAGGAGATCGCCGCCTTCGAGCAGGGCCAGTTGCGCTCCACGGAACAACTCGCCGACGAACTCGAACGACAGACCGGCCTCGAATCGCGTGTGACGATCCTGGGCCACGTCCAACGTGGCGGAACACCGTCGCCGGCCGACCGCCTCCTCGCCACTCGCCTCGGGGTGGCGTGCGTCGACTACATCGCCGAGGGGCGGGTGGGCGTGATGGTGGCGGTCCGTGGCGAGGACGTCGAAGCGGTCGATTTGAAAGAAGTGGCCGGAAAGCGACGAACCGTTCCCCTCGATCACCCGATGATCCACAGCGCCCGCCGTCTCGGCATCTCGCTGGGGGACTGAATCTCGCTTTTCCGATCGACCCTGCGATCCTGACCCCGATGTCCCTCCCTCGGTCCATCCTCTCCCGGGAGCTGCTCCCAGCCTCGATCGCCATCTACACGACGGTGGCGATCGTGGCGTTCGAGGGCTTGGCGATCACCGCCGCCCTCCCCGACCTCGCCGCCGAGCTGGGCAACGTCACCCTGCTGCCGTGGGTCATAACCTCGTTCCTCCTCGCCTCGGCAGTGGCTACCGCCATCTCCGGAACGTTGATCGACTCGCTGGGAACGTCCACCGTGTTCCGCTGGGCGACAGTCTTCTTCGCCGGTTCGTCGCTGGCTGCCGCCCTCGCTCCCTCCATGGCGGTCCTCCTCGCCTCCCGCGTGGTGCAGGGTGCCTCGGGCGGAGCGCTCGTCTCGGTCGGCATCGCCGCCGTCGCTCTCGTCTACCCCGACCATCTGACCGGCCGGGCGCTCGCCGCCAACTCGAACGTGTGGGGCGTGCTCGGGTTCGCCTCTCCGGCCATCGCCGCGGCGATGCTCGAGTTCGGGTCTTGGCGGTGGATCTTCCTCGTGATGGTCCCGATCTGTGTCGTTGCCCTCGTCGCCGGGTGGCGCACACTTCCCAAGGCGGTGGACCCGCAGCCTCTCGACATCGATTGGCTGTCTGCCGGGCTCCTCATCGCCACCGTTGGTCTTTTCCTCGGTGCCGTCTCCGACATCTCCTTGGCTTCATTGGCGCTCCTGGGTGGTGGCGTCATCGTCGGTGCGCTGCTGTGGAGGCGCAGCCACAACCACGCCACCCCATTGGTCGACCCTCGTTTCCTGAGATCGTTCCCCTATGGCCACCTCGCCGGAGCCGCCTCGCTCGCATTGGCGGCGATGGCGGGCCTGTCGTCCTACCTACCGGTGTACGTGCGCGGCGCCCGGGGCGGAAGCGCCTCTCTCGCGGCCTGGTCGGTTCTGTGGCTGACGATCGGGTGGGTCGTCGCCGCCAACATCGCCGGCAGGATCACCGACCGGGTGAGCGAGAAGTCGGTCCTCACCACCGGCATCTGGATCGGTCCCCCGGCTGTCGCCGCCGGGTGGCTCGCCATCACCTTCGAGGCCCCCTTGCCGCTGGTGTTCGCCGCGTTCTTCGTCATGGGGACCTCGGTTGGCACCGTCACCAACTCTGCCCTGCAGATGGTGCGTCGCGTGGTGCCGGCGGGATTGGCCGGTCGCGCCACATCGGCTCACGCCTTCGCCCGCACGATGGGGATGTCTCTCGGAGCCGGCGTGGCCGGCGGAGTGATACTGGCCGTGGTCGCCACCCGCCTGGGTGACGTCTCCCAGGTGCGGGATGCCCTGTCCGGCAACGGGGCGGCGCTCGCTGCCGACGCTGCCGGGGCGCTCAGCTCCGGGTTTGCGACCGCCCACATCGTCGGCCTCGGGCTCGCCTCGCTGGCAACGCTGATCGTCATGCGTCTCCGAGCACGCCCCATCGCCTCCGCTGAGGCCCGGCGATCCGCATAGGCTCCTTCCCAGCGAACCAAAGGGAGAGGACATGCTGGGCAGACTGATCTGGAAGCTGGTGAAGAACGTCCCCCGGATGGCGACGGTCGCCGCCGGAGCGGGTATCGCCTGGTCGGCGATCGGAGTCGACCACAACATGCCGTTGAAGCCCGCGTTGCCCGGCCTGAAGGTCCACCATCCCGATGGCTCCGGGGGACAGATGGCCCTCTACCACGACGACAGCGGCGAGGGCTCCCCGGTCCTTCTGGTCCACTCGGTCAACGCCGCCGCTTCGTCGTACGAGATGCGACCGCTCTTCACCCGCCTCATGGGGGAGCGGCCCGTATGGGCGCTCGACTTGCCCGGCTTCGGCTTCTCCGACCGGGGTGATCGCCCGTACAGCCCGCGGATGATGGGGCTGGCGATCGACCAGGCCCTCGAGCGGATCGGGCAACCCGCTCACGTGGTGGCTCTGTCCCTCGGCTGCGAGTTCGCCGCCCGCGCTGCCAGCGACCGCCCCGACATGGTTCGCAGCCTCTCATTCCTCTCGCCGACCGGGTTCGGCGGCAGGGTCAACCAGGGACCCTCGTTCGGCACCCTCCTGCGTTTTCCCTTGTGGTCACAGGCGGTTTTCGATGGGATCGCCAGCCGGTCCTCGATCCGCTACTACCTGGCCAAGTCGTTCGTCGGCCCGGTCGACGAGATGCTGGTGGAGTACGCCTACCGCAGCGCCCACCAGCCTGGGGCGCGCTACGCCGCCATCGCCTTCCTGTCGGGCGACCTCCACACCCTGACCGTGGTCGATTCTCTCTACGCTTCGCTCGAGGTGCCGACGCTCGTGGTCTACAACACCGATCCGTTCAGTGGGTTCGAGCGCCTGCCCGAGTTCCTCGCCGGTCGAGAGGGCTGGGATGCCGTCCAGATGCCGGGAACGAATGGGCTGCCGCACTGGGACAAGCCGAACGAGACCCTGGAGGCTCTCCGCCGGCACTGGGAAGCCAACGAGGGCTGACGTTGGGCTTCGACTCGTACCGACGGCTGCGCATCGAGACGTCCGAGTCGGGCGTGACCGAGGTGGTCCTCGATGTTCCCGAGCGCCTCAATGCCGTCGACAGTGAGGGCCATCGGGAACTGGCGTATGTGTGGAACGACCTGGACGCCGACCCAGCGACCCGGGTGGTGCTCCTGCGTGCGGAAGGCAGGGCCTTTTCCGCAGGCGGTGACTTCGACCTGATCGAGGCGATGATCTCCGACCCACAGGTGCACCGCCGGACCCTCCGCGAGGCTCGCGACCTGGTCCGTAACCTGATCGAGTGCTCCAAGCCTGTCGTCTCGGCGATCAATGGCCCGGCGGTAGGGGCGGGTCTCGCCGCCGCCCTGCTCGCCGACGTCCCCATCGCCGCCCGGTCGGCGGTGATCCTCGACGGTCACACCACCCTCGGCGTGGCCGCCGGCGACCACGCCGTGGTCATCTGGCCCCTCTTGGTCGGCATGGCCAAAGCGAAGTACCACCTGCTGACCAACGAGCCGATCGACGGTGAGGAGGCCGAGAGGCTCGGGCTGGTGGCGAAGGTGGTCGACGACGACCAACTCCTGTCCGAAGCCCGGGCGACCGCCGAGAAACTGTCTGCCGGCTCCGCCGAGGCTCTGTCGTGGACGAAGCACACCCTCAACCACTGGCTGCGGGCCGCCTACCCGGCATTCGACGCCTCGTTGGCCTATGAGTTCGTGGGGTTCCTCGGGCCCGACGCGCCCGAGGGCCTGTCCGCGGTCCGTGAGAAACGGGCTGCCCGCTTCCGGACCTGAGGGCTGGATGGCGCCGGGGAGCGGTTCGCCTACGATGGTTCCGTGAAGTCGGCTCCCGGTGAGGCCTGCGGCGTCTTCGGCGTCTATGCCCCGTCCCAGCGGGTGTCGCCACTCATCTACTTCGGGCTCTTCGCCCTCCAGCACCGCGGCCAGGAATCGGCCGGCATCGCCACCTCCGACGGGCACACCGTCACGATCTACAAGGATCTCGGTCTCGTCTCCCAGGTCTTCGACGAAGCCAACCTCGCCGGCCTCGACGGCCACTTGGGTATCGGGCACACTCGCTATTCGACGACAGGCTCGACTCACTGGACGAACGCCCAGCCCATACACCGCCAGGTGGGGAGCACGTCGGTGGCCCTGGCGCACAACGGCAACCTGACGAACACCCTCGAGTTGGCCGAGTCGCTGGGCACCGGACCCGAGACGAGTGATTCGGCGTTGATGGTGGAGGCGATTGCCCGCCGCATCGACGACGAGCGCTCGGACGAGCGGGGGTTGGAGAAGGCGATGTTCGAAGCCCTTCCCACCTTCGAAGGAGCGTTCTCGCTGGTCGTCATGGACCAAGGCCGAGTCATCGGCGCCCGCGATCCGCACGGCTTCCGCCCCCTGTGCCTGGGTGAGCTTCCCGAAGGCGGATGGGTGCTGGCGTCCGAGACGGCAGCCCTCGATCTCGTCGGGGCGACCTTCCGCCGCGACGTCGAGCCGGGAGAGATGGTGGTGATCGACGCCACCGGGGTCCGGTCGCTGCGTCCTTTTCCGTCCCCCGAGCCCCGCCTCTGCATCTTCGAGTACGTGTACTTCGCCCGGCCCGACAGCCGCCTCCACGGCCAGACCGTCCATGCCGCCCGGAGACGCATGGGCTCCACGCTGGCCAAGGAGCATCCCGCCGACGCCGACGTGGTCGTTCCGGTGCCCGAGTCCGGCATTCCCGCTGCCCAGGGCTATTCGGCCGAGTCGGGCATCCCTTATGCCGACGGCCTGGTCAAGAACCGCTACATCGGGAGGACCTTCATCGAGCCGAGCCAGACGATGCGGGATCGCGGCATCCGCATCAAGCTCAACCCGATCCCGGAGACGCTCGCCGGCAAGCGCGTGGTGCTGGTCGACGACTCGATCGTCCGCGGTTCCACTACGCGCCAACTCGTCGACATGGTCCGCTCGGCAGGTGCCGTCGAGGTCCACCTCCGCGTCTCCTCTCCTCCGTACAAGTGGCCGTGCTTCTACGGCATGGACACATCTGACCGTTCCACGCTGATCGCGGCCCGGATGGAGATCGAGGAGATCCGCCAGCACCTGGGGGCCGACTCGCTCGGCTACCTGTCGCTGGAGGGGCTCCTCGCCGCAACCGAAGCCGACGGCTTCTGCACCGCCTGCCTGTCCGGCGACTACCCCACCCCGGTCGACATCGCCCCGTCGAAGTTCGTGCTGGAAAGGACGACTTGACGATGGACTACCGGGACGCCGGCGTCGACCTCGACGGCGCCGACGCCCACGTCGATCGCATCGCTCCCCGGGTGACGTCCACCTGGCACGAAGGCGTGATCGGCGGCTTCGGCGGATTCGCCGCCGGGGTTCGGATCCCGGAGGGATTCAGGTCGCCGGTGCTGATGATGTGCACGGACGGCGTCGGCACGAAGCTCGAACTGGCCCACCGCACCGGACGCTGGGACGGGGTCGGCTTCGACCTGGTTGCCATGTCGGTGGACGACCTCGTAGTAGTCGGAGCTAGGCCCCTCGGATTCGTCGACTACCTGGCAGTGGGTTCCCTCGATCCGGAAAGGGACGAGGCGATCGTCGCTTCAGTCGCCGAGGCCTGCTCGGTCGCCGGATGCCCTCTGTTGGGAGGCGAGACCGCCGAGCACCCCGGAGTGATGGAGCCGGATGCCGTCGACCTGGCCGGAGCCGCGGTGGGTGTGGTCGAAGAGGACGAGCGGCTCGGCCCGGAGAGGACTCGGGAAGGGGATGTGATCATCGGCCTTCGCAGCCCCAACCTCCGCTCCAATGGCTTCTCGCTGGTGCGCCGTGTCTTCGAATCCGCCGATCTCGACGCCCCGTTCCCGGAGGAGGACGCCTCCATCGCCGAGGTGCTGCTCCGGCCTTCTGTGATCTACACCCCGACAGTCCTGGACGCCATCGCCACCGGCGGAGTGCATGCCGCCGCCCACATCACGGGCGGCGGGCTGATGGCCAACTTGAACCGATCGGTGGCGCCCGAGTTGGAGGCGGTCGTCGACCACTGGTCGTGGGAGTGGCCCAATGTGTTCACCCAGGTCCAGCGGCTCGGGGGCATATCGGTCGAAGAGATGCGCCGTACCTTCAACCTCGGAATCGGATTCTGTCTGATCGTCGACCCCGAGCACGCCAACGCGGTCATAGCCGCGGTGTCGGCGCACGACCCGCTGGTGATCGGTACCCTGCGGGTCCGCGACTGACCGACGGAGACGGTGACTGACGACCTCAGAGGGGGAGCCGGCCTCGAGCTCTCTCGTGATCAGATCCTCGGCTTCCGGCGCCGCACCCAAGGACTGGATGAGCGGCTGTCCCCGGGCTCGGAGTCGCTGCGGCGAGCGGCGTGGGCCGGTTTCCAGGACTCCGTTCCCCGCTCCGCCTTGCATTCACTCCATGCCCGGGTCGAGGGCGTCTCATCCGACGCCTGGGAAGATCCGGCGCTGGTGCAGGTTTGGGGCCTTCGGTTCTCCGCCTACGTCGTACCCGCCGGCGAGCATGCCTACTTCACGGTCGCCCGGCTTCCGGAGAGCGGCCCGCGGCGGGAACGGGCCGAAGACATCGCCACTCGCCTCCAGGCCTTCGTAAGAGATCGCCGCGTCGATGCCCGGGAAGCGGCGGCTGGCATCGGCAACCACCCAAACGAGCTCCGATATGCGGCGCTGACCGGCACGCTCCTGATCCGCTGGGACGGCGCCCACCAACCCACGGTGTGGATCGTGCCGCGTCCCGAGATCGAGCCGTTCGAAGCCCGAATCGACTTGGCGCGGAGGTATCTCCATGGGTTGGGGCCAGGCACTCCGGAGGGCTTCAGCGAGTGGGCGGGGATCCGGATGCCATGGGTGACACCCGTCTTCGAAGCATTGGCGCCGTCGCTGGTGCGGGTGCGGATCCCGGGCGGTGACGCCTTTCTGCTCGCCGAAGACGAAGACCTGGCCCGCAGCGACGGCGCCGACCCGGCCGCAGCACGGCTGCTCCCGTCCGGAGACACGTTCTATCTGCTCCAGGGCCCGGCCCGGGAGGTCGTCGTCCCGGACCCGAAGCAGCGAGCGGCCCTGTGGACGCCGCGGGTGTGGCCGGGAGCAGTGCTGGTCGAGGGGGACATCGTCGGCACCTGGCGACGATCGGGCGGCAAGGTCACGATCGAAGCCTGGCGGAACCTGACTGCTTCGGAGCGCACTGCCCTCGAGCAGGAAGCTCTGTCCCTTCCCCTACCCGACGCCGTGGTGACTTCCGTCGATTACTCGTGACTGCGGGTGGAACGCTCAGGCCTGCTTGGATGGGGAAAATCTGATCAGCTAGCACCTCCCCCGCGCTCGTCAGTGCCTCGGCGTAGGGTCGACAGGATCCGATCCGAGGGAGGCATCCGTGGGCGTACCCAAATTCACCCGAAGAGTCTGGTTGCAGGTGGCGCTGGTGTTGGCGCTGCTCGCCATTCCGATGGCTGCAGCGGTCGGTAGCCACTACTTCACAGATGTGCCCACCAACCACGTTTTCCACGATGACATCTCGTGGCTGGCGGATCAGGGGATCACTCGTGGCTGCAATCCACCGGCCAACACGCGGTTCTGTCCGGACGACCCGGTCACCCGCGGGCAAATGGCCGCCTTCATGAGACGGTTCTCCGGCACGGTGTCGGGATCTGGCGGCGGCGGGCCGTCGCCGCGGGTGTCCCAGAGCGGTGTCGGTGACGTCGTGGTGGCCGACGATGTCTGGACGACTCTTGCAACGACTCGACTGACGCCACCTACCGGCGGCGGCGCGCTCTACGTCGACGGGTCAGCCTCGCTTTTCGTTCAGAACGCGACCGATTTCGGCGCCGGCGGGCTCATCGTCGCAACCGTCAACCAATCGTGCAGCAGTGCGGCCACGGGACCCGCCAGTGTGTGGGAAACCGCGAACCAGGCGGGGGCCGGGTCCGCCGCCGTCAGTGGCGTGCTCGCCGCATCGAGTGGGACTCAGACGGTCCGGCTGTGCGGTCTGGCGCTGCACTTGGACCCAAGCGAACGCACCGAGGCACTCAGCATCATCTCGGCGATCTGGTTCCCGTCGAGTCAGGTCGCGCTCCAAGACGAAGCTGAATCCGAGTACCCGTCGGCGGAGGAGGCGACGGCGGCGTTGAGAGAACGGATGGAGGCCCGCAGGGACTGAATGTCACGCCGCGGCCTACGGCGACTGCCTCAGGCTCCGTGTCCATCCACGAAAGCGGCCTCTAGGGAGTTGGAGGCGAGTTCTGACATGCGGGAGAGGTCCCAGCCGAACGCCTCCGCCACGGCCGTGTAGTTGTCACCGACGTAGCCGCCGAAGTAGGCGGGGTCATCCGAGTTGATCGTCACCAGCAGGCCGGCGTCGATCAGCTTTGGCAGCGGGTGGTCTTCCAGCCTGTCGACCACCTTGAGCGCCACGTTGGACAACGGGCAAGCGGTGAGCGGGATCTGCTCACGTCGGAGACGGCCGACCAGTTCCGGGTCTTCCAGGCAGCGCACACCATGGTCGATCCGCTCCACTCCGAGGTTGTCGAGCGCGCTCCAGATGTACTCGGGAGGGCCTTCCTCGCCGGCATGGGCAACGGCCCGCAGGCCCAGGCTTCGGGCCCGCTCGTACGCCTCCACGAACAGTTCCGGCGGGTAGCCGACTTCGCTCGAGTCGAGCCCCACGGCCACCACACCCTCCAGGTGGTCGGCCGCGGCCTCGATGGTCGCCACTGCGTCCTCAGGATCCAAGTGGCGGAGAAAGCAGAGGATGAGCTGGCTGGTGATGCCGAGGTTCCGGCGAGCGTCCTCCATGGCGTCCCGGAATCCACCCATGAACGTCTCGAAGCCGATGCCCCGGTGCGTGTGGGTCTGGGGGTCGAAGAAGATCTCGGCGTGGACCACTCCGTCGGCGACTGCCCGCCGCAGATAGGCGTCCATCAGCGCTGCGAAATCGTCCCGGGTCTGGAGGACCGCGGCGCCCTGGTAGTAGATGTCGAGGAACGACTGCAGGTCGGTGAACTGGTACGCCTTCTTCACCGCCTCGACGTCGGGGTACGGCAGCTCGACCCCGTTCTTCGCCGCTAGGTCGAACATCATCTCCGGCTCGAGGGTGCCTTCGATGTGTATGTGCAACTCCGCTTTGGGAAGCGCAACCAGTTCCTCTCTCGTCGTCAATGCGACACCTCCTCCAGGGCGATGTCCTGGGGGCGCACCGGCACCCGGTTCAGCGCCTTCCCCGTGGCGTTCCGGATAGCAGCAACCACGGCGGGAGTCGACGAGATCGTCGGCGGCTCCCCCACACCTTTGGCTCCAAACGGGCCCCACGAGCCGTCCTGTTCGACGAGGATCGCCTCCACGTCCGGAGCATCGAGGATCGTCGGCAGCAGGTAGTCGGTGAACGTGGCGTTGCGGATGCGACCACCCTCCAGCACGAGCTCCTCCATCACAGCCAGCCCCACGCCTTGCATGATCCCGCCCTCGATCTGCCCGCGGATGCTCTCGGGGTTCAACGCTCGCCCCACGTCCTGAGCGGTGTCGACCCTCAGCACTCGCACGAGTCCCAGCTCGGGATCGACGCCGACGACGGCCCGGTGGCCGGCGACGGCGAAGTCGGCGTGCATCTTCCCTTGGCCGTTCTCATCGGGCGCCTCGGTGGGTGGATGGCGGAACGTCACCGTTTCCTCCCACGACTCCTCGACCAGTTCGCCCCACCGCACGACCAGGAGGCCCCCACGCCACACACCCTCGTCGTCGAGGTCATCGCCCTCGTACCTCTCGAGGATTCGCTCTCGGAGACGGCGGGCCGCCTTGTGGGTTGCACCTCCCGATAGCTGGGTCTGCCGTGATGCCGAAGTGGACCCGGCGGAGTCGATGCGAGAGGTGTCGACGTGACGGACCTCCGCCCGTGACACACCCAGCGCCGACCGGGCGATCTGGGCGAGCACGTTGACGAGCCCCTGGCCGACTTCGATGGCGGCTGTCTCGACGATCGCCCCTTCTTCGGTGAGCCGGACCCGGGCCTGGGCGTAATCGTCGAAACCCTCCGAGAAGCCGAGGTTCTTGATGCTGAGCGCGTAGCCGATGCCTCGGCGCACCTGGTGTGGCTCGGTCGTGAGCCCACTCCCACCGGGCAGATCGCCGGGAGATTCCGGCTCGTCGACGAGGAGTGGCATGGCGGCGAGGGAGTCGATCACCTCCACCACCGGGAGCGGGGTCTCGATCAATTGCCCGGTGGTGGCCAGCCGGTCGCCGGTGGCGAGGGCGTTGCGCCGCCGCAACTCGAGCGGGTCCATTCCCAGTTCGGCGGCGAGTCGGTCCATCTGTGACTCGTACCCGAAACAAGCCTGAACGGCGCCGAACCCCCGCATCGCCCCGCACGGCGGGTTGTTGGTCCGGGCGCCGACGCCGTCGACCGCCACGGAGTCGCACCGATAGGGCCCTACGGCGAAATAGCAGGCGTTGGCGAGCACCGCGGCTGTCGTCGAGGCATAGGCGCCACCGTCGACGACGATCTTCGCCTCGACTCGCACCAGCCGACCCTTTTCATCGGCCTCGTGGCGATACCACATGCGGGCGGGATGGCGATGGACGTGACCGGTGAACGACTCGCCTCGGTGGTACACCATCTTCACGGGCTTTCCCGTGTAGAGAGCGAGCATGCACAGGTGGATGTGGAGGTTGACGTCCTCCCGCGCCCCGAAGGCTCCGCCGATGCCCACCGGGTGGGCGCGCACCTGCTCGGGTCGCAAGCCGAGCGCCGCGACCACTTGCTGCTGGTCGACATGCACGAACTGGCTGGTGGCGTACAGGTCGACACCGCCGCTCCCATCGGGCACCGCCAATCCTGCCTCGGTGCCGAGCGGCGCCTGGTCCTGCATGCCGACCTCGTAGTAACCCTCGACCACGACCGAACCGCGGGCGTCCTGGTCGCCCCGGCGGATCTTCATGCGCCGGAACACCTCGTCCCGGGCATCGGCTTGCTCGGGATCGATCAGCGGCTCGAGCTCCTCGTACTCGACGACCACAGCCGCCGCCGCCCTCCTCGCCGTGTCCTCGTCCTCAGCGGCGACGATCGCCACGGGTTCTCCCCAATAGCGCACGACCTCGCCGGCGAGGACCGGTTGGTCGGGATGCTCGAGGCCGAAGTGCCCGGGACCAGGAACGTCCTCCTGCGTGAGAACGGCATGGACGCCCGCGATGGCCAGAGCCGGAGCGACGTCGATCGAGACGATCCGGGCGTGGGGGTGCGGGCTTCGCGTGGTGGCCCCCCACAGCATGCCGTCGACGTGCATGTCCTGGGCGTACATGAACTCGCCGCGTAGCTTGGGGATCCCGTCGGGACGGAGGGTGGACTCCCCGATGCCGCCCTGGACGGCGCCCCGGCGGCCGGTCCGAGTCGTCACCGCACCTCCCTCCCGGCCAGCTCCTCGAATGCCCGGATGATCGCTCCGTAGCCGGTGCAGCGGCAGATGTTCCCGGCGAGGGCCTCCTTGATCTCCTCAGTCGAGGGATGCGGTTTGCGATCGAACAGGTCCACGGCCGCGACCACGAATCCGGGCGTGCAGAAGCCGCACTGGACGGCTCCGGCGCGATTCATCGCCTCCTGGACGGGATGGAGCCCGCCTTCGGTAGCCACCCCTTCCACCGTGATCACCTCGGAGCCTTCGGCATCCCCGGCCATGACGAGACACGAGCACACCAACTCACCGTCGAGGAGGACCGAGCACGATCCGCACTCACCCTGCTCGCAAGCGTCCTTGGAGCCCGGTGCTCCTAGCTGGTGGCGAAGCACGTCGAGCAGGCTGGCGGGGTAGTCCACCCGAGCGTGGACTTCCTCGCCGTTGAGCCTGAACGTGAGGATCACGCTGCCTCCCTGCGCAGACATCGCTCGAGCAGCCGACGGGCCAGCACTCCGGCGGCGTGGCGGCGGTACTCCTCGGTCGATCGATGGTCGGTGATCGGCTGGACCTCCTCGGAAACCAGACGGGCGAACTCCGCCAGGGCCGCCTCTCCCGGAGATCTCTCAGACGAAATCATCTCCTCGGCACGCCGTGCCCGCATCGGGGTCGGCGCCACCGAGCCGAGAGCCACTGTCGTCGTGCCGTCATCCCAGCGGGTGACGACACAGCAGACGGTGGCTATGACCATCGCATTCCTGACCCCGACCTTGGCGAACTCCTGACGCTCGGGCAGGCCGTCGGGAAGCACGACGGCGGTCACGAGCTCGTCGGGCCGCCGGGCGGTCTGCTTCACGCCGACGAAGTAGTCGTCCCAGCGCAGGAGACGGGTGCCTCCAGTCGAGGTGAGTTCGACCGAGGCGTCGACGGCTGCGAGGAAGGGCAAGCCGTCGCCGGCCGGGCTGGCGGTGGCCACGTTTCCACCGATGGTGCCGGCGTTGCGGATCTGAGGGGACCCAACGGTCCGGGCCGCCTGCGCCAGGGCGCGGGGACCCTCTCGCTCGATGCGTCGCCACCGGACTCCCGCACCGATGCGCGTCGACTCGAAGTCGGCGATGTCGGTCAAGCGGCGGAGCGCCACCACCCGTTCGGGGCGCTTGTGGCCGTAGTTCACCTCGACCATCAGGTCCGTCCCCCCGGCGAGAGGCGTCATCCCTTCGGCCACCGCGGCCAGCGCCTCGTCCAGGTCCCTCGGGTGGATGACTTCCATCGTCTGGGAATCTAACCCGTCCCTCGGGGCAGTCTCGGGCTAACGGCGGCCTTCCAGGATGCGCACGAACGAGCGGGTCTGCAGCTCCTCATGCGTGAGACCGGTGCGCTGCATCGCCTCGCTCTCGTCGATCGCTCCGCAGTTGATGGCCCGGAGGAAGTAGTTGAGAAGACCTTGGCCGGTGGCGGCGTCGTCGAACACCTCCCCCACCAGGGTGGCTTTGGCCGCTTGCTCGACGAAGTTCGCCAGCCTATCGCCTGCTTGGTCGAGACCCTCGAGGAAGAACGCGTAGACGGCGGCGTAGCGGCTGGGCAGCTGGGCCGGGTGCAGGTCCCAGCCCTGGTAGATGGCGTGCATCAGCGAATGCCGCACGTGGCTGTAGTGAAGACGCCACGCCCCGTGGACGGTCGTGCGATCGCCGACCGGCATCACGTTGGTGGCGCCGTCCGAGAGCCACACGCCGGTGCCGGCGAGGTTCACCTGCATCACGCTGCGAGCGAAGTCGCAGGCCGGGTGGGTCATCGATTGGTGAGCGGCTGTGATCGACAAGGAGGCCGTGTAGTCGTAGGTCCCGAAATGCACTCCGCGGACCCGGCCCTGCCCGGCCTCAACGTAGCGGCGCGGACCGGTGAGCCCCTCCCGACCCACCACCATCTGGGACGTCTCGAGCATGAGCTCGACGGGGATTCGAGGCAGGCCGAGCTTCGACTCCAACTCAGAGAGAACCTCGTCCAGCACGTGCACCTGCTCGACGTCCTGGATCTTGGGAAGCGTGACGCAGAACCCGTCAGGAAGGCCCACCGCCTCTCCGGCGAGGGTCGTGAGGAAGATGTCGAGGGTGCGTATCGCCCGCCTCCCGAGCTCACCGGTGAAAGGCTTGACGCGGATGCCGATGAACGGCGGCAGCGTCCCATCCTCCAAGCCGCGGGCCACCTCCCGTGCGGCTGACGCGGCATGGCCGTCCTCCTCGTCGTCGGGCCGGTTGCCATACCCGTCCTCGAAGTCGAGGCGATAGTCCTCGACCGGTTCGCGGTCGAGCTTCTCCGTGACCCGGGTGTACACCTGCTCGGCCAAGTCGATGGGGACGAGCCCGACGGCATCGGCGAGGGCTCGTGGATCAGGAGCGTGGTCTTCGAGGGCTCGGCGGGCGAGTTGACCCAGCTTGGGCGCGGTGCCGGCCGCGAACAGGTGGGCGCCGCCGTACACGGTGTGCACAGGTTGACGCTCGGGACGTTCGCCGGGGAAGGCCTGGCCGATCCTCTCAGAAGCGGCGTCGAGACGTCGACCCCAGGCATCGATCGATTCCTGATTCACCGTCACAGCAAACCCTCCTTCCGGGTCGTTCGATCCTAGGAGCCGTTACGGTGCGGTCGCATGGCGACGCTGCTCCTGCGCAACGCCTTGGTGCTGGCGACGATGGACGGGGAAGAGATCCCCGGAGGTGGCCTGTTCGCCCGCGACGGGATCATCGAAAGCGTCGGCCGCCCAGAGGACCTGCCCGATACCGCCGACGAGGTCGTCGACCTCAGTGGGCACGTCGTGATGCCAGGGCTGGTCAACACCCACCATCACCTCTACCAGACCCTCACCCGGGCGGTGCCCGGAGCTCAGGACTCCTCCCTCTTCCGCTGGCTCGAGACGCTGTATCCGGTGTGGGCTCGGATGACGCCGGAGCACGTCCAGACCGCCACCACCCTCGGGCTCGCCGAGTTGGCGCTGACAGGATGCACCACCGCCTTCGACCACCAGTATCTGTGGCCCAACGGGTCGAAGGTCGACGACCAGGTGGCCGGCGCAGCCGAGGTGGGGATCCGCTTCCACGTCTCCCGCGGCTCGATGTCATTGGGCGAGTCACAGGGAGGCCTGCCCCCTGACTCGCTGGTGGAAGACGAGGACGACATCCTCGAGGATTGTGTGCGGGTCGTGGAGGAGTACCACGACCCCGAAGCCGGGGCGATGACCCGGGTCGTGATCGCTCCGTGCTCGCCGTTTTCCGTCACGCCGGACTTGATGCGCCGCTCCGCCGATCTGGCGCGGGAACTGGGTGTGCGGCTCCACACCCACCTAGCCGAGACCCGTGACGAGGAGAGATTCTGCCTGGAACGGTTCGGTGCCCGGCCCGTCGCCTACGCCACCGACCTCGGCTGGGAAGGGCCCGACGTCTGGTATGCCCACGCCGTCCATGTCGACGACTCCGAGATCGTCGCCATGGCCGCCGCGGGAACGGGCGCCGCCCACTGTCCCAGCTCGAACATGCGGCTCGCCTCGGGCATCGCTCCCGTCGCCGGGTACCTACGAGCCGGGGTGCCGCTCGGGATCGGGGTCGACGGTTCGGCTTCCAACGACTCGTCGGGGATGCTGGCGGAGGCCCGCCAGGCGATGCTCCTCGCCCGTCTCGCCGCCGCCGACGAAGAGGGCGTGCAGCCGATGACGGCGCGGACGGCGTTGGCGTTGGCCACCCGGGGTGGCGCCGCGGTCCTGGGCCGACACGACATCGGCCGCCTCGCACCCGGGCTGGCCGCCGATGTCATCGCCATCGGCATGGACCGCGTCGAGTTCGCCGGGGCGCTCCACGATCCCCTGGCGGCGGTCGTGTTCTGCGGTGTCGACCGGGTCACCCACTCGTGGGTGGGCGGCCGCCGTATCGTCGAAGACGGCCATTTGGTGACGGTCGACGAGCAACTGATCGTGGAGAAACACAACCGGCTCGCCTCCGCCCTCTTCGACTAGCGGACGACGCGGAAGCGGATGTCGCCGAACGGCTCGGATGTGGGCTGGAACACGATTCCCCGGTCCTCCATGCCGAACCGCGTGAGGTCGAAGCCGATGTGGTGTTGGTTGGGGAGCCGGAACTCGATCTCTGCGATCTCCGCCACCGACTCGAGGACGGCCTTTCCCATCATCCAGCCCTGATGCTGGACGGACGCCGACCAGTCCCCGAAGAACCGCTCGAGCATCACTTCCCTGACTCGGCTCCAGGTCGCCTTGGTGTCGGCAGGCACGGGCGAGTACCTCCACCACGCGGTGATCGTGGTGGCGAGGATGCGGTCGTCGGTCTCGGGCAGGGTCGTGTATGGATCCCTGGGGTAGCCGCGAAAGGCCGAGTTGGTCGTCTTCAGGACGACGAGACCGTCGACACCCGCCCAGACCTCGTCGGCTCCGGCACCGAGGGTCACGCGAGCGGTGCGTCGCTCCGAGGAGCCTCCGAGGAAGCCATAGGGAGAGAATCTTTCCCATCGGGCTTCTCGCAGCTCAATCTCTGCCGAGTAGACGTCGTCGCGGGCGAGGAAGTGCTCGGCGAGAGCCCGCCCGAACGCCTCGATGTCATCACCCAGATGGTCTTGGGCCAAGCCGTAGACGGTGTTGCGCATCGTGTCGGTGGGCAGAACGTGGGCGTTGTCGCCGTCGACGAAGGCCGCTTCCACCTCGCCGGTGAGCTGGATGTTCACCGTCAGCTCGCTGAACGCGTGTTCGCCGTCGCGCCGGTGGATCTTCGACACCCGAACCGAAGTCTTCCCCCACGAGTTGTCGCCCAATCGGCTCATCCGTCCTCCTCGGGTAGGCACAGCATCCGGCGGAGCCGGAGCATGGTTATCTCACGTTGTTGCCCGGCCGCCACTTCGATCTCTTCGTCTCGGTCGTTGCCGAGTCGGAGCCGGGCGAGCTCCACCAACTCCTCGCCGGCGCGACCGGCGGCCCGCACGATGTAGGTGAAACCGAACTTCTCCTCGTAGCGACGATTCAGGTCCGCGAGCTCCTCCCGGATGGCATCGCCCACGCCTGCCTGCTCACGCCGCGACATCGCCTCCCCAACGGGGTTCTGGTGGCCGCGCCGCTCTCCGATCCGGGGATGGGCGGCGAACGCCTCGAGCCAGTCGTCGACCGCGAGGCCGTCGAACGCCTCGTCCGCAGCGGCGAAGAGGGCTGCGGCGTTTTCATGAGGCCGGCCAGCCACCATCGCCTCCACCCACCTATCCGATGCGCAGGCCGCATGGAAGAACGAACGGGCCTCCTGGTCGAAGAGCGAATTCACGTAGAGCATCCGGATCGCCGCCCGCGCCTCTGGTCGGGGTTGTCCCCACACCCGGAGCCGGGCGACTCCCCCGTCGGGGAAGATGTTGAGGCGGATCCTCTCGGCGTCCACCGGCCGTGCGAACTCGATTCGGTTCACGTCGTGGGCGGACACCGCCACCTCGTCACATGCCGGCTGCCAATTCCCCTCGTCACCCCATGTCTCGATCTGGACCCAGCCGGGGGCGTTTCCCTTGAAGAAGCGGGTATCCACGTCGACGGCGCCTATCGTCCCCGGCAGTCCCAGGTCGATCACGACCCAGTCGTTGCCCGGGCCGCGTCTGCGGGCGGTCTCCCACCCGTCCCACATGCCTTCGGGTTCCGTCGGGCTGAGCAGGTTGTCCGGCGAAGAGAAGTGGGCGTCGGAGCATTCGATGCAGCGGCCACCGAGCGCGGCGTCGGCGAGATCGACCAGCCCTTCCTCGGAGCACACCCGGTCCCGGTCAGGAACGGGGCGCCCTTCGACGCGCAAACGGGCGATGCCACCATCCGGGTAGATGTTGAGGCGGACGTGGGTGACACGATGCTCATCTGGCACCTCGAAGGTGGCGATGCTGTTGCCCTGGAGGAGCGTGCGGGGAATGAGCTCCACCCACTCCGCCTCGTCGAGCCGATCGGCCTCGACACCGCAAGCGTCCAGAGAGAACGACTCGGGATAGTTGCCGGTGAAGTAGGAGGTGTCGACGGTGACAGCGTCGATGATGCCGGGCAGGCCGAGGCGAATCACACACGAATCGTGGCCAGGCTCACGGCGGCGCCGAGTCTCCCAACCATCCATCCACTTGCCTCGATCGGTGAACTCCCCCTCCTTCCAAACAGGGGCGGCAGGGTTGATGAGATTCGCCGCCGGGGCGAAGAACTCGTCGTTGCACCAGACGACTTCACCGCCGTAGCGAGCGGATGCGAGATCGACCAAGGTCAGTCACCCCTTCGCAGCATGACACCCGACTGTGGGCCGAGGGCGCCGTCGCCGTGGACCGGGACGCCACGCAGGAACGTGGCCACGACCCGGCCCGCCAAACGCATCCCATGATATGGAGTGAGGGGGTGACGCTGGTGGAGGCGCGTCTGGTCGACGGCGGTCGCGTCGTCGGGGTCGAACACGACGAAGTCAGCGTCGTGTCCCGGTTCGATGCGGCCCTTGCGATAGCCGATCCCGGCGAGTTCGGCGGGCGCCGCGGCCAACCACCGGGCCAGGTCGGTGAGGTCGAAGCCTCTCCGTCGGGCCCCGTCCCAGGTGGCGACGAGCCGCAGTTCGAGGGAGGCGATGCCGCCCCAGGCGGCCAGGAAGTCGCCGCTATCGGCCGCTTTCACGTCGAGAGGAGCCGGGGAGTGGTCGGAGACGACCATCGTCAGAACCCCGCATCTCAATGCATCCCACAAGCGCTCCCGGTCTTCGGCGGGGCGGATGGGAGGTGCGCACTTGAAGGCGGTGGCGCCGTCGGGGATCTCGGCGGCATCGAACGTGAGGTAGTGCGGACACGTCTCTCCACTCAGGCCGGCTCGAGCAAGGGCGTCGACCGCCGCCCCACTCGACACGTGGAGCACATGAGCGGAGACTCCTGTGCGAAACACGACATCGGCCACCTGCCCGATCGCCACCACCTCCGCCTCCGGCGGCCGCGTGGCGAGGTAGGTGGCGTAGCGACGGGGATCCCCTTCCGCAGGAATGATGTGGGCCGGGTCTTCGGCGTGGACGAGCAAGGGGACACCGGCCGAGGCCAGTTCTGAGGCCACCCCACCCAACTCACCAGGGGTGAGGGGAGGGAACTCCTCGACGCCCGAGTCGACCATGAACACCTTGAACCCGCACACTCCTCCGCCGACGAGCTGAGCCACATGCGACTCGGATCCGGGCACCACCCCACCCCAGAAGGCGACGTCGCAGGCGGCGCTCGTGCGAGCAGCCGAGCGTTTCTCCTCGAGCGCCGCGGGTTCCACCGTGGGAGGGGTCGAGTTGAGGGGCATGTCGACGATCGTCGTCGTTCCCCCGGCGAGAGCCGACCGGGTGGCGGTGGCGAAGCCCTCCCACTCGGTGCGGCCCGGCTCGTTGACATGGACATGGCTGTCGACGAGACCCGGGAGGACCGCCAGATCACCGAAGTCGTCGTCCGCCGGACCATCACCGATCTCGACGATCACCCCGTCTTCGTGGCGGATTGTCGCCGGCCGGATCTCGTTGCCGAGGACGACACGACGGCTGCGCAGCGTCGGCATGGGCCGCAACCTACCCGGCGTCGGGTCGTCAGGAGATTCATCGTTGCATGTACCGGCTAGGATCGGAACATGGTCCCGTTGATTCCGATGCAGTGCCGCCGGGGCCTGTACGCAGCTCCATAGGTCGCTCCCCGTCGTCTACACCCGACGCCAATCGAGTTTCTGTCCGCCTGCTCACCAGATGGAGGAACACCTTGAGCGACCTTCTTCCACGTCACGAAAACGTCATCGCCCCGGTCATCGCCTTCGACACGACCGTCGTCGCTGATCGCGCCGAAGGCCTCTGGGTGACCGACGAGGAAGGCAACCGCTGGGCCGATTTCGCCTGCGGCACAGCCGTCACCAACCTCGGCCACAACCATCCCGCCGTGGTCGCCGCCGCCCACGCCCAGATCGACCGGCTGATGCATTCAGGGTGCATCGTCCACTACGAATCGCTCGTGGAAGCGGCCGAGCGGCTGGATTCGATCACCCCGCCCGGCATCGAGAAGTTCGCGTTCGCCAACTCGGGTGCCGAAGCCGTCGAGGCGGCGGTCAAGCTCGCCCGATACCACACCAAACGTCAGGGCGTCATCACCTTCAGGGGCGCTTTCCACGGCCGCACGATGGGGTCGGTCTCCTACACGACGTCCAACGCCAAGTACCGCGACGGCTACCACCCGGTGCTGGGTTCCACTTTCGTCGTTCCCTTCCCGCATCCTTACCGCTGGGGGATCTCGGAACAGGAAGCCGTCGAGCGGTCGCTCCATGAACTGGAGATGCTGTTCAAGCACGTCGTCACCCCCCAGAACATCGGCGCCATGCTGATCGAGCCGGTGCAGGGTGAAGGCGGCTACTACCCGGCACCCGCCTCGTTCCTCGAAGCGCTGCGTGCCGTCTGCGACGAGCACGGGATCATGCTCGTGTTCGACGAGGTCCAGACCGGCTTCGGTCGCACCGCGGAGTGGTTCGCCTCCGACCACTACTCGGTCGACCCTGACGTCATCGCCATCGGCAAGGGCATCGCCAACGGCCTGCCCCTCTCCGCCTACGGTGCCGCCCGTGACGTGATCGACGGATGGCCGGTCGGTGCTCACGGAACGACCTTCGGCGGGAACCCCGTGAGCTGTGCCGCCGCCGTGGCGGTGATGGACACCATGGGAGACCTGCTTCCCCACGCCCGCGAGCTGTCGAAGCAGGCGTTCGACCGCTGGACCGACCTCGCGGAACGACATCCCACGATCGGCGACGTGCGAGGGCTCGGTCTTATGATCGGCGTCGAACTCGTGTCAGACCGTGAGCAGCGGACCCCCGACAAGGCGGCGTTCAAACACATCCAGCAGTACTGCTTCGAGCGGGAGCTGATCATCATCGAGTGCGGGCCGGACGGAAACGTGATCCGCTTCATCCCGCCGTTGATCACGACGTCCGAGGAACTCGACTGGGCTATCGATCTGATCGACGCCGCCCTCACCGACTGGGAAACCGCCCGCTGACGGTCACGTCAACCAAAGCACGGCAACGAGCCACG
Organism: Acidimicrobiia bacterium; assembly: GCA_036380875.1. GTDB lineage: Bacteria > Actinomycetota > Acidimicrobiia > Spongiisociales > ZC4RG35 > ZC4RG17. The sequence continues at coordinate 158,271 of DASVDX010000041.1, forward strand.
CTCCGGCGATGAAGAGGCCGGCGGCCAATTCGATCCCGATGGACAGGCCGACCGCCCCCACGGATGCCTTCGTGGAAGGCCACGCCTGCTCGCGCCCAACGCGGCGCTGCTCGGCCAGGTAGGTGCCGAGGACGAACCCGATCGGCGCCCCGATGATCGGGACGACGAAGAACCCCACGATGGCCAGTGCCCCGGCGAAGTAGATCGTCGACCTGGGAATGCCGGCGTTGCGCAGCCGTTTTCCCGGGATCATGAACTTGACTACCTGGGCGGCGAGACCGAGCACGATCGCCGCGATGCCCACCGCCCACGCCACGCCGCCTCCGGTCACCCCTGCCCAGAGCACGACTGCCGCCACCTCGAGGATGAGTCCGGGAAGGACAGGGATGAGGATCCCGGCGAGTCCGACCAGGATCACGATCCCGATGATCACCTCGCCGATCGCATCCACCGGCGGATGGTAGGCGTCAGGCGCCGGGCGGAGCGCCGGCGCAGGCCTCTTCGCCCGGGAACAGGGGGCGAGCCTTGATGCTGAACTCCTCGCCGCCGAGCGTCCACAGCGTGGCGGCGTTGGCCTCCCCGAACACCCCCAGGAGTCGGATGGCTTCGTCACCTTCGACGCCTATGCAGCGCCAGCCCAGGGCCCATTCCGGCATGTCTTCGAACGACACTTCGAACGGCCACTCCTCGACGGAACCGAAGTCTCCATCCATCGGCAAGGGCGGCCCCGCCGCCACCTGGAGGCGGTCGGCCTCGTAGGGCCCGACCTCACCTTCGGCGGTCGCCCGGTCGAGGGTCTGCACGATCTCTTCGGCCAGCAGCCGGTCCGTCGATCCTCCGCCTTCGACCATTCCTAGGCCCACGACACCGAAACGATGGGCGCCGTTCTCGTCGTAGTAGGTGATGAAGTCGGTGGGAGCGTCGGCGAGCATCTCGGTGCCGGACTGGTCGACCACTTCGTCGACGTCGGGCAAGCCGAGCTCCTCCACGAGCTGCAACACCTCGGCGAAAGCCTCCTCCGAGATCGTGGTGACGAGGACATTGGGAAGGAGTGCGCCCGGGAACTCGAGGGTCATCGGGCCGGCGAATACGAGAGAGCGGTCGGCAGTGAGCACGAACCGGGGCATGCGATCGAGGTTGGCCTCGAGCGGCATGAAGCCGCCTTCAGAGGTGACGGTGAGCACTACGGCCTCCGGGTCGTCGGGAAGCGACAGCCCCGAACCGGCACCGCCGGTCCCGCAAGCCGCGACGAGCAGGAGGATGACGGCGGCGGGGGCGAGTCTGCGCATGGAACTGCGACGCTACTGGTCGCCAGTGGGTTCCCGAGCGTCTTCTCACAGACAGAACGGGGCGGATTCCGCCCCGTTCTGGTCGCAACAACCGGAACTGAGAGTCAGTCCTCGGTCTGGAGGGCCGCCTGCTTGGCGATCTCCTCGACCACGTCCTGGTTGGCGAGCGTGGTGACGTCCCCGAGTTGCCGGTTCTCGGAGATGTCCCGCAGCAACCGGCGCATGATCTTGCCGGAGCGCGTCTTCGGCAGGTCGTCGGTGAACACGATCGAGGCGGGCTTGGCGATCGGCCCGATGTGATCGGCGACGTGCTGGCGCAGTTCGTCGATCAGAGCCTGGTCGCCGACCACTCCCTGGCGGAGGGTGACGAAAGCAGCGATCGCCTGTCCCGTGATCTCGTCCTTTCTGCCGATCACGGCCGCTTCGGCCACCGCCGGATGCGACACCAACGCCGACTCCACCTCCATCGTGGAGATGTTGTGACCCGACACGAGCATCACGTCGTCGACGCGGCCCAGGAGCCAGAAGTAGCCGTCCTGGTCCCGCTTGGCACCGTCGCCGGGGAAGTACCGGCCCGGGAACCGCGACCAGTACGTGTCGACGAACCGCTGGTCGTCGCCCCAGATGGTGCGGGCCATAGCCGGCCAAGGCTGGGTGAGGACGAGGAATCCGCCACCACCCAGAGGCACCGGGTTGCCTTCCTCGTCGACGACGTCGGCGGCGATGCCGGGCAGAGGCACCGTGGCCGACCCAGGCTTCGTGGTGGTGATGCCGGGCAGCGGCGAGATCATGATCGCCCCGGTCTCGGTCTGCCACCACGTGTCGACGATCGGGCAGTTCTTGCGTCCGATGTTCTCGTGGTACCAGATCCATGCTTCGGGATTGATCGGCTCACCGACCGTTCCGAGCAGCCGTAGCGACGACAGGTCGTGCTTGGCGGGATGCTCATCACCCCACTTCATGAACGACCGGATGGCTGTGGGGGCCGTATAGAAGATCGTCACTCTGTAGTCCTCGATGATCTGCCATAGCCGATCCGGAGCGGGATAGTTGGGGGCACCCTCGTAGATCACGCTGGTGGCCCGGTTGGTGAGCGGCCCGTAGACGATGTAGCTGTGGCCGGTGACCCAACCGATGTCCGCCGCGCACCAGTAGACGTCGGCGTCCGGCTTGAGGTCGAAGACGTCCGAGTGGGTGGTGACGATCTGAGTCAGGTAGCCGCCCTGGGTGTGGACGATCCCCTTGGGCTTGCCGGTCGTTCCTGAGGTGTAGAGGATGTAGAGCGGGTCCTCGGCGTTGAGCGGCACCGCCTCGCACTCGTCCGACTGACCTTCGACGAGGTCGTGCCACCAGATGTCGCGGCCCTCCTCCATGTGGACGTCACCGCCGGTGCGCCGCAGCACCACGACCTTCTCGACACCGGGGGTCTGGGCGAGAGCCACGTCGGTGTTGGCCTTGAGCGGCACCATCTTGCCACCCCGCCAGGCTCCGTCCTGGGTGATGACGACCCGGGCGTCGGCATCGAGGATGCGGCTGGCGAGTGAGTCGGACGAGAAGCCGCCGAACACCACCGAATGGACGATCCCGAGCCGGGCACAGGCGAGCATCGCGACCGGCAGTTCCGGGACCATGCCCATGTAGATCGCCACCCGGTCGCCCCGCTCCAGGCCCAGCGACTTCAGCGCATTGGCGAACCGGCGTACCTCCGAGGCGAGCTCGCCGTAAGTGATGTCGCGCTTGTCACCAGGCTCGCCCACCCAGTGATAGGCGACCTTGTCGGCGTAGTCGGGCAGGTGCCGGTCGAGGCAGTTGTACGAGACATTGAGCTCGCCATCGCTGAACCACTTGTAGAACGGCGGGTTCGAATCATCGAGTCCCTGCGTCGGTTCCCGGAACCAGGTGATCCGCGTCTTCGCCTGCTCCAACCAATAGGCCTCGAAGTCGGCCGCGGCCTGCTCGTGGATGCCCGGTTTGACGTTGGCCTGGGCGGTGAAATCGGGTGCAGGCGGGAAGCTGCGGTCTTCACTGAGCAGGTTTTCGATCGCCTGGGTCATGGAGCTCCTTCCGCGTGACTTCTTCGCTGCATCCTATGACCAAATCGAATTTCGTGCTTCTGGAGACTCCAGTCACGGAAGCATTCTGCCGATGAGACGAGTCGACTTCTGATTACGAGCGACCTCGCTCATACTTTCCCAAGACCTGCCGGTCCACCGCTGAACATGAACCTCACGCTGACTCGTCCATCACTTCGTCAATTCGCGCGCTACCTCGTAGGCATCGTCGTCGTGTCGACGGGGGCCACCCTCGGTATCCAGTCCAACCTGGGCGCCGCCCCCTACGACGCTCTGCTGACCATGATCACCGACCACACCGGTCTGCCCTTCTGGGTGACCGCCTGGGTCCTCCAGGCGATGTGGATCACCTGGATCCTCCGCGCCGGAGGTCGGTTCGACATCGGCACCCTCCTCCATTCGCTCTCATTCGGCCCGATCATGTCGGTGATGCTCGGAATCGTGCCGGAGGCGACCACGACATTCGCCTCGGTCCTCTATCTGATCGCCGCTGTCACTGGGATGGCCATGGGCCTGTGGTTGTACCTGGGGGCCAAGTTCGTGGCAGGAATGGTCGACACCCTCTTCGAGACGCTGATGAAGCGGCACGGCTGGCACGCCGGCGCCGTCCGGACAGTCTTCGACCTCGGATGCGTCGCCGTGGCCTGGATCGGCGCAGGACCGGTCGGAATCGGCACGGTCGTCCTCGCCCTCGGTGTGGGGCCCATCCTCTCGGCTCTCGACGCCGGCTTGCTCCGGCCCGCCACCTGGCGCGGTATCCCGCTCGGCCGGCCCAAGCCCGTCCATCTCGAGTTGGTCGACACGACCGAGTACCCGCTCCTCGGGATTCGCTGAGTCCGTATCAGGCCTTCCTCTCGGCCCTCTGCTCTCTCGTGAGCACGGCGCAGCCGATCGCGACGAGAGGAGCATCCATGCCCCACCTGTGATGAGGGCCGCCAAGCGAAAGGAACGAGCGGCGCCCACAGCACGCGGTCTGTGCGCGTACGTTTGGGAGGTCGACTGACGAGGTCTCCGGACACGGTGGCGCCGCCAGGGACGACAGCACGCAGGGACTCATCGAGTCCGGAGAGGAGACATTTCGTATGTCCGAACGCAAGCGATCGATCGCGTTCATCGCGGCCATGGTGATCGCCGTCGCCGTACCGCTCGGCGTGGCAGCGACCGACGCCTTCACCGACGTACCCGATTCCAACGTCCATCACGATGACATCAAGTGGCTGAAGGACGCTGGAGTCACACTCGGCTGCAACCCGCCGACCAACACCGAGTTCTGCCCGGGGGACCCCGTCTTGCGCCAGCAGATGGCGTCGTTCATGCGCCGTCTCGCTGAGAACCAGGTCGTCGACGCCGCAACTGCAGTGGTGGCCGGCACCGCCTACGAAGCCACCCGTGACGGAATCGTGGACATCACCGGTACGAGCAGTACCGATACCACGTCCATCGCGACTCTGTCGGATCTGCCCGCCGGCGCCTACGTTGTGACGGCGAGTTGGAACGCCAATGCCCATGGAGTCGGCGCATCGGCTCGCGTAGCGTGTGTCGTTTCCGCCGGCACTGGTCAAGCGAGAGCGATCGCCCACGTAGAAAATCCAGGGGCGGGCCAGGAGAGCATGGCAGCGACTTTGACAGGGGAGATCGCAGAAGGCGAGACCATCAACCTCAGTTGTTGGCGGGAGAACGCATCCGGTGACCACTCCGCTTCGAGCATCCATCTCGTGGCACATCGGGTCGGATCCGTAGTTTCCACCGAAGTCACCGGTTGAACCTGGCTTCCTGATCGTCAGGCCTCCGCTTCCGGGCGGAGGCCTGAACGCGTCGGACGGCGTTGCGTGAGGGCCACCAGGCTCCCGAGCATGGCGGCGACCATCAGCCAATCACCGAACCGGACGTAGACCGTCTCCAGCCCTGGGCGCGGCCGCACCTCCCCGTAGAGGATCTCCTGAGTGCCGAGGCCGGTCGTCTCGCCCACGATGCCGCCGTCCGTGACGATGACCGACTTCCCGGTCACGGCGGCGTGGATGAGGTCGAGGCCGGTCTCCGCCGAACGCATCCGGGTCATCCCGATGAACTGGTCGGAAGCGGGCGTGTACCCGTAGCTTCCCTCGTTGGTGAGCACTCCGAGGAGGTCGGCTCCCTCCCGCGCCACCTCCCGGGCGTAGGCGGCGAACCCGCCTTCGAAGCTGATGACCGTGCCGAGGTCGTAGTCGCCGAGGTCGAACACGACCGGACCGTCGCCGGGAACCATGTCGCGAGGGACCCGATCCAAAACGGGTATCCACTCGAACAGCGGGCGGGCAGGTATGTACTCGCCGAACGGCACCGGATGCTGTTTGCGATACTCGCCGACGATCTCGCCTTCGGGCGAGAAGAAGACGTTGGCGTTCACCCAGTGGGTGTCGCTGATCGGCCGGTCTCCCCCCACCACCATCCACGCCCCTAGGCGGGCCGCTTCAGCGGCGATGGCCTCGCCCACCTCGGGGCTGTTGATCGGGTCGGCGTTGAAGGAACCCGTGGAACCTTCGGACCACACGACGAGATCGACGGAGCCGGCCTCGATCGAGCGGGTCAGTTCCAGATGCTGCTGATAGGTGCCGAACCGCTCGTTCTCGCAGTGGACGAACGGGCAGGGCGTCGACCCCTGGACCACGGCGACCCGCACCGTCCCGTCGGTGTCGAGCGAGGGAAGCAAGGCCCCGACCGCGAAAACCGCCACAGCTACAGCCACCGGGGTGAGCGCCACCTTCCACCGCCGTGTTGCGAGGCCTGCGGCGGCCGACATCAGTACCACCGTGAGCCCGGTGGTACCTATCCAGCGAGCGATCGCCCGGGCCGCCTCGACGGTCGAAACTCCGTAGCCGAGAGCACCCCATTCCAAGCCACCCACAGGGAAGCGGTAGCGGATCCACTCACACACCATCCAAAAGCCCGTTGCCGCCACCCACCAAGCCGTATCTCGCAGACGACGGCACCAGCGGGTGATGGCCCAACCGAAGAGGGCGGCGTACGCCGCCTGGGACAAGCCGAGAGCGATGATCGCCTCGAGGGCGAGCTCGGACATCCACCACATGAGGGCGAAGTAGAAGACGACGCCGTAGGTGGCACCGACCGCCAGCCCTTCCCGGGGCCGTTCGAGGCGGCGCATTCCGGCCAGCCACACCGCCGGGCCGACGACGGCGAGAGGCCAGGCGTCGAACGGCGGGAAGGCGAGCACGGCCAAGCCGGCGCCGATCACGGCCAACAGGTACGACATGCGGACCCACAGTCTGGCCGATGCCGACCCGAAAACCGCCTCCAGGGATCCCGTAGAGTGACAACCGATGACTTCCGACCTCGATGTCGCGCTTCGTGCCGCCCGTGTCGGCGCCGAGATCGTGCGCCGTGGCGTCGCCACCCGGCCCGAGGTCGAACTGAAGGGTGCGGTCGATCCCGTCACCGCCGTCGACAAGGAGGCGGAGGAAGCGATCTTCGCGGTCCTGGAAGAGCTTCGGCCGGATGACCAAGTGCTGGCGGAAGAATCTGGAGGCGTCGGCTGGGACTCCGACCGGGTGTGGATCATCGATCCCCTCGATGGAACCGTGAACTTCATCCACGGGATACCCCAGGTGGCGGTGTCCGTGGCCGTGTGGGAAAAGGGACAGCCGGTGGCGGGCGCCGTCGTCGACGTCAGCCGGGGCGAGGAGTTCGCCGCTTCCCGAGGAGGAGGGGCGACACTGAACGGTGAGCCCATACACGTCTCCGCCGTCGAACGATTCGGCGACGCCCTCGTCGCAACCGGCTTCCCCTACGACCGCCAGCAACGCGCCGACGACTACGTGCAGGTAGTGGCCGGGGTGCTGAAAGAGGCCCAAGGGATGCGACGCATCGGTTCGGCCGCCCTCGACATTTGTTGGGTGGCGTGCGGCCGGTTCGACGGATACTGGGAGTTCTCCCTCGCCCCGTGGGACATGGCCGCCGGGGCCTTGATACTCGAGGAAGCCGGAGGACTGATCACCGATCACCTCGAGCGACCCTTCGTGTTGGGGTCGCCCGTCGTGGTGGCCAGCAACGGCGAGATCCACCGGCGCCTGGCACAGATCGTTTCGACTCACCTGCCGGATCACTTGCGATGACCGACGTCATCGTCGCCGACGAGGTCCTCGGCGCCCCCACACCAGGAGACGCAGTGGTCGTCGAAGACGGCCGGGTCGTGGCGGTGACATGGAGAGATCAGGTGGGCATCGAACCGACCTCCCGCCACGAAGGGGCGGTCATCGTTCCCGGCTTCATCGATTCGCATCTCCATCCGCTCGGCTATACGGCGCTCGTCACCGGCACGTCCGTGTACCGCGCCGACAACATCGGCGACCTCCAAGAGTTGCTAGCCGAGGCGGCCGCCCGCACGGCGCCGGACGCAGCGGTCATGGCGCAGCGGCTCGACGACTCGCGACTGGGCCGGCTGCCCTCCCGTCACGACCTGGACGTCGCCGTCCCCGATCGCCCAGTCATCGTGTACCGCTACTGCGGGCACGTAGCAGTGGTGAACACCAAGGCGCTGAGCGTCGCCGGCATCGACAGGGACACCGGTGACCCGCCGGGCGGGTCGTTCGACCGGGACGACGACGGGGTTCCCACGGGCATCCTCCGCGAGTCGGCGATCGACATGGTGGCGGAGGTTCTCGACCCGCTGATTCCCCCGCCCCGGCCCGAGCAGATCCTGGCCGCGATGGAGAGTCTGGCGGCTATGGGCATCCTCCGCATCGGGGCGATGGTCTCTACCGAGCGGCCACTGTGGGCGGGAGTGGGGGACGAGGTCGAAGGAATCTGCGAGGTGGCGCCCGATTTGGCGGTCGCAGTCGATGCGATGGTCGTAGCCGACACGCCTCGGGGCCTGCGAGAGGCGGCCGACAGGCTCGAATCGGCCGCCGGCCCAGTGCGATTCTGGGGATGGAAGGAGTTCGCCGACGGCAGCCTCGGCGGACACACCGCCGCCATGTGGGAGCCCTACGCCGACGTCGGAGAACGCGGCACCCTACGTCTGGTTCACGACCGCGTCCGCGACATGGCTCACACCTCCTTGGACCTGGGGGGAATCGTGGCCATCCACGCCATCGGTGACCGAGCCATCGACCAAACCCTCGACCTCTTCGACGAACTGATCGGGGACGGCGTCGACCCCTCGCGCCTGCGCCTCGAGCACGTGTCCGTGCCGACCGTCGCCGCGATCGAGCGACTCGCAGCGACGGGTGTGATCGCCTCCGTCCAGCCGAGCTTCCTCCTATCCGAGCCCGATTGGGTGCCGTCGCGCCTCGGGCCGGACCGGACTGCCTATCCCCTGCGCACGATGACTGACGCCGGGGTGCGCATGATCGGCGGGTCCGACTGCCCCGTGGAGAACCCCGACCCCCTGCCGGCGATCGCCGCTGCCGTCCACCGGCTCGGCTGGGACGACCACGAGAACCTGTCGGCCGCCGAAGCACTCATGCTGTACACCAACGAACCGGCAGCTCACTTCGGGGTGTCGGGACTGGTCCCCGGCTCGGCTGCGAACATCGTGGTCGTACAGGGCGGGATAGGCTCTCCTCGAGCCCGCCTCCAGGCGGTGTACCGGAACGGCGTTGCTGCTTCGTTTCGATCCATCGAATGGCCGGCATGAGCACCGGCGAATCGGGTTGCTATTGGCTGACGGGACGGTGAAGCTTTGACGATGCATTTCGCCTCCTCCGCCGAAGAAGTCAATCGGATCACCGACGAAGCGATCGCCGAGGCCGACCAACTCGTCGAACAGCTGGTCTCCGCGTCCGAGCGCACGTGGGAGACGACCCTCGCCCCCCTCGACGACATCTCCGACACGATCGAGCGCGCCTTCGGCTCGGGGGCGTTCATGGGATACGTCCACGAGGACGAGGACGTGCGCAATGCCGCCCGCGCTGCCGAGGCGCGCATCCAGCAGTGGGCCGTCGAACTCATCTTCCGGGAGGATCTCTACCAGGCCGTCTCTGAGTTCTCCGCCACGGACCCGGCCCGGGGTCTGACCGGCGAGCCAGCCCGCCTACTCGAGTTCACGCTCCGTGACTTGCGTCGGGCCGGTCACGAGCTCCCTCCCGAGGTCCGGGCGGAGGTCAGGGAGCTCACCTCCCGTCTCGTCCAACTCGGCGTGGAGTTCGAGCAGAACATCGCCGAGCACAAGGACGCATTGATCGTCACCCGGGACGACCTCGACGGCCTCCCCGAGCCCTACATCGAGGGCCTCGCACCCGGCGAAACCGAAGGCACGTACAAGGTGACGATGGCGTACCCCGACGTCATTCCCTTCCTCGAGAACGCCCACCGCCGCGACCTGCGCGAGCAGCTGTCCTACAAGTTCAACACCAGGGCCGTCGAGGCGAACAAGCCGATCCTGGAAGAAGCGGTGCGGATCCGGGCCCGCATCGCCGAACTGTTCGGCCAGCCCTCCTGGGCCCACCACCAGCTCGAGGAGCGGATGGCCAAGGAACCGGCCGCCGTCCAGCGCTTCTACGACGAGCTGATCCCGCCACTCACCGAAGCCGGGCGGCGGGAGATCGCCGAGATGGAAGAGATGCTCCGCGCCGACACCGGCGACCCGAACGCCCGCCTCGAGGTGTGGGACTGGCGCTACTACCACACCCGCCTACGCCGAGAGCGACACGGCGTCGACCCCAACGAGGTCGCCCAGTACTTCCCGCTGGAGTCGGTGCTGGACGGCCTGTTCTCCATCACCGGCGAGGTCTTCGGCCTCGACTATCGGCCTGCCGACATCCCGACATGGCACCCGGACGTGCAGCCCTTCGCGGTCCACGACAAGTCCTCAGGAGAGCTGATCGGCCACTTCCACATGGACCTGTTCCCCCGGGAAGGCAAGTTCAGCCATGCCGCCGCCTTCACCCTGATCCCGGGCCGGCGCCTCCCGGGCGGCTCATACCAGCGTCCGATGTCGGCGATCGTGGCCAACTTCACCAAGCCCTCGTCGACCCGGCCTTCGCTGCTCCAGCACCAGGAGGTCGAAACACTCTTCCACGAGTTCGGCCACATCCTCCATCAGGTACTCACCCGGGCCGAATTGGTCCGCTTCTCCGGATCGTCGACGGAACGCGATTTCGTCGAGGCACCCTCCCAGATCATGGAGCATTGGACGTGGCGTCCCGAGGTTTTGGCCACGTTCGCTCGCCACTACGAGACGGGTGAGCCGATTCCCGAGTCGCTCGTCAAGGCGATGGTCGAGGCGCGCAACCTGAACATCGCCCTGCAGACGCTGCGTCAGGCGCAGTTCGGCGTGTTCGACATGCTCATCCACGGACCGGGCGCCGCCTCCATCGACCTGGAGGAGGCGAACCGGAAGGCCGCCGAGGTGTCGCTCCTGCCGTTCCACGAAGGCACGTTCTTCCCGGCGAGTTTCGGCCACATGCTGGGCGGCTACGACGCCGGCTACTACGGCTACCTGTGGTCGGAGGTGTACGGCGACGACATGTTCAGCCGCTTCGAAGCCGAGGGAGTCACCAACCCGAAGGTCGGCGCCGACTACCGGCGCATCATCCTCGAATCAGGCGGCTCCCGGGACGGCATGGACCTGCTCGTCGAGTTCCTCGGACGTCAGCCCTCCAACGGGGCCTTCCTCCGGAAACTCGGCATCGCCTAGGAACCTTCCCCGTCTCCACGACGTCTAGAGAGGAGAGCTTTACGGAGGTTTTATCTCCGGCGAGCGATCCTGGCGTCGACGAACGGGGGAGAACCCCTTCCAGGTAGATCCCAAGAACTGACAGGGAATAGTTCCCACTCCGGAGGAGTTCTTCAGATACGTACCGTAGGAAAGGAGGGCCTGTGAGCGAGACCCTCAAGGGCAAGGCCATCAAAGGAATCACCCGGGCATCCCGCCGGTATTCCGAGGGCCGCGTCTGTGCCCATCCCGAATGTGACACCAAGCTGAGCATCTACAACAAGCGCGAGTACTGCCATCTCCATGCGCCGGTCAAATTCCCCCGCGTCCGCGGCCGGATCTTGCCGGAGGGCTCGGGATGACAAACGATTGCTGAATCCGCTAAGCTCTACCCCATCGGGTGTCGCGGTCTCAGGTTCTCTCCCCCTCCCCCGACGCCGCGACACCAACAGGAGGCCCCGGTCCCCCCGGCCGGGGCCTCCATCTCTTTCTCAGGGTATCCGGCGCCAAACCCCACCCCGGGTGGGGTAGGTACGAAGTTTCGGCTAAGCTGGCGAGCGTGAAGCCCGAACACAAGCGCTCGGCCATCAACCGATTGAAAACCGTACGGGGTCATTTGGACGCCGTCCTGGGGATGGTCGAAGAAGAGCGCTATTGCCCCGACGTGATGAAACAGGTCTCGGCGCTGCAGGCGTCCCTGGAGAAGGTCAACCGCATCCTGCTCCAGAACCACCTGGAGACGTGCGTCGCCACGGCGGTGGCAGAAGGGCGAACCACCGAGATCGTCGAAGAACTGATGGAAACCATGAAGTACACGGCGGCGGTGACGGGGCCGGCGCCGATCACAGAGGAGTCGATCGATGACGACCACCACGCTCACCGTTCCTGACATCTCTTGTGCCCATTGCAAGCAGAGCATCGAAGGCGCTCTATCGGGCCTTCCCGGAGTGCGATCGGTCGAAGTGGAGATCGAGCCCAAGACCGTGAGCCTCGAGTTCGACGAGTCCGAGATCGGTCTGGAACAGATCGTGCGTGCGATCGAGGAGGTGGGCTACGACGTCCCCGACCACTCCTGACACGCATCCCGACGCCACGGCGGTGCTCGACTTCGCCGTCGAGGGCATGACCTGTGCCTCGTGTGCCAGCCGGATCGAGCGGGTTCTCTCCCGCCAGCCCGGCGTCGAGGCGGCATCGGTGAACCTGGCGAGCCGTTCGGCCACGGTCCGTGTGAAGGAGGCGGTCGAACCGGAGTTGCTGGAGGAGGCGGTGCGGAAGATCGGGTACGACATGTCTCTCCGCCGCCCCGAAGAGCCATCCCGCGGGCTGGCGGACTCCTATGACGAAGAGGCACGACGGCAATGGCGCAGATTCTGGGTCGCGGCCGCTTTGTCGGCACCGCTGATGGCTCTGGCCATGCTCGGGCCGGAGGCGATGTGGAACGAGTTCGTACAGTTCCTCCTCGCTACCCCCGTCGTGCTCTGGGTCGGTTGGCCCTTCCACAAGGTGGCGGGGAAGCAACTGCTGCGCGGCACCGCCAGCATGGACACCCTCATCTCGATGGGGTCGCTCGTGGCCTACGGCTACTCGATCGGGACCCTGTTCAGCCCGGCGATGCCGTACTTCGAGGTGGCGGCGACGATCGTCACGCTCATCACCCTGGGGAGAGCGCTCGAAGCCCGAGCCAAGGGTCAGGCGACCTCAGCCATCCAGCGTCTGGCCGAGCTCGGGGCGCGTGAGGCACGGATCTTGGTCGATGGGGTCGCCCGGATGGTCGAGGTCGAGGATCTCGTCCCGGGCGACGTCATGGTCGTCCTGCCCGGCGAGACCATTCCCACGGACGGTCTGATCCTCGAAGGTCGCACCTCGGTCGACGAGTCGATGCTCACTGGCGAATCGAAGCCAGTCGACCGCGGTCCCGGAGACGAGGTTTTCGGCGCGACGATCAACCAGCACGGCCGCGTCACGATCCGCGCTACGAAGGTCGGCTCCGACACGGCGTTGGCGCAGATGATCCGACTCGTGGAAGAGGCCCAGGCGAACAAGGCGCCCATTCAGCGACTCGCCGATCGGGTCTCGGCTGTGTTCGTTCCGACGGTGATCGTCATCGCGGCGGTGACGGCGGCGGTGTGGCTGTCTCTCGGCTACGACGTGACCGTGGCGATGCGAGCGGCGGTGGCAGTGCTGATCATCGCCTGCCCGTGCGCCCTCGGGCTAGCCACCCCAACGGCGATCATGGTCGGAAGCGGCCGCGGTGCCGAGATCGGGATCCTCTTCAAGAACCCCGAGGTCTTCGAACGAGCCCACACCGTGGACATGGTGATGTTCGACAAGACCGGGACGCTCACGACAGGTGTGATGACCCTCACCGACGTCGTCGCCGACGAGGACGTCGACGAGTTCCTCCTCCGCGTCGCCTCGGTCGAGGCCGCCTCCGGGCATCCGATCGGCCGGGCGGTGGCCGACGGCGCCGAAGCCCGAGGCCTCACGCTCGTCCCTCCAGAGTCAGTCGAGTCGATGGCTGGCATGGGAGTGATCGGCGTGGTCGACGGCACCCAGGTCGTGGTCGGGAAGGAGAAACTGGTCGTCGACCACGGACTCAGCCTCTCCGGGCGCTGGACCGACTTGCTCGAGGCCCTCGAGGACGAGGGCAAGACCGCATTCCTGGCCGGCTGGGACGGGGAGGTCCGGGGCGTGATCGCCGTCTCCGACGTGTTGCGCCCCGAGTCGGGCGTCGCCATCGAGGAGCTGCGCCGCCGTTCCGTCGACACGGCACTCGTCACTGGCGACAACGAACGAACCGCCCGACGCATCGCCGAGGCGGTCGGCATCAGCCACGTGCTGTCGGAGGTGCTCCCCGGCGACAAGGCTGCCGAGGTCCGCCGCTTCCAGGAGAAGGGGCGGCAGGTGGCGTTCGTCGGCGACGGCGTCAACGACGCCCCTGCCCTCACGACCGCCGACCTGGGGATCGCCGTTGCGTCCGGGACCGACGTGGCCCGCGAGGCCGGGGGCGTGGTGCTCATGTCCTCCAACCCGGCGTTGGTGCCGGCCGCACTGGATCTGGCGGCGGCCACGTTCCGGGTCATCCGCCAGAACCTGTTCTGGGCATTCGCCTACAACGTCGCCGCCATTCCCCTTGCGGCCCTCGGGTATCTCGACCCGATGATCGCCGCCGCGGCGATGGCCTTCTCGTCGGTGTCGGTCGTCGGCAACAGCCTCCGGCTGCGTCGGTTCTCGCCACCTGGGCTCACGACTCTTCCTGGAAGATCTGGCGAAGACACCGAGTGACCGCCCGGTGGAGCTGCTCGGGAGTGCCGGAGTTGTCGATCACGATCGTGGCCATGGCGAGCCACTCCTGCCGAGTCGGCTGATTGCCCATCCGGGCCTCGATCTGCTCGTCGGTCAGGCCGCGCTGCTTGAGCCGCTGGCGACGGATGTCATCCGGGGCGTCGACGACGACGGTGGGCAGATTGCCGGCCAGCGGGATCGGGACGGACAGCTCGAGCACGCCGCGGGTGGTGGCCGCCATGCGATGACGCAGCTCCTCCGAGATGAGGGGATGAGTGATCGCCTCCAGCTCCTTCAACTGGGCCCGGTCGGCGAAGACGATCGCCCCCAGCGCTTTGCGGTTGATCTGGCCGTTCTCCACCACCTCCGGCCAGCGGGCAGCAACCGCCGCCCGGGCCGGTCCGGCGAGGACATCGTGGCCCACGAGGTCCGCATCGATGGTGGAATAACCGGCGGCCGCGGCGAGTCGCGTCACGGTGCTCTTACCGGAGCCGATGCCGCCAGTGACCACCCACCAAGTCATGCCCGAACTCTAGGACGCCCCATGTGGCCCCCGGTCCGGACTCGGTTTCGATCAGATATTCGACGAGGTGGGGTAGCTTGGAAGCGATGACGTACTTCGAATGGGTGAGTCGCCCCGAGCTCCGGGATCCAGTGGCGATCATCGCCTTCTCGGGATGGGGCGACGCCGGTGACGCTTCCAGCGACGCGGCGCGTTTCCTCCTCTCGGAAGACGAGGCCCGAGAAATCGGGCATTTCGACCCCGACCCGTTCTTCGATTTCCAGGTGAACCGGCCGGTCGTGTCCCTGGACGACGACGGGGTCCGCTCGATCACCTGGCCCACCATCGAGCTGACGGCGGTACGCATGACCGAGCGGGACCTGGTGATCGTCATCGGCGACGAACCGAACTACAACTGGAAGCGATTCGTCAGCGAGCTCTGCGAGGTGCTCGCCGAACTCGGCGTGGAGACGGCGATCGCCATGGGAGCGTTCGCCGGGCAAGTCGCCCACACGATTCCCGTGCCCGTCATCGGCTCGTCTGCCTCTGCCCGTCTGGTGGCCCAATACGGCTTGCTGCCCTCCCGCTACGAGGGCCCGACGGGAATAGTGGGCGTGCTCACCGACGCGTTGGGAAAGGCCGGCATCGACACCATCAGCCTGTGGGCGGCGGTGCCCCACTATCTCGCCAATCAGACCTATCCGCCCGGCGTCGAGGCGCTGGTCCGGAAGGCAGCCGAGATCGCCGGACTCACTGTGGACGTGAGCCGTCTCCAGGGACGGTCAGCCGCCTTCCGCCGCCGCATCGAGGCGGCGTTGGACGAGTCCGACGAGCTAGCCGACTACGTCCGCGAATTGGAGGCGGAGGGCCTGGAGGGGGAGGACCTGGTGGACGAGATCGAAAGGTATCTGCGCGACGTGTGACGCCGCGGAGGCCGCCGCAGTGCTCAGCGGCCGTCCGTGATCACTTGCGCTTGTGGCGGTTCGCCTTGAGGCGCTTGCGGTACTTGTGCTTCGACATCTTCTTACGGCGCTTCTTGATCAAAGAACCCATGCAATCTCCGTCAGTGAAAGGGTTTTACGGGAAAAGGATCGTGCCTCTTCAGCCTTAGGTCAAGCCGAGACGTCGAGGCCGGTCGTCGCCACCTCTACGGCGAGAACACGCGTGTCCTCCGAGCTGAGGGCGGCGATGACGGCGGCCTCCGTATCCGGGGTGACGATCGCCACCACCGACGGCCCGGATCCCGACCACGCCGCATGGAGGGCGCCGGCGTCTCGCGCTCGCTTGACCAACTCGGCCGTGCGGGGGCGGGCCCGCGAACGTGGTTCCTCGTGGAGTTCGTCGCCGTGGGCTGCGGCGAACATCTGTGGATCGCCCGTCAGGAACCCGGCGATCAGGGCGGATGCCCGGGCGACGGTACGGGTCGTCGTCCCCAGGGAAACGGTGGGCTCGAGCACCTGACGCGCCTCCTGGGTGAGGAAGATGTCCTTGGGGATGGCCACCACGGGCCGGATCCCGGGATGGATGGGGATCCGGAGGGGTCGACCCTCGGGCGGAACGAGCACCAGACCCCCGTAGACCGCCGCAGCTGCGTTGTCAGGATGACCCTCGAGCGATGCGGCCAGTTCGAACACCCGGTCACGGTCCGCGCTGCCGGTGACGGCAGCGAGCGCGGCGGCCGCCCCGGCGACGATGGCGGCCGCAGAAGATCCGAGCCCTCTCCCGATCGGGATCTCGTTGTCGACTTTGAGCGATAGGGGGCGGTCCGCTCCTACTGCAGCGCGCGCCGCCGCCAACACGGCGTCGTCGGAATCTGCGTCGGGTGCCTGACCCTCGCCGTGGTCGATGGACCACGAGTCCGATAGGTCCGCTACCACCCGACAGCGAAGGCCGAGGGCAAGGGCGAGAACGTCGAATCCCGGGCCGAGGTTGGCCGAGGAGGCGGGAGCCGACGCCTCAGCCATGACAACACCCCGGACAGTCCGCCCATGAGGTTTCCATCGTCTCAGAGTATCCAGCCGAGCGGCTCGTCGCCTATTCGGGCACTCACGCCGCCTGGCGACGACCGTGGGCGCGACCCAGGGCATAGAGACCGGCGCCCATCCCGGCGATCGCAATCCCGGAACCAACGGCCGTGGCCGTGAGTTTGGCCTTGCGGGCGAAGCTGACCACCGGCCAGTTGCGGGACCGGGCGATGCGGCGGAGCGTGGGGTCGGGGTTCACCGCCACCGGGTGGCCGACCATCTCGAGGAGGGGCAGGTCGCTTCGGGAGTCCGAGTAGGCGTAGCAGAGGCGGAGGTCGTAACCCTTCTCCTGCGCGAGCTGTCTCACTCTGTTGACCTTCCCCTGGCCGTAGCAGAATTCCGAGAGGAGCCGGCCGGTGTAGACACCGTCGACCACCTCGGACTCAGTGGCGATCACCCCCGTCATGCCGAGCGCCGCGCCGAGTGGCCCGACGATCTCCACCGGAGAAGCCGACACGATGTACGTGTCGCGACCCATCTCGTGGTGCCGCTCGACCACCTGCCGGGTTTCGGGCCGCACCGAGGCGAGCAGGCGCGGAAGGATGTCGTCGTTGAGGGCGGTGAGCTCTTCCCGACGATGCCCGCGAACGGCTTCGAGGATGCGCTCCCTCACCCGTTCGGGCTGGTCGTCGGTGCCGCCCGTGAGGCGGAAACTGAGCGCGGCGCTTGCGTCGCTCAGTAACTCCTTCGTGGACACGAGGCCTTTTCGCCATGCCACCCAGCCGAACACGAACGTGGACGCCCCGGCGATGAGGGTCCTGTCCAGATCGAAGAAGGCGGCGGCGTCGCGCTCGCTCGGCTCGGCGTCCATGCCGGGATCGTAGACGGAACGATGTTTCCTGCCAGGGGGCTACGGTTCCGTCGATGAGTGACCTGCTCGGCCTCGACGAGATCCTGGCGGAACTGATCCTCGGCCTGGGTCTAGCCCTGATCGCAGGCAATGGTTACGCCTGGTATCGGCACCGGCGAGGGGAGAAACCCGCCGGCGTCGAAGGGGAGTTCCGGACTGGCCGGGTCGTCTTTCTCCTGGTCGTCGGCGCGGTGATGGCGGTCTGGGGAGCCGTGTCTCTGGTCACATCCTGAACGTACGAACGGTCCGACGCCTGTGGTAGTTTGCGCTGTCGCGCCGGTCGGCTCGAAAGTGACCCGCCATGCCTCAGATCTCCAAGTGGCGTCTGTTCCTGACCGTGGTTGCGTTGGGAGCGGGCATCTACACCGTCCTCCAGACCCCGATCAACCTGGGCCTGGATCTGCGCGGCGGCACTCAGATCGTGCTCGAGGCACAGGACACTCCGGAGATCCAGGTGGACGCCGAGGTCACCGGCAGAGCACTCGAAGTGTTGCGACGCCGGGTCGACCAGTTCGGCGTCTCCGAGCCGACGCTGCAGGTGTCGGGCGACCGGCGGATCATCGTCGAACTGCCAGGAGTGACCGACCCCGACGAGGCATTGGAAGTGATCGGCCGCACGGCGCAGCTCACGTTTCATCGGGTGCTCGACGCATATCCGGCGGGTCGAGCACCCGACGACAGAGAGGGCCGCGTCCTTCCCGACGAGACCGGCCAAGAAGACCTCGTCCTCGACTCGGCGGCGGTGTCGGGCGAGCAGGTCACCGGTGCGGGCGGCATCTTCGACGGCCTCAACTGGGTGGTCTCGATCGAGTTCAATTCCGCCGGGGAACAGCAGTGGGCGGATCTGACGTCGGAAGCCGCCTGTGAGCCGCCTGGGTCGCCGACGAGGCGGATAGCCATCGTCCTGGACGACCAGGTCATCTCCAGCCCTCAGGTCGCCAACGACGTGCAGTGCGGGGTGGGCATCACCGGAGGCAACACCGTCATCACCGGCGGGTTCACAGAGGAGGGAGCGGAGGATCTCGCTCTCCTGATCCGGGCGGGTGCCCTGCCGGTGCCGGTCGAGGTCATCGAGCAGGGGACGGTCGGGCCCAGCCTGGGCGAGGCAGCCGTCGACGCCAGCATCGAAGCGGCGCTCATCGGCG
>DASVDX010000042.1:0-6702 GCA_036380875.1 Acidimicrobiia bacterium
GAGGTCCACGACGACGGCCCCGGCCCGGGCAACCCTCCAGGGGAGACCGAGGATGGATCCGACGGAGGCGGCGGATCCGGTGGTGGGTCCGGCGGCGGATCCGGTGGAGGCTCGAGCGGCGGAACCCCGCCACCTCCTCCACCGGGATGGCGCCCCGCTTACCCCGGCCAGCCCGCACCCGGAACGGTCCTCTGGGGTGCTGCCGTCGGCGAGAACTCCGATCCGGCTCCCCGCCACGAGATCCCGACTGGCGAGCCCCTCTCTGTTCGGCGGACCTTCTATCAGTGGAGTCACCGGACCGGCTACATGATCCAGACGGCCGCCGAGGACCTCAGCCGCGGTCGCCTTCCCTGGGTGTCGATCAAGACTCCCGGATGGCAGCAGATGGCGTCGGGTGCGCACGATGCCGACATCGACGCCATGCTCAGGGCTCTGGACCGGTTGAACGGACCCGTGTGGCTGACGATCCACCACGAACCTGAGGGTGGGGGAGGGGTCAACTCACCCGACGATCCCGCCGGCCCCGCCGGGCACCTGGCGATGAACCGCCGGGTGAGACAGCGCATGGAGGCCCTCGGGGTCGACAACATCGCCCTCGCCCCGATCTTGATGGATTGGACGTGGGATCCAGCATCCGGTCGTAACCCGAACGAGTGGTGGGACCCGGACGTGTACGACTTCGTCGGCGTCGACCATTACGTCTGCTATTCGGGTGCCTCGAGCTGTGTCAGCGACAGCCTGCTGAACACCATCTGGTCAGACGTGCGGGCGTGGGCGGGGGCCAGAGGGGTCGATGTGGCCGTCGGCGAGTGGGGAATGCGGGGCGACGGCGAGGACGCGGCGCGTCGACTCCGCGCCTGGTACGAAGCGGCGGTGACTTCGCACAACGATGGCCGGGGCGCGCGAGTGGTGGCGCTCTCGGCGTTCGACTCGTCGGCCAACGTTCCTCAGTCGTACATCCTGGTTGGCAGCCAGCTGTCGACATTCCATCAGCTGCTGCAGGACGTCCGGACGGCCGAAGTCGTCCCCTGAGATCGCCGATTCGTCAGTTCGCCCCGGAGGCCTCGGACAGCCGCGGCTCGAGACGGTGCTCTCGGGCACGCCAGGCGTAATACAGGGTCAACAGCACCGCAGCGACGAATGCCTCAGTGATGCGCTGCACCCAAACCAACGTCGACTCGTATGGACCGGCGGCAGCATTCGAGTCCACGCCGTTCTCGTTGAGGGCGCTGAAGAGGAGCGGAACGATGAGGAGACCCAGATACCAGATGCTCCTGCCGACACGGCCGCTCGTCCGGGTTCCTTCGAATCGCCAGGGGCGAACGAAGTCGAGGTAGAGCGCGGCCAGCAAGGCGAAACCCCACCCCTCGGCGTGGTCGACGATCCACATGGCGGCAGGCCCGTCTTCCCATCCCGGGATGGGCAACTCACCGGCCAAAACCACCAGGAGCAGGCCGGCATAGAACCATTTCGCCCGCGCTGGCCGGTCGGCGCCGCTGAATACCAGGTACGCGAGGAGAACGACTGCGCCGAGGAGCGCCTCGTTCAGAGTGATCACCCAGATCGGCAGATCAGTCGATGGGCCGATGGCATCGAAGACGACGAACACGACCGCCATCGCCACCAGGCCGAGCCGCGAGAGGGGTATCGACGACCGGCCCCAGGCCGGCAGAAGGGCGATCACCAAGGCGACGAAGAAGAGTGCTTCGTTGTTCCGCTGCGCCTGGATCAGGAGACCGCCGGGGACTACGTCCGCCAGCGGAGGCCAGACCAACAGGGGGATGAAGAAGCACAGGACGAGCGCGACGATGCCTCCGACGATGTCCGTCCGGATCCGCGTTCCCGCCCAGCCGATTGCGTGTGCCTCGCCCAAGACAGCGAGTGTACGTAGCCGACCCTGGGCGGATAGGGGTCCCGAGACCCACCGTGCTCAGGGCACGGTGATCGTGTAGGTCACCGTCTGGGTGGTCGCACCGTTCCATCGCCACACGGCCTGCAGGGTGTAGGTTCCCCGTGTCAGGCGCGGTGGGTCGATCCGCCAGCGTTTCAGGGCTCGGGTGTCACCCTCCTGGATGCCTAGGTACTCCCGGTCCACCTCGACGCCATTCCAGTAGAAGGCGACATTGGTCGACCCGGCGTTGAGTTCGGCCTCTTCGTTGTCCCGATAGGGGAGGACCTGGTACCAGCCCTCGACGACGTCGAAGTCGATGCCCCGGGCCAGGGTCGCACGGCCGGAGCATCTCAGGCCGTCCTTCGTGCAGCGGATGCCATCCCGGAGTGTGAAACGGTTCTGGATGGGTTCGACACCGTCCAGCGCCCGGACCATGAAGCTCGCC
Source organism: Acidimicrobiia bacterium (assembly GCA_036380875.1). Classification (GTDB taxonomy): domain Bacteria; phylum Actinomycetota; class Acidimicrobiia; order Spongiisociales; family ZC4RG35; genus ZC4RG17. The sequence continues at coordinate 2,337 of DASVDX010000042.1, forward strand.
ATCTGCTCACGGGTCACCGGGTCCCGAGGGCAGAAGCGGGTGTTGTCGGGAGGATTGCATCCCTTTGTGATGCCAGCGGCCGCCAGGGCCTCGATGTCCCGACGATGTACTGAGGTGGAGATGTCGACGAAGTTCGATGATTCCGGTGGCTCCAACTCGAGAGCGCGGACCAGGAAGCTCGCCATCTGCTCGCGTGTCACCGGCTGGGTGGGACAGAAGCGGTCGTTTCTCGGAGGGTTGCATCCCAGGGTTATGCCGGCCGCAGCCAAGGCATCGATGTCGGCTGCATGGATGGAACCAGCGGTGTCGACGAACTGGCCCGCCTCGGCCCGGGGTAGGTCGAACGCTCGGACGAGGAAAGATGCCATCTGTTGGCGGGTTACCGGATCACGGGGACAGAACCGGTCGTTCGCCGGCGGGTTGCACCCCCGTGTGATGTCGGCCTGGGCGAAACCGTTTATGTCGTGTTCATGGACGGAGCCATCGTCGTCGGAAAAGGCGCCTCGGCCGTTACCACCGGCGCCCGTGGCAGTTGACGCCCACACGCCTCCGGTGAGGATCGCAGCTGCGAGACCTACGAGCAGCGACCGTCGGATCATCCCACCGCCACCGACTCGAGGAGTTGGTTGATCTGGGGAATCACATCGGCCCGGTCGATGTGGCTCCCCACGACGACGTAGAGGCAGAACGCCCGGCCGTTGACGGTGAAGAACCTCTGCAGTCCGGACTGTCCGGGGATCCCGTGCTGGAGTGCGTTGCGGTCGAAGTCACGTGCCGTGATTCGCGGGATTCCCTCGGCGGCGAACAGGGGTTGGCCGACCGACTCGGGGCCATACTCGAAGAGCACCACGAAGGCATCTCCCGGCCGCATCTGCTCGACGGCGCCGGCCCCGAAGTCGGCCCGCTCCGCCGGCAGCGGGAAGTTGGCGAAGTGGGCGACGGTCCGCCGATCCGACAGGCTCTGAGTCGCCAGTTCGCCGCCTCCCTGCACTTCTCCTTCCCATCCGCTGGGAAGTTCGACCGTCAATCCTGCTGCTTGGAGCCGCATCTACATCACCCTCCCCACTCCTGTGGCCAATGCCACGGCGATGAATCCGACGGCAGTGATCCGGGCGACGGGAGTCGCCGCCGCAGCCAGGCTGCGGCTGAAAGAGACGAGGCGTGAAGGCCGGTCGATCCAACCGGCCGCCAGGGGGAAGATCGAGCGACCGATGCCGAACACGGCGCCGATGAGAGCGCCAGCCAGCCATCCTCCTGACAGCAAGGCGAGCACCCAGGTCGCCCACGTTCCCCACGTGACGACGAAGGTGGAGACTCCGACACCCAGTTGAGCGCCGAAACCGCCGCCATAGACCCACCCGCGGTAGGTGCCGATCCAATCCTCGTTCACCTGCCGCTTCAGTCCTGGCGGTTTGATCTTCACCAGGTCGAGAAGGCCGGCGACCCCGACGACGAAAACGGCCCCGGCCCAGCGCCAGTCGCCGCCCGGCAGCAGCGAGCCGAGCCATCCCAGACCGGCGCCGACCGCGGTTCCGGCTGCCACCGCCCCGATCACGTATGCGGTGACCGTGATCGCCCATCTGTTGTCTCTTGCCCGCTCACCGAGCGGGTGGATGCTCGTCAGCATCGACTCTCCTCAAGGAGACCAGTGCGAGCGGATCGCCGCTAGGAAGGCGACCACCGATGCCGCGATCGTCATGAGTCGTCTCCGTGTGGGTTGCGATAGAGGCTGGGGTCACCCGGTTTGATACCGGCGGCGTCCAACTGGGCTTCGGTGCGTAGCGACCGGGCGACGGTGTCGAGCTTCGCGCGGCCATAGCCGGCGTCTGCCATCGCCGCCACCATCAGGTCGCGCACGTGGTCCCACGAGGCGGCCGCACCTTCGCCCACCACGTCGCCCGTTTCGGCATCCACGAGCACGAAGTAGGGCGAGACCGGGATCTTGAACTCGTCCCAGGCGGCCGACGACATGATCGTTGGCACGGTTCGCGGCGCCAGCTCGGCGATCCGACCGGGGCTCTCCTCGGTGGCGTCTTTCGTGACGATCACGGGCCGCACGTCGGGGGCCGGCATCTCTGCGCCGGCGCCCAGCGCCTCCCAGAAGGGCCGGCATGTCGAGCACCCGCTCGAGAGGAACGCGACCAGGACGAAACCTCGGCTGTTCCGCGTGGCGATAGAGGTCGCAGAGCCGGCGGGCGTCGTGCCCGTGATCGCCTCCGGAGCCACCTTCGGCGCCCGACGGGCGACCTGGAGCCCTTCGGCCCTTCCGCTCGCCGACTCGGTTCCGCCGTCGAGGGCCTCGAGGCGGCGGAGGATCTCGGCGTGCGATCGGAGCAAGCCGGCGACGAGGACCACGAGCAAGGCGATGACTACTCCCTCGAGGACGATCAGCGCTGTCATCTCAGAGTTTCCCCCAGACGACCGGGATGTCGCCGGCAGCGCCGAACTGGAACGTGGTCGTGGCGCCGCCGGAGCTCAAGCTGTTGCGCAGGTGCCAGGTGCCGTTGTCGAACCAGCCGGGACGGTCCAGGCCATTGCCGTCCCAGTCGCCGACGACCGGGATCCCGCCGGGACCGAACTGGAAGTCGACGGTCGCACCGCCGTCGGTGGTGCGAAGGATCCACGTGGTGCCGCGAACGACACCGGCGCGGGCTCGGCCGTCGTCCGTCCACCGGCCCACCACCGGGACATCACCCGGCTGACCGAACTCGAACTCGATGTCGGGGGGACCGGAGGAGTTCGAGTTGCGCAACAACCAGCGGTTGCCGCGCACAACGCCGGGAGTGGCCACCCCGTCGCCATCCCAGTCGCCGACGACGGGGATGTCACCAGCCTGACCGAATTCGAAGGACAGTTCCGGCTGGCCGGATCCTTCCACCTGACGGATGTGCCACGTGAGGGCCTCGTCTCCGGAAGGGCCCCGTCTGGTGCCGCGGACGACCGCCGACGTCTTGACCCCGGAGCCAGAGAAGTCGGCCATGAGGAAGACGTCGCCGGGCAGTCCGTACTGATAGGAGGATTGGGCTGAACCAGAGGTGAGCGAGTTCCGGAGCTTCCAGGTCGTCCCCGTCACAACTCCCGGGCGGGCAGGGATGGTCCGTGACGGGTGCAGGCAGGCGGCGTCGTGGTACCAGGTGGCCTGGGAGACAGCGTCGGTCCTGGTGCAGGACGAGTCCCACTCCCACGGCGGCACGCAGGTGACGACGCGGCACACGATCGGCCCGAGGCAGGCGATGTGCTGGTTGCACTGGCCATAACGGAAGCGCGTGCAGCAGGTCTTCCAGTTGCTGCAATTGCCGTTGGCGCAGGTGCAGTTGCAGTCGACGCACTCGTTACCGCACGTCCCCGAACCGCCGCAACCGCAGCCATGGCAATCGGACGAGTTGCAGTCCATGTAGTAGCGGGATTTGCCGTCGCAATGGTCGGGCCCGCTACCGGGGTACTCGGCCCGCCACCAGCCGGCGATCATCGAGCCGGGCGGGCAGGTGTTGACCCCCGTCATCGTGCAGCAGAACTCGGTCCATCCGCCATCACGGCACTTGGTGCCGCCGGGGCAGTCGTAGATGGAGCGGACGACGGCCGAATAGGCGTCGCCGGGTTTGAGGATGTAGGTGCCGGGTGCGGCCACCAGAGCGGTGCCCACCATCGCGGCCCGTCGCAGGAAACCTCTCCGGCTGGTGCGAGACTCGAGGAACCTGGCGCTCTTCTCGACCAGTCGCTTGCTCATCGCGCTGCCTCCCGGAGTCGCGGTAGTTCAGCGAGGAGTAGATAGACGACCCACACTCCCAATGCGACGAACCCCAGGTAGGGGATCGCCCACAGCGGTTGGTCGCCCAAGAGATCGACCGGTGGCTGCGGCGCCGTCGCCACGCCGACGGCGGCGCCGGCTGACAGGACGTTGAACCCGAGATGGAGCCACGACGGTGGCGTATCGGCTTTCCCGAAGCACCCGCAAGACTGAATTGGGATTTTGCGGATCAGGGCGTAGGCGACGAAACCTGCGAAGGCGAGATAGATCCCGGCCACGACGAGAGACGCACCACCTCCCAGGACCGTTCCACCGATACCGGCCAGGATCTCGAAGATGCCCAGCGTGGGTGCTGTCCACGATCCGCTGGGCAGACCGCTCGCTTGTAGGGCGCCGCGAGTGGGAGCCGGATCCCAGAGCTTTGCTCCCCCGCTTACTACGAGCAGCGCCGCGGCAATGAAAAACCATGCCTCGAGCACCATCGCAGCGTAAGCGTTCCCGGATTCTTGTCCAAGCAAACGCTCAGCCGGCGTCGGTGAGAGTCGAGACCGCCTCCGTCACCGGGTAGTCGACGGTGGTGGAACTCGGAGGCACCTCGACAGTTGTCCACTCTCCGCC
>DASVDX010000043.1:0-41081 GCA_036380875.1 Acidimicrobiia bacterium
TCTCATCTTCTGGCGCTGTCCAGCCAGGTCTGCGCCAGGGCGATGCGACTAGCGGTCTCGCCCGGCCAATCGAGGGTCTGCACCCGGAAGGGACCGCTGGCGAGGGTGAAGATGGCGGCGGCCGCTCGGCGTCGGATGTCCCGCTGGTCGTACAGGCGATCCCACACCGCCAGCAGTTCCCGGGCGTAGGCGCGGACACGCGCCGGCTGGGTGGACATCGTCTCCCAGAGGGCGAGATGGCCGAGCATGACTCCTGGGTCGTCGCCCCGTCGGCCCAGACCGAAAGTGTCGACATCGAGGAAACCAACGACGCGGCCTCCCTCGGTGAGGATCTGGGCTTCATAGAAGTCGCCGTGGACCGACACGAGGTCTTCGTCGTCTTCCTCGCCGAGTTGTTCGACGAACCGGTCGACCGCCGCGGCCTCGGAAGGCACCACCAGCCTGAACAGGTCGGCGAAGGCGGGAGCCTTCTCGATGATGGAGGCCATCGGCTGGTCGCTCGGCGGGGCGGGTAGATCGGTGACCAAAGACACCACCTCGGTCGGCGCAGGCAACTCCCCCGCCGGGTCTTCGAGGGCATCTCGCAGCGTACGGCCGGGCAGGGATTGGAGGGCCATGAGGCCGAGTTCGGGCGCGTAGCCGAGGCTGGCCGGGACGGGGAGCACGTCGGCGAGGAGCTTGTGGTGATGGTGGAGTTGTTCGATCTTCTTCGGCCGCAGCACCTTGAGATAGATGCCGTCTCGTTCCCCGCTGACCGACACCACGGCGCGTCGGCCCGGCCGATAGGCCCTGAGCCGAGTCGTGACCGTGCCCGTGGGCGATCCCAAATCGGTCAGGAGCCGAGCGGCGCGGATGTCGTCCAATGCCGGAGCGAGCCCGGGGAGGGCCGGGTCGTGTGGGACCCTCCAGACCCCGACCTCGGTGCCGTCGGCTCCGACGAGGAGGGCACCGTCGGGAATGCGGCCCCCGACGGCAACCAGGTCCTGCAGACCTGCGAGCTCGCCGCCCTCGACGGTCACGGTGAAACGCACCGTGATACTGGTGCCCGGCCACCAGGTGACCGTGACCGGATGGCAGTCGATCACCGCACCTCCAGTTTCTTCCACCACCGCAGCCACGGGCCCGGGTACGGCCTCGCTCAGCAGAATCGCGACTGCGGGCAAGTCCGGATCGGCCACTCGTGCAGTGGCGGGATGCAGGGGGGTCATGACTCCATCTTGGTGCACATGCCGACACCACACGATTAGACGCCGACTAGAAGGCTCCAATCGGCGATACCCTCGGCGATGTGACCGGTGCCATCGCCGACTGTGAGCGCGTCTTGGTCGGCTTGCTCGGACAACCCGTCAATTCCCTGACGAGCCTCGCCTTCGTCGTTGCGGGCGCCTTCACATGGGCTCGCTCCCATCGAATCGTCGGCGCGGCGTCGATCGCCACCGGAGTCGGCTCTTTCCTGTTCCACGGGCCGATGCCGCCAGGTGCGGAGTGGGCCCACGACGTGTCGTTGGCGTGGCTCCTCGTCGCGGTGGCCGCCGCCGGCACGGCCTGGGAGCGCTGGGGTGGGCTTCCGGCTCTCGCTGCCATCGGAGCCGGGTTGGCCGCTGTCCCGGCCGCAGGCGACCCGCTTGGAGTGGCTGCCGCGGTGGCCGCCATCGCCTCGGTTCTGTGGCGACAACGCACCCCGAGGACCTGGGCGGCGCTGGTGATCCTCGGCACGGCGGCCATCGTGGGGCGCTTGGCGGCGACGGGTGGGCCGCTGTGCGTGCCGGATTCCCTGTTCCAGGGCCACGGCTTCTGGCACCTGGGAGCTGCCTTCGCCGTTGCGCTCTGGGCGGGGGTCGGGACGTCGGTCGAGAATCAGGCCATGGCCACCAGCAGCTGACGGCAGGCCTCCTCACACCGACGGCAGCTCTCGGCGCAGATCCGGCAATGCTCCATGTGCATGCCGTGGCGTTCGCATTCGTCGCCGCAGGCTCGGCACGCTTCGATGCACGCCTGGAGCTGGGCCCTGACGACGTCGGGGTTGGATCCCGCCTGACGAGCGACGACCCGGCTCGTGGCTTCGCAGATGTCGGCGCAGTCGAGATTCAGCCGGATGCATTCGACCAGCGGGGCTACATCATTTTCGGCCAGACAGGCGTCGGCGCATTGGGTGCAGGTGCTGGCGCACTCCGCCAAGGCATCGATCGCCGAAGCCAGCAGCCCGGCGTCGGTGTTCAACGAGCGCGGATGGGTCTCGAGCATGTCGATGGCCTGAGCCACGCGATCCTCCTCGGTAAGAGATCCCGCCCGTAGCCATCGAGAGGAAGCTGAAACTCCGAGTTCGCGGCGCCGGATGGAGCCCATCGGTGGTCGGCGGCTCCGAGCTCGCTTCGACGGTGGACTCGCCCTTAGGCGGAGCCATCGCAATACCGTCGGGGTCCGCGACGAACGGATCCGATGGCCAGCGACTTACTCAGAATGGACAACATGGGGATAGTGGTGGAGTCCCTGGACGACGCCGTCACATTCTTCGAAGAGCTCGGAATGACGCTCGAGGGGAGAGCGATGGTCGAAGGGGAATGGGCCGGCCGTGTCACGGGACTCGGCGATCAGCAGGTCGAGGTGGCGATGATGGTCACCCCCGACGGCCACAGCCGCCTCGAGCTGTCCCGATTCCTCGATCCTCCGGTCGCAGCCGACCATCGGACCGACCCGGTGAACTCTCTCGGTTACCTCCGCGCCATGTTCACGGTGAGCGACATCGAAGGCACCCTGGAGCGCCTCCAGGGGCTGGGGGCGACGCTCGTCGGCGATGTCGTGACGTATGAAGACGCCTATCGCCTCTGCTACGTCCGTGGACCGGAGGGGATACTCGTCGGACTGGCCGAGGAGTTGTCCACCGCTCCTTGAACGGCACCCAGATCGGGCCCCATACAAGCGACCCATCACCCAGTGACCCGGGACGGGCCTTGGTCGCCCTGTTCCCGGGTCACGAAGCGAGGGTCGATCAGGCGAGGATCAGCGTGGTGTGTTCGGCGTCGACCTTGACGGTCGAGCCGTCCTCGTAGCGCCCTTCCAGGAGAGCCATCGCCAACGGATCGGCGATCTCCTTCTGGATGACCCGCTTGAGCGGACGGGCTCCATACACCGGGTCGTAGCCCTTCTCGGCCAGGAGGTCGGCGGCCGCATCCGTTACCTCGAGCTCGATGCGGCGATCGGCTAGCCGCCGCCGCAGATGGCCGAGCTGGATCTCGACGATCTGGCGCAGGTCCTCGCGGGTCAGCCGTTTGAACACCACCACGTCGTCGATCCGGTTGAGGAACTCGGGACGGAAGTGGGAGCGGACTGCTTCCATGACCCGGGTCTGGATGACCTCGTCGGGCAAGTCCGGCTGGATGTGCTCCGACCCGAGGTTCGAGGTCATGATCAAGACCACGTTGGTGAAGTCCACGGTCCGACCTTGGCCGTCGGTCAACCGCCCGTCGTCTAGTAGCTGCAGCAGAACGTTGAAGACGTCCGTGTGGGCTTTCTCCACCTCGTCGAGCAGGACGACCGAGTACGGACGACGCCGCACGGCTTCGGTCAACTGGCCGCCCTCCTCGTAGCCGACGTAGCCCGGAGGCGCACCGATGAGGCGACTCACCGAGTGCTTCTCCATGTACTCGGACATGTCGATGCGGACCATCGCCCGCTCGTCGTCGAAGAGGAACTCGGCCAGCGCCCGAGCCAGCTCGGTCTTGCCGACACCTGTGGGCCCGAGGAAGAGGAACGATCCGATGGGCCGGTTGGGGTCGGCCAGACCCGCCCGGTTGCGGCGGACGGCGTTGGCCACCACCTCCACGGCGGCGTCCTGGCCGACGACCCGCTGGTGGAGGCGCTCTTCCAGTCGGATGAGCTTCTCCATCTCGCCTTGCATGAGGCGAGTCACCGGGATACCGGTCCATCGGGACACGACCTCGGCGATGTCTTCCTCATCGACCTCCTCGGAGAGCATGCGGCCCTGCTCGTTCAGTTTCTCGAGCTGCTCCTGGCGCGCCGCCAGTTCTTTCTCCAATTCGACCAACCTGCCGTAGCGGAGCTCCGCCGCCTTCTGGAGGTCGCCGTCGCGCTCGGCACGGGCCGCCTCCGCCTTGGTCTCTTCGATCTGGGACTTGGCGTCCTGGATGGCGGTGATCGCCTCCTTCTCCTGCTCCCAGCGAGCCGTGAGAGCGGCGATCTCCTCGTTGACGTCGGCGAGCTCGCGTTCGAGGTCTTCGAGGCGCTCCTTTGACCGCTCGTCGGTTTCCTTGCGCAGCGCCTCACGCTCGATCTCGAGCTGGATCCGGCGCCGGGTCAGCTCGTCGATCTCCTCGGGCATCGAGTCGATCTCGATACGCAGCCGCGACGCCGCCTCGTCGATGAGGTCGATCGCCTTGTCGGGCAGGAACCGGGCCGTGATGTACCGGTCGGACAGGACGGCAGCCGCCACCAGCGCCGAGTCGGTGATGCGGACGCCATGGTGGACCTCGTAGCGCTCCTTCAAGCCACGGAGGATGGCGATGGTGTCCTCCACCGAGGGGGCGGCGACGTAGATCGGCTGGAAGCGGCGCTCCAAGGCGGCGTCCTTCTCGACGTACTTCCGGTACTCGTCGAGGGTGGTGGCGCCGATCATCCGCAGCTCGCCGCGGGCGAGCATCGGCTTGAGCATGTTGGAGGCGTCCATCGCCCCCTCCGCCGCCCCTGCCCCGACGATCGTGTGCATCTCGTCGATGAACGTGATGATCTCGCCTTCGGACGCCTTGATCTCGTCGAGGACCGCCTTGAGACGCTCCTCGAACTCGCCCCGGTACTTGGCGCCAGCGACGAGGGCGCCGAGGTCGATGGCCACGATACGCTTGGTCCGCAGCCCTTCCGGGACGTCCCCGTCTGCGATCCGGCGGGCGAGGCCCTCGACGATGGCGGTCTTTCCGACACCCGGCTCACCGATCAGCACGGGGTTGTTCTTCGTACGCCGCGACAGGACCTGGATCACGCGACGGATCTCGTCGTCACGGCCGATGACAGGGTCGAGCTTTCCTCTGCGGGCCTGATCGGTCAGATCGCGCCCGTACTGCTCGAGTGCGTTGAAGGTCGCCTCGGGATCTTCCGACGTCACCCGCTGATTGCCGCGCAGGTCGACGAGAGCCTCCCGAATCGCCTCGACGTTGAGCCCCTGCTTGCGAAAGGCCTCCCCCGCCGGCCCGGCCGCTTCCGCCAGGGCGAGGACGAGGTGCTCGACCGACAGGTAGTCGTCGCGCATCTCCTGGCGGAACTCATCGGCCGCTTCGAGCACCCGCGCCAGCTCCGGCGACATCTGCGGCTCGGCGGCGCCGTACACCTTGGGCAGGCGCGCCGCTCCCTCCTCCAGGTCACGACGGAGCGCCACCGGATTCACCCCGAGCTTGTTCAGCAGCGGATAGAACAAGCCATCGGTCTGGGAGAGAAGGGCCAAACCGAGGTGGATCGGACCGATGGTCCCGTGGTTGTGTTGGGTGGCCGCCTGACGGGCGTCGAGCAGTGCCTGGCGGCTTTTCGTGGTTAGCTTCTCTAGGTTCAAAGTCCTCGCCCTCCTGAGAAAACTTGAGTGCAGTTATATCAAGTCTGGCAGGGCAAGCGTTATTCCGCCTCAGGCGATGGCGGCCAGGCGGCGGTTGAGAGCGTCGAGCACCGCCCGGGCCGTGGCGAGCACCGCGTCCCCCTGGCGTACCAGGGCCGAACCGATGTAGCGCTCGCCGTTCTCCGTCTCCTTGACCTGGACGAGCGCCACCGTCATGTTGTCCATCGTCGTGGTGCCGACCGCCACCAATTCGAACTTCGCCTCGCCGATCAGGGATTCGAGAGCCCGGAGGGTGGCCTCCCCCACGACCCGGGCGCGGGCCGCAGGATCTATCGAGCCCTCGGCGGTGCCTACTCGGGTGCCGTCGCCAGCCGCCAGCGTCACCGAAACGGTGACGACGTCGTCCAGGTGCAGGTCGACGGACTTGAGAACTGGGCGCTCGGTTTCCACCCAGGGAACGATAGCGAGTGCATTGATGCGGCTAACTTGGGATACTCGGCGTTAGAGGAGCCCAAGGAGGGAGAGAGATGATCCGTGAGTTTCGGGACTTCATCGCCCGCGGAAACATCATCGAGTTGGCCGTGGCCTTCGTCATGGGCGTCGCATTCTCTGCGGTTGTGACGACGTTCACCGACCGGATCGTCAACCCGCTCATCGGCCTGCTACTTCCAGGCCTCGACAACCTGGAAGGTCTCGGCACCTTCGCCGACGGGGGATCGATCGGAGCGTTCATCGGATCGGTGATCAACTTCTTGCTCGTCGCCCTGGTCCTGTTCTTCATCGTGAAGGCCTACAACCGGTTCCAGAAGGAACAGCCGGAAGAACCGGTGCCGCCTTCGGAGGAGATCGTGCTCCTCACCGAGATCCGCGACGCACTGCGACGGGGACAGCCCTCGGCCTGAGCGCTCCCTAACGTCACTCCCATGAGTGACGTCAACTTCTCGCCGAGCGGACCACCCGAGACGATCCTTCCCGATCCCGACCCGGCGTTGGTCGCCGCCCTCGAGACAACGAGCGACCTCGACGGGATGCGGGCACTGGCGGCGGCTCATCCCGCCGAACCGCTGGCGTGGGCGAGCTTGGGCGACGCCGCCCGCGAAGCCGGAGAGCCCGACATCACGGTCTACGCCTACTACCGCGTGGGCTATCACCGCGGACTCGACCTGTTGCGCAAGAGCGGCTGGAAGGGCACCGGCTACGTGCGTTCCATCCATCCTTCGAATCAGGGCTTTCTGCGCTGCCTGCGCGGACTGGGCGAGGCGGCGGCATGGATAGGCGAGACCGAGGAAGCCGAACGCTGCGCCGGGTTTCTCGCCCAACTCGACCCTCGCCGCTGAAGATTCGGCTGAAGCTGGCAAAAGCAAGTATCCGACAGGGTTGACTATTTTTGTAAGCCGACTATCATTCTGTGCATGGTAGCTGGTTCAGCACGGGATACGCAGCTGTTGAAGGGCGTGCTGGACATGTGCCTGCTCTCGATCATCCGCGAGGAGCCTTCCTACGGCTACGAGATGGTCCGCAAGCTGCAGAGCCGCGACCTCCGCCTCGTTTCCGAGGGGTCGATCTATCCCCTCCTCTCGCGGCTCGAGAAGGGCGGGCTGATCGAGGGTTACCTCGTTCAGTCCCATGAGGGCCCGGCCCGCAAGTACTACCGCATCACACCCGCCGGCGAGGACGCCCTCGAGGAGTGGATCGCCGAATGGCGCACGTTCCGTGATGGTGTCGATCACGTTCTTGGAGGTGGCTAGTGGCCTGGGTCGGTGACGTGAATCGCCTCGTCGAGGATTGCGCTCGCTACTGGATCGAGGCCGGTGTTCCCCGTCGCCGAGTTGCCGAGATGCGTCTCGAGCTCACCCAGCACCTGGAAGCGGCCGCCGCCGAAGGCCGCTCCCCCGAATCCGTAGTCGGGCCCGATGTCGGCAAGTTCGCCCAGGAGTGGGCGGCGGCTTTCGTCCCGACGAAGACACCCTCCTGGGAAGAAGTGATGAGCGGCAAGACCCAGGCCGCTCGACGGGTCCGTAGGGAAATGATGGCGTTGGCGCTCGGCGTCGTGGCGGTCGTAGTCGCCATCGCCGTGGCCGGGAGAGGAGGAGACACAGTGGAAAACGAAATCTGGCGTTGGTTGTGGACCGGTCTGGCCGTGGTGATGGGAATCGGCGAGATCTTCACCGCCGGCTTCTTCCTGCTCCCGTTCGCCATCGGGGCCGCAGCCGCGGCCGTCCTGGCGTGGGTGGGGACGGGAGTGCTGGCGCAGTGGCTCGTCTTTTTTGCAGTGTCGATCGTGGCGCTCGTCTACCTACGGCGCTTCGTCGACCGCCAGGACCAGGCGACGCCGCACAGGGTGGGCGCCAACCGCTGGGTCGGATCGACCGGCGTGGTGCTCGAGGAGATCGACCCCGACAGCGCCAGCGGCCTCGTCCGGGTCGACAACGAAGAGTGGCGTGCCGCCTCGTTGCACGGAAACACGATCCCCGCCGGCGCCCGCATCACCGTCCGTGACGTTCGCGGCGCACGGCTAATCGTCGAAGAGTCCGAGTACTGAGAGAAAGGGAAGCCATGACACCGATCATCGTCCTGTTCGCCATCCTCGCCGTCGTCATCATCCTGATCGCGGCCACCGGCTTCCGTGTCGTCCGCCCCTTCGAGAAGGGTCTCGTCGAGTTCCTCGGACGATACGAGAAGACCGTCGACTCGGGTCTGCGCTGGGTGATGCCGTTCGTCAAGCGGCTCATCAAAGTCGACATGCGCGAGCAGGTCGTCGACGTGCAGCCGCAGGAGGTGATCACCAAGGACAACGTGGCGGTCACCGTCGATGCCGTCATCTACTACGAGGCGACGGACCCCGTGAAGCTGCAGTACAACGTCGGCAACTTCATCCTCGCCGTCACCAAGTTGGCCCAGACCAACTTGCGAAACGTGGTCGGCGATCTGGACCTCGACGAGGCCCTCACTTCCCGGGAAGTCATCAACGCCAAGCTGCGTCAGATCCTCGACGACGCCACCGACAAGTGGGGCGTGCGAGTGGTGCGAGTGGAGATCCAGCGCATCGAACCGCCGAGCGACGTCACCGAGGCCATGCACCGCCAGATGAAGGCGGAGCGTGACCGCCGGGCGATCGTCACCGAAGCCGAGGGTCAGAAGACGGCACAGATCCTGCGAGCCGAAGGTGTCCGGGAGTCGCAGATCCTGGAGGCCGAAGGCCAGGCGGAAGCGATCCGACGGGTAGCCGAAGCCGAACGGTTCCAGAAGGAAACGGTCGCAGAGGGTGAGGCCCGGGCCATCGAGCGTGTGTTCGGCGCCATCCACACCGGCGACCCCACCCCGGACCTGATCGCCATCCGTTACCTGGAGGCGCTGCAGGGCGTCGCCAACGGCCAGGCGACGAAGATCTTCTTGCCGCTCGACACGTCGGGTGTGCTGGGGAGCGTCGCCGCCATCGGCGAGTTGCTCAGAAGCGACGGGACCGAGCCGGCGGCTTCGTAACCCGGGCACGCCTGTGCCCTCGATCGAAACGGGGCGATCCACGCCCCGTTTCGGTCATGCAGGGCTCATCCCGGCGTGCGCTCCATCGCGGCCAGGGTGGATTCCACCTCGTCGGGGGAGATCGGCGGGTAGAAGACCATCGTGTATTGGTCGCAGCGCTCGCCCGGCTCGTTGAACCAGGCGACTACCCATTTCCCATCCGGGTACGGGCCGGCCACTCCCCGCGAACCGGCCACTTCAACCTCGCCCTTTTCGGCAGGCCAGTCCTGGGGCGGCAGCGACCCGCGGACGAGGGCGATGGCGGTGGCACCATCGATGTTCACCCAGATTCGCACATGGGTGCCACCGATCGAGGTGAACTCATCTGGATCTTCGAGTTGCTCACTGCTCTCCGCCGGCTCAACCGTCGCCGGCAGGTAGTCGAGGCGATAGGGGGCGGGCGGGCACGGTGGTGGTGGCTCCGTCGTCGACGTCGTCGTGGCGATCGTGGTCGTCGTCGACGTCGTAGAGGTCGTCGATGCCTCCTCGGCCTGTCTCCCCGAACAGGCGACCACGCACAGGACGAGAACCAGAGCCAGGGAACGCACGGAGCGCGATGGTAACGGTCGGCATCGCCGTCTCCTGGCGACGAGTAGCGTCCGGGCCAACGACGACAAGGAACGACGTTGCCCTCCCCCAGAGACACAGTCCGAGCGCGAGTCGACGAGATACGGGACCAGTTGGCCGAGATCAGCCGGTGGATGTACCAGAACCCCGAACTGGCGTACGAAGAACGTCGGTCGTCGGCCCGCCTCGTCGACTTCCTGACTCGAAGCGGCTTCGAGGTGACCTACCCGGCCTACGGCCTGGACACAGCCTTCGCCGCCCGGGTCGGCACTACCGGCCCCCACGTGGTCATCTGTGCCGAATACGACGCTCTGCCTGGAGTTGGCCACGCCTGTGGCCACAACATCATCGCCACCGCTGCGCTGGGAGCGGGACATGCCCTGGCTGCCCTGGCGGAGTCCCTCGGGATCCGGCTCACCGTGCTCGGCACTCCGGCGGAAGAGAAGTACGGAGGCAAGGTCGACCTGATCCAGGCGGGAGCCTTCGAGGACGTGGACGCGGCGATGATGATCCACCCGGCGCCCTTCGACGTCCTGGATCCTCGATGTATCGCCGTCGCCCACGTCGACGTCCACTTCCACGGGAAGGCCGCACACGCCTCCGCATTTCCCGATCAGGGGATCAATGCCCTGGACGCCGCCGTGCAGGCGTACGTCAACATCTCCACCCTCCGCCAGCATCTGTTGCCCACCGACAAGATCCACGGGATCATCGCCGAGGGCGGCGAGGCCCCAAATGTGATCCCCGCCTACACCCGGTCGTCCTGGTACGTGCGGGCGGACACCCGCCGGCGCCTCGACGAGTTGTTGCCGCGGGTGACTGCTTGTTTCGACGGTGCCGCCACCGCCACGGGGTGCACGGTCGAGATCGAGCACGTCGGCCACACCTACGACGAGTTGCGCACCCACCCGGTGCTAGCCGAGATCTTCGAGCGGAACGCGGCGGAATTGGGCCGGACGATGCTGCGGGGCGAGGCGCTCCCGCCATCCCAGTCGGGGTCGACCGACATGGGGAACGTCTCCCAGATCGTCCCGACGCTCCATCCCTTCATCGGCGTCGACTGCTTCCCCACGGTCAACCACCAGAAAGAGTTCGCCGACCACACGATCACCCCGAAGGGAGAGCAAGCGATCTACGACGGCGCGGTGGCCATGGCGTGGACGATCGTCGACCTCGCCGAGAGCCGACGCTGGGACGAACTCGGAGCTCAGACGTCCCCGATGGCGTAGAAGCTCCCGTCCCGGGACCCGACGTAGATCTGGCCCTTCCACACCGCCGGTGTGGATTCGATGCACGATTCCGACACCCGGTGAGTCCAAAGGTGGCGGGGTGACCTGGGATCCTGGACGTCGTACGCTCTCAGCTCGCCCGAGCAGGTGGCGGCGAGCAGGGTGCCGTCGACGATCACCGGCGACGACCAGCTGTGATGGGCGATCTCCTCTTCCCAGACCACGTCACCGGTCTCCGCGTCTACGCCCAGCAGCCTCCCGGTGTGGCTCGAGATGTAGACCATGCCGTCTCCGAGGGCCGGTGTTGCCCAGAAGCCGGCGTCTCCTCCTCCCCCGGTGTCGGGGACACCCCACACGTAGGGGTCACCGTCGGTGTAGGGGTCGAGCTTGATCAGCTGCCCCAGCTCTCGGGCCCGATCGGTCTTGCGGTCGTACTCGACCGCCACGTAGAGCATCCCATCGGCGTCCACCACCACGGTGGCGTCGGTGTCGTCGCCGACCCAGTAGTCGAAGACGATCGGTGCCTCGCCTTCACGTACGCGCGAAACGTCGAGGCCGACGACCCGGCCTCCGGAATTGGCGAAATAGACCCGCTGCTCGTAGACCGCTACGGAGCTCTCGATCGACATGTTGCGGTCGACACGGGAGAGCAGTTCGTCCGTGTAGGCCGGGATAGACACGAGGATCTCGGGGTCGACGGTCACGAGACCGTCGCCGTCGTACCCGCGGTTGAGACGGATGGCGAAGAACCAGGAGTTCTCGCCGCCCTCATACAGGATGTCGTCGACGATCACTGGGTTGCCGTCCCAGTCGTTGTTCCAGATGCCGTTCACGACGTTGGCGTCGAGCGCCCACAGCTCCGTTGGGCGGTCCCGGTCGAGAGCTATCGCCCGCAGCTTGTTGTCGCGTGACCCGGTGTAGAGGATCGGAAATCCGTCGGGATCGAGTGTGACCGAGCCCTTGATGATGTCGCCGGTGAGGAACGTCGGACGGGTCGGCTCACCGGTGTCGGCGTCGAGGAAATGGACCGAGTGGTCGTAGGCCCCGAACATCACCTCGGTGACCCCATCGGGCCGCTCCCACACGACCGGTTGCCCGGTCCAGCCGGTCCCGCACCAAGTGGTCGTCTCGCCACCCACCGTGGATTGGCCGCACAGGCCTCCGGACTGGGGATAGCGCCACACATTCTCGGGATCCTCCGGCACCGGCCCCCTGCCGTACCAGGTACGGGTCGGGTTGCCCCGGAACATCGTGATCCCTTCGACCTCTCCCCAAGGCCTTCCCACGGTCCAGTCCGGGACCACGTCGAGGGGACGCTCGGGCAGGGTCGTGCTGGTCGTCGAGGAAGTCGTCGGCTGATCCGACGTCGTGGTCGAGTCCTCCCGGCTGGTCGACGTCGCCTCGTCGGACGTAGTCGGGGCAGCGGACCCCTCGATGCCATCCGGTCCGGAGGACGGGTCGTCGGTGAGGAACCGGGCGGCGCCCAGTAGCAGTGCACCTGACACCAGGACCACTACCAGAGCGCGAAGGCGCGTGGAAGGGTCGGGCCGCCCAGCCGAACTCAGGTGCTTCACGGGCACATGATGGCTGCGGCTGCCCTCAACACGGGGCATCTCCGATGATCTCGGGCCTACCCGGCGAGGAGATGAAGGCGGGGATCAAGCACGCCTCCTTCGTCCCGTCGGGCTCGACGACCACCCGGGCGATCGCGGTGGTCGCGCTCTCTTGGGACAGGTTCGGCCACACGAAGTTGCCCAGGCCCCATGCCACAGGGGCGCCGTCGACCACCTCCAACGGCTGCAAGCGGTGAGCATGGTGGCCGAAGATGACGTCGGCTCCGGCGGCGATCATCGCCTCGGCGCGTTCTCGGTCCTCAGCCCGCGGCTCCAGGTCTCTTTCGACTCCCCAGTGGATGGTCACGACGACCAGGTCGGAGATCTCGGCGGCAGCTTCCACGGCCGCCACCATGGTCTCGATGGTGTCCCCGTCGGCCATCCCGGCTCGGTCGTCGGTAGCGAGCCAGTCGAGGGCGGGGATCACACCACCGAACCCGAGCACCGCCACACGCCAGCCGTTCACGTCGACGATCACCGGCTGAGTCGCCTGCTGGGCGTTGGCACCGACACCCACGGCGTGGAGGCCCGCCGCTTCCACTTGCTGTATCCCGTCGAGGAGGGCCTCCTTGCCGTGGTCCCCCGCATGGTTGTTGGCCAGACTGACGACGTCGACGCCCGCCTCCCGCATGACCGGGAGAGAGCCGAGGTCGCAGCGAAACACGAACTCCTTTCTGAGCGGAGTCCCCAACTCGGAAGGGGTGCACTCCAGGTTGGCGACCGTCAGATCATCTGCCGTGAACAGATCCCCCAGGCCGCTCCAGGCGTGGGCATGGCCGTGCTCGGCCAACGCCGGGATGTAGTCCGTGTCGGTGTTGACATCCCCCACGCCATGGATGACCAGTCTGCCCCGCGGTTCGGTGGTTGCCGTCGCAGCAGGCGAAGTCGTGGTCGGAGCAGCGGCGACGGCGTCGTCTGATCCTCCGTGGGTCACGAAGAAAGCAACGGCACCCAGAAGGGTGCCACCGATGAGTATCTGAAGGATTCGGCGCATCGCCGGCTAAACGCAGGGAGGACATTCTGCGTTCGCCGGCCGACGCTTCAGAGGATTTGGGAGAGGAAGAGCTTTGTGCGCTCCTCGCGGGGGTCGGTGAAGAAATGCTCGGGGGTGCCGACCTCGACGATCTGCCCGTCGGCCATGAAGACCACCCGGTCGGCCACAGCCCGGGCGAAGCCCATCTCGTGGGTCACGACGATCATCGTCATGCCGGAGTCGGCCAACTCGACCATGACGTCGAGCACCTCTTTGATCATCTCCGGGTCGAGCGCCGACGTGGGCTCGTCGAAGAGCATCACCTTCGGCTGCATGGCCAGCGCCCGGGCGATGGCCACCCTCTGTTGCTGGCCGCCGGACAACTGACCCGGGTACTTGCGGGCCTGCTCGGGGATCTTGACGCGCTCGAGCATCCGCATGGCGATCTCCTCGGCTTCCTTCTTGGGCAGGCGTCTGACCTCACGCGGGGCCAGCGTGATGTTCTCGAGCACCGTCAAGTGCGGGAACAAGTTGAACTGCTGGAACACCATGCCGGTCTCACGACGGACCTCCTGGATGTTGCGGAGGTCGTCGGACAGTTCGATCCCGTCGACGACGATGCGGCCCCGATCGTGTTTCTCGAGGCGATTGATGCACCGGATGAGTGTCGACTTGCCCGATCCGGAGGGCCCGATCACCACCACCACTTCTTGGCGGCCGACGTTCATGTTGATGTCCTTCAGGGCCTGGAAGTCCCCGAAGAACTTGTCCACCCCTTCCACCTCGATGATCGCGTCACCTTTGGCTTTGGTGGCGTCGGCGAATACCTGCGCTTCTCTGCTGCTCATTTCCTGCCTGCCCTCAATCGCACTTCTAGCCGCTGACTCTCCCTAGACATCGCGTAGGCGAACGCCCAATAGCCGATGGCGACGAACACGAGCGTCTCGGCGTGGGCGACCACCCGGAAATCTGCCTGGGCGTGGACGAGAGATCGGACGCCCAAGAACTCATCGATGGCGATGATCTCGAGGAGCGAGGAATCCTTGAAGATCGAGATGAACTGGCCCACCAGCGCCGGGATGACCGCCCGCAGCGCCTGGGGGAGGATGATCATCCGCATCATCTTTCCGGTGGGGAGGCCGAGTGCCAGCGCAGCTTCGGTCTGCCCGTGAGGGATGGACTGGAGGCCACCCCGCACGATCTCCGCCACGTAGGCGGCGGTGAACAGCGCCATGGCGGTGATGGCCCGAGTGATGCTCGAGGGGTCGGTGCCCTGGGGAAGCATGAAACCGAGGATGTATTGCCCCATGAAGAGCAGGGTGATGAGCGGCACCCCGCGGATGAGCTCGATGTATCCCGTGGCGAGCCACCGCAGCACCGGAAACGAGGACCGCCGAGCCAACGCCAGGATCAGACCGAGCGGGAACGAGAGGACGATGGCGAACGCCGACACCCACAGGGTGAGGTGGAGTCCCGACCAGTGGTCCCATCCCACCCCGGGGAAGACCAACTGCATGTACACGAGGTACGTCACGACGGCGGCGGCCACCGCCGCCAACCCGCGGTACACGACCGCACGCCGACCTTCGACCCCCTCGAACTTGAAAGCCGACCAAGCCCCGGCGGCGAGCACCACTGCCGTGATCATCCAGCTGTAACCGACCGTTCCGGCCACGACCTGGAAGGCGGCCACGAGGGCCAGCACCGACAGAGTCCAGCCGACACTGCGGAAACGCCTGGGGATGAAGCGGGCGAGGCTCCCGAGGGCGAACGCCGCGATTGCGCCTCCCATGACGAGCCAAGGAGTGGCCGTGTTGGCGAAATACAGCAGCAGGAGGACGAAGGCGATGACCGACCAGAAACGCTTCAGTACAGACAGGAAGCCTTGTTTGACCACAGGGAGCCCCGCTTCGCGGGCCGCGTCCACCTGGGAGGCAGCCGATGTTGCGGCGCCGACACCGAAGGCGAAGGCCAACACGATGATCTGGGTGACTATCCGCCACTGTTGGTCGCGGGGATATGTGCCCTGCATGAACAGCGTGAGGTTGCGGGTCACGACGTCCCAGCGACCGTTGACGAAGAAGAAGAGGACCGCCCGATAGAGGGCGTACGCCAGGAGCGGTGTCAACAGGACGGTGAGGATCGACGACCGGAGGTTCGGGAACAGCCGGCTCCGCACCCAGGTCAGCGGGCCGCCGACCGGTGCTTGCACGGGCGATGGCTCGAGTGTCGAGGCGGTCATCGGGTCACCAATTGCAGCCGGCGATTGACGATGTTGAGGATCAGCGATACCAGGAGCGAGAACCCGAGGTACACGACCATCAAGATGACGACCGACTGAACTGCGGGCCTCCCGTTCCCGATCGAAGTCTGCGTGAGGGTGGTTATCTCGGCGTAGCCGACCGCGGCGGCGAGAGACGTGTTCTTGATCAGGTTCAACGCCTGGTTGATCAGCGGCGGGACGGCGATGCGCATCGCCTGGGGCAGAACGACGAACCGGTACCGCTGGAAGTTCGTGAGCGCCAAGGCAAACGATGCCTCCGTCTGGCCCCAAGGGACCGCCAGGATCGAACCCCGGATGATCTCGGCCACGTGGCTCGCCGTATAGAGACCGAGAGCGCCGGCGACGGACATGAACCCGGAGTTGATGGAGAAGCCGGACGCGATGCGACGACGGTTTTCGCTGAGTTGCGGCCAGTCGATCACCAAAGGACCGCCGAGCGCGACGTAGGACACGACGAGGATCGCCAGCAGCACTCCCAGTGACCAGAGAACACGGTGATGGGGTTCGCCGCTCCGTTCGTTCAAGCGGGTCCGCCATCGCCATACGACGGCCGCGGCAACGACCGCCACCAGCGCCGATACACCGAACGCCAGGAGGTTGCCGGTGCTGCGCATCCCGGGTACGCCCCACTCGGCGTTGCTCAGGATCAGCGCGGTCCGGCCCGTGCCGAACAGCGGGATCTCGATCGCCTGCCGCAGATTGGGGAGCGGCCCATAGAGGAACACCGCAAAGGCGAAGAAGACGATCACCACCAGCGGTGGGATGTTGCGGAAGAACTCGACGTAGGCCGCAGACAGCTTGGCGGCCAGCCAGTTCTGCGACAGCCGGCCGATACCGATGATCAAGCCGAGGACACCGGCCAAGGCGATCCCGAAGACCCCGGCGAGGGCGGTGTTCTTGACGCCGACCAGGACCATCCGCCACACGGGCGACCGGGGGTTGAACTGAGGATGGTTGGCGATCTGGAACTGGGTCGGCTGGTTCAGGAACCCGAAGTCGAATGAGATGTTGAGGCGGCCGTAGTTGGTCACGAGGTTCCCGATCAGCCACTGCAGGATCAGGAAAACGACGACAACGGCAGCGACTTGGCCCGCGACACGCAGCACGCGGACGTCACGCCACAGCGGAGGCCGGCTTGTCGAAGGCTCTGGGGTCGTCACAGCCTCTCGGATCGAACGAGGGTCGGACAAGGGGGGTGGAGGAGCGCCCGCATGGGCGCTCCTCCACAGCTACCGATCAGCGATAGGGCGGTGAATACATCAGCCCGCCGTTGGTCCACAGGTCGTTCGGGCTCCCTTCGAGCTCGAGCCCGATGGGCGCGAGATGCCGCTCGAAGATCTCCTGGTAGTTGCCCACCGACTCGATGATGCGAACGTTGAACTCGGGATCCAGTCCCAGTCCCGGATCGAACCCGTCGGCACCCAGGAAGTTGAGGATGTTGGGGTCGTCGCCGTCGTAGGAGCCGATGTTCTCGGACGTGAGGCCGAACTCCCAAGCCGTGATCGTGGCCAGGACAGACCAGTCCACTGCCTGGGCCCACGCCGAGTCGCCATCGGGAACGGCCGGGCCGAGCGGCTCCTTGGAGAAGACCTCAGCCATGATGTACTGCTCCTCGCCTCCGGCTTCCTCGATCGAGGCCTTGAAGGCGGTGAGCTGGCTGACGTCCGAAGTCCAGGCCTCGCACTGTCCGCTCTCGTAGGCGGGCTGCAGCGTCTCGTTGTCGGCGTGTGTCATCGGGTTGAAGGGGATGCCCCGGGCATTGAACACGGCCGTGAGGTTGAGCTCGGTCGTGGTTCCCTGCAGCACGCAGATGGTGGCATCGGCCAGATCCTCGAGAGTCGTGAACCCGGTGGAGGCCGGCACCATCATTCCCTGGCCGTCGTAGAACGTGGTGTGGAGGAAGGTCGCCCCTTCCTGGCCATCACGGGTCGCCGTCCAAGTGGTGTTGCGGATCAACACGTCGATCTCACCACCCTGCAAGGCGGTGAAGCGGGCCTCTGCGGTCAGAGGCACGAACTCGACGGCCTCCGGATCGCCCAGCACGCCGGCGGCGACAGCACGACAGAAGTCGATGTCGAAGCCGCTGTACTCGCCGTTCTCGTCGACGATGCCGAATCCGGGAAGCACGTCGTTGACGCCACACCTGACCTGGCCCCGGTCCTGGACCGCAGCGAGGATCCCGCCTTCGTCCTGGGGCAAGACGGCCGGTTCGGTTGTCCCTGTCGTTTCGGTGTCACCGGTGTCAGGCGTCGTCTCCGCCGGCGTGGTCTCGGTACCCGTATCGGTTGCCGGCACGGTGTCGGCGGAAGGATCGCCGGTGGTACAGGCAACGGCCATCACGGCCAGCACTGTCAGCAGTGCAAGCAGTTTTCGTTGCATCTTCTCTCCTCCTGTTCAGAGCGCCCAGGGCGCAGTGGGGGGCACCCTAGCGGACGGACCACCTGCTCTGTGGAGAGAGCGGGACGGAAACGCCGAGGTTCAGCCGATCTCAGCGTGCTGGCACACCCATGTGTGCATGGCGATCCCGGCTGCCACCCCGGCATTGATCGAGCGCGTGGAACCGAACTGGGTGATCGACAGGACCCGCTCACACGCCGCCCGCGCCGCTTCCGACAGGCCAGTTCCCTCCTGCCCGAACAGGAAGATGCATTCCTTGGGCAGAGGCGCTTTCTCGATCGGCTCGGCGCCGGGGAGGTTGTCGACTCCGATGATCGGAAGCCCGGCGTCATCGGCCCATCGCAGCAAGGATCCGGTGTCGGGGTGGTGGTGGATGTGCATGTAGCGGTCGGTGACCATCGCACCCCGGCGATTCCAGCGCCGCAAGCCGACGATGTGGACCCCGGCGGCGTTGAAGGCGTTGGCCGTCCGCACGACGGTCCCGATGTTCAGGTCGTGGCGCCAGTTCTCGATCGCCACGTGGAAGGGATGGCGAGACCTGTCAAGATCTTCGACGATCGCCTCGTTCTTCCAGTAGCGGTAGCGATCGACGACATTGCGTCGGTCGCCGCGAGCGAGAAGCTCGGGATCGAGGCGGGGGTCGTTTGGCCACGGCTCGGGATGCGGGCCCACCCCCACTTCCCGCTCCTCTTCCTCGTCCCATCGCCGCAAGAGGTCGGGGAGTTCGGCGAGCGAGCGGATCACGGCGTCGGCCGGTGAGCCGTCGATGCGTCCGTGGCGGTCGATGAGCACGGCCCGGACCCCGGCTCGCTTGGCGCCGAGGATGTCGGCTTCTACTTCGTCACCTACGTGCACCATCTCCCGGGGATGGCAGTCGGCCGCGGCTGCCGCCATCCGGAACACCCGCGGGTCTGGCTTGCGCAATCCGACCTGATCGGCTGCCAGCCAGAAAGAGAATCGGTCGCCGATCTTCGTCCTCGTCCATCTGGTGGTGCCACTCGTGATCACTCCCAGGACGAGGCCTTTCAACCGGTCCAGCGTGTCCTCCACGTCGTCGAACAGGCGGTCGGCCGAGTCCCGATAGTCGAAGAACCAATCGGTCAGGTCATCGGCGAGGCCGGGAACGTCTCCTACGTGCTCTCGCACGAACCGGGAGATCGCCTGGCGGCGCATCGCGGCATAGGGCGTCCCGGGCGGACTCGATTCGACCACCTGGCGATGGGTTGCGACGAGTTCGTCGACCCCGGCCGAGAACTCGGGGTACTCCCTACGCAGCCGCTCGATGAGCAGACGGTTGGCTTCGGAGGCGACGGTGGGGAAATCCCACAGCGTGCCGTCGGCGTCGAACGAAACCGCCCTGATCGGCACGATGTCAGCTGAGCAGGACCTGGAGTTGGGCGACGATCGAGTCGTGGTCGAGACCCGCCCATCCGATCACGTCGTCGGCGCTCCCGAACGGGAGGAAGACGTCCGGCAGGCCGATCGACGCCACCTTCCCGGCCAGACCCGTGCCAGAGAGGGCTTCGAGCACGGCAGCTCCGAAACCGCCGGTTTTGACGTTGTCTTCCAGTGTCACGGTCAGGCGGTGACCGTCGACCCATTCCTCCAGCCGCGTATCCAGAGGCTTCACCCAGCGGGCGTTGATGACCGAGCACTGCACTCCCTGCTGGCCGAGGGTCGACGCCACCTTCTCCGCCGTCTCCACCAGCCTCCCGTTGGCGAGGAGCAGCACCTCGGAGCCTTCGCTCCGCACCTCCCACTCGCCGATCGGCATGGGCTCGACCGGCAGAGCCGGCAGCGACGACGCCGCTCCCTTCGGATAGCGGATGGCGATGGGGCCGTCGTGAGCGGAGGCCGTCTCGATCATGGCGCACAACTCTTCGGCGTCGGCCGGGGCCCCCACCACCATGTTCGGCACCATCCGCAAGTACGTGAGATCGAACACGCCATGGTGGGACGGCCCGTCGGGACCGGTGACACCGGCCCGATCGACGAGGAAGCAGACCGACAGCCGGTGGAGGGCGACGTCCGTGATGATCTGGTCGATCGCCCGCTGCAGGAAGCTCGAGTAGATGGCTACGAATGGCCGCTTTCCTGCCATGGCCATGCCGGCGGCGAGTGTGACGGCGTGTTGCTCGGCGATCCCGGTGTCGATCACACGGTCGGGATGGCGCATCGCCAGGTCGCGCAGTCCCGTCGAGGACACCATCGCTGCCGAGATCGCGACCACGTCCGGGTCGCGTTCGGCCACCTCGACCAAGGCCCGCCCGGCGACGTCGGTCAGCTTGAGCTCGCTCTTCAACGCTCGGCCGGTGGCGACGTCGAACGAGCTGACGCCGTGGAGCTTCTCCTCTTCGTCTTCGATGGCGGGCTTGTAGCCGGAGCCCTTCTCGGTGACGACGTGGACGACGACCGGCTCGTCGTACTCCTTCGCCCGCTCGAGGGTCTCCTCGAGGAGGGGCAGGTTGTGGCCGTCGATGCGTCCCGAGTACTTCAACCCGAGGGCGTCGAAAACGGTCGAAGGCTCCACCAGCTGCTTGGCGGCCTCCTTGAAACGGTTCGCCAGTTCGTCGGCGGTTTCACCCACCAGAGGAAGCCCGCGCAGGATCTTGCCGAGAGAACGCTTGGCCCACTCGTAGCGGGGATCGAAGCGATAGTGCGCCAATGTGGCGAGGGCGGCGAGACCGCCCACAGTCGGGGCATAGGACCTGCCGTTGTCATTGAGGACGATGATCAGCCGCGGCGGACGGGTGACGGCGATGTGGTTGAGCGCCTCGTAGGCCATGCCTCCCGTGAGGGCCCCGTCGCCGATGATCGCCACCGTCCAGCCCTGGTATCCAGCCAGTGCGTGGCCCAGGGCGTACGACAGCGATGTCGAGGCGTGGCTGTTCTCGACGAAGTCGTGCGCGCTCTCGGCCCGGCTGGGATAACCGGAGAGGCCCCCGAACTTTCGCAGCTCGTCGAAATCGTCCCGGCGACCGGTGACCAGCTTGTGGACGTACGCCTGGTGGCCGACATCCCAGATGAGCCGATCCCGAGGGGAATCGAACACCCGATGGAGGGCCAGCGTCAGTTCGACGACCCCCAGATTGGGCGAGAGATGGCCCCCTGTACGAGAGACGTGCTCGAGGATGAACTGGCGGATCTCGGCGGCGAGCCTCTCCAGTTCCTCGGGGTCGAGCCGACGGAGATCTGAAGGCGCGTCGATGCGGGCGAGAATGCTCTCGGGTTGCGGCATCCTGGCAAAGCGTAACTCCGGGTCCGTCGTGTGGGAACTGATGTCTCGCATCCGGAAAGGGCCGCGAAGCCTGGACAGGGGTAACATTCCGCCCGCCGGGGGTTCCCCCGGCATTCAACTACGGAGGAAATCGATGAAGCTGAATCGGCTGATACTGCTTCTCGCTGCTTTGTCGCTGGCCCTGGCGGCCTGTGGCGGCGGCGACGGAGACACCACGGAAGCGACTGACGCAACCGACACGACCGAAACCACCGGCGGGGAAGCGACCGCCGATTTCGAGACCATCACCGATGGTGTCCTCACCGTATGTACCGACGCTCCGTACCCGCCGATGGAGTACGAGGACCCCGACAACCCCGGCGAGTACACCGGCTTCGACATCGAGTTGATGCGGGCGGTCGCCACGAATCTGGGCCTGGAACTCGCGGTCGTGAACGTCGGCTTCGACCCGATCACCTCGGGCCTGGCGATGGAGTCGGGCGACTGTGACATCGCCGCCGCCTCGATCACGATCACCCCGGAGCGGGCCGAGAACATCGCCTTCACCGACGGCTACTTCTCCGGTGACCAGTCGCTGCTGGTCCTGGCCGACTCCGGAATCTCGACGCTGGCGGACCTGGCCGGCCAGAGCCTGGCCGTCCAGACCGGCACCACGGGCGAGATCTATGCCCAGGAGAACGCCCCCGAAGACACCGAGATCGTGTCGTTCGAGAACCCCGGCGACCTCTTCCTGGCGCTCGAATCGGGCCAGGTGCAAGGTGTGCTCCAGGACCTGGTCCCGAATCAGGACTACGCCAACAGCAACGAGACGGCCGTCGTCGTGGAGACCTATCCGACTGAGGAGGAGTACGGCTTCGCCGCCAAGAAGGAGGGCTCGGAAGCGTTGATCGAAGCGGTCAACCAGCAGCTCGCTGCCTTGCGGGAAGACGGCACGTACGACCAGCTCTACGAGCAGTTCTTCCCCATCGGCGGATGATCACGCCCCTCTGAGGCGTCACGGACGGGGCGGCCCGGCTAGGGTCGCCCCGTCCTTCTTGCACTTGACGGGAAGACGATGACTCCGCGCCAACGGCAACGTGCCATCCGGGGCACCCTCTACTTGCTGCTCGCCGCCGTCGTCGTGGCGGCGATCCTGTTCGCCGATTGGGGGTCGATCCAAAGGAATTTCTTCCGCTGGGACATCGCAGTCGAGATGTTCCCCGAGGTGTTGGTCCAATTCGCGCTCAACACGCTCATCTACACCCTCGTGGCATTCGTCTTCGGGTTGATACTGGCCCTCGCACTCGCCCTGATGCGGCTCTCCCCGGTGGGGCCATACCGCTGGATCGCCACCGCCTACATCGAGCTCTTCCGCAGCGTCCCGGCCCTCGTCACGATCCTGCTCGTGAACTTCGGCATCCCGCTCGCCTTTGGCCGCCGCGTCCCAGGTGGCTTGCTCGGGATCGCCGCCGTCGGCCTCGGAGCCGTCGCTGCCGCCTACATGGCCGAAACGATCCGGGCCGGGATCGAGGCGGTGCCGCGAGGCCAGATGGAGGCGGCGCGGTCGCTGGGCATGCGTCCGAGCCAGGCCATGTTCTCGATCATCCTCCCGCAGGCGTTCCGCATCATCATTCCTCCCCTCACGAACGAGTTCGTGCTGCTCATCAAGGACACGTCACTCCTCTTCGTGGTCGGGACGACTCCGCTGACGAGGGAGTTGACGAAGTTCGGGCGTGACACCATGCAGACCCTGGGGAACGCCACTCCGATGGTGGTGGCCGCTTTCATCTACATGATCATCACGCTGCCGCTCACTTATCTGGTCAGGCGGCTCGAGAAGCGAGGTGCTCGTGGCCGTTGATCTCACCGCTCCTCCTATCCAGATCGTCGGGCTCGGCAAGAAGTTCGGCGAACTCGAGGTGCTCAAGGGGATCGACCTACAGGTGAACGCCGGCGAGGTGGTGTGCGTCATCGGCCCGTCGGGCTCGGGCAAGTCGACGCTCCTGCGGTGCGTCAACCGGCTGGAGGAGCCCACCTCGGGAAAGATCCTCATCGAAGGGGTCGACATGACCGACCCCGACGTCGACATCGACAAGCTCCGCACCCGCATCGGGATGGTCTTCCAGCACTTCAACCTGTTCCCCCATCTGACGGTGATCGACAACCTGACCATCGCCCAACGGAAGGTCCTCAAGCGTTCCAAGCAGGAAGCCCGCGAAATCGCCCTGGCCAATCTCGAGCGGGTCGGTCTCCTCGAGAAGGTCAACGAGTACCCGAACCGCCTCTCGGGTGGGCAACAGCAGCGCGTGGCGATCGCTCGCGCGCTGTCGATGAAACCGGACATGATGCTCTTCGACGAGCCGACTTCGGCCCTCGACCCCGAATTGATCGGTGAGGTCCTGGACGTGATGCGCCGGCTCGCCAAGGACGGCATGACGATGATGGTGGTCACCCACGAGATGGGCTTCGCCCGGGAGGTAGCCGACCGGGTCATCTTCATGGACGGCGGGGTCATCGTGGAACAGGGCCCGCCCAGAGAAGTCCTCACCAACCCCCAGCACGAGCGCACACGTCGCTTCCTGTCGATGATCCTCTGACCGGCTCGCCGGGGCACAAAGGCAGATCTAGCGACCTAGTGTCGCCCCTATGCAGAGGCACCAGACCGAGGTTCTGGTAATCGGAGGCGGGGCCACCGGGACAGGTGTCCTCCGCGACCTGGCGATGCGCGGTTTCGACACCATCCTCGTGGAACAGCGAGACATCACCCACGGGACCACCGGCCGCTTCCATGGCCTCCTCCACTCGGGCGGACGGTACGTCGTGAAGGACCCGGAGGCAGCGGTCGAGTGCATCGAGGAGAACCGGGTGCTGCGCCGCATCATGCCGCATTGCCTCGAAGACACGGGCGGCTTCTTCGTCGTGACACCGTGGGACGACGAGGACTACGTCCCCAAGTTCCTGGAGGGGTGCGAGAAGGCAGGCATCCCTGTCGACGAGATCCCGGTCACCGAGGCTCTGCGCCGTGAGCCGTACCTGAACCCGAAGATCACTCACTGCTTCGAGGTCCCCGACGCCGCCGCCGACGCTTTCCTGGCGGCGCTCTCCACCATCGAATCGGCCCGGGAGCACGGTGGCCGCTTCCTCCCCTACCACCAAGTGGAGACATTGATACGGCAGGGCGACCGCGTGGTCGGGGCCCGCTGCCGTGATCTGGTGAACGGGGAGGAAGTCGAGATCTCCGCCGACATGGTCGTCAACGCCACCGGCGCCTGGGCCGGCCGGGTGGCGGCCACGGCCGGCATCGAGTTCGTCGTCCAGGCGGGCAAGGGAACGATGGTGGCGATGAACCACCGGGTCCTGAACACGGTGGTCAACCGTTGCAAGATGCCCTCCGATGGGGACATCATCGTCCCGATCCGCACGGTGGCGGTGATCGGCACCACCGACGAGGGGGTCCCTGACCCGGAGAAGTTCGCGGTCGAGCCCTGGGAAGTCGACCTGATGCTGCAGGAAGGCGAAAAACTCGTCCCCGGCATCTCGAAGATGCGGGTCCTGCGGGCATGGGCAGGGGTCCGACCTCTCTATCAGGAGGAGGCGGCCGCCGACACGCGTGACGTCACCCGCGCCTACGCGTTGCTCGACCACGCCACACGGGACGGCGTGGAAGGGTTTCTGACGATCACCGGCGGCAAGTGGTGCACGTTCCGGCAGATGGCCGAGGTCGCCGTCGACGCCGTGTGTCACAAGCTGGGGGTGGACCGTCCGGGCCGCACCCATCTCGAGCCGCTGCCCGACCGCCGCAACCGCAAGAACTTCCACTGGCTGGGCGAGCGCCTGGCGCGGATCGAGAGGGAAGAGACCTACGGCCAACTGGTCTGCGAATGCGAGCTGGCGACTCGGGCCGACGTAGTGCGGTCGATCGTCGAAGTCGGCGCCCGCACCATCGACGACGTGCGCCGCGACGTCCGCCTGGGGATGGGTCCCTGCCAGGGAGGATGGTGCATCCCCCGGGTCACCGGCCTGCTCCACGAGTACCGCTCGAGGCCGGTCGTCGACGCCAATGTCGCCCTACGGGACTTCCTCCAGGAGAGGTGGAAGGGGCTCTTGCCTGTCGTGTGGGGCGACCAACTGCGCCAGGCCCGCCTCGACGACCTGATCTTCCAGAGCCTGCTCCACGTGCCTGCCCTCCCGGGTCCGCCTTCGTCGCCGCTCGGGCCGACGATGTACGAGCCGTCCACCGACACCACCCCGGTGACCACACCCACGAAAGAGGGCGAACTAGAAGTGGCCCGCCCCACGGTGGCCGGGGTGGACCGGGACGTGGTCGTGATCGGCGCCGGTTTGGCGGGACTGACGGCGGCGTGGCACGCCGCCTCCGCCGGTGGTTCGACGGCCGTCTTGACGAAGGGGTGGGGCACCCTTCTTTGGCACACCGGCACCGTGGACGTGCTCGGTTACCTACCGGGAACAGATTCCCCGGTGGACGATCCGGGGCGAGCAGTCGGACGGCTGATCGCCGATCACCCCGATCATCCGTACGCGTTGGTCGGATTGGAGGCCGTAGAGGAAGCCGTCTCCTGGCTCCAGCGCCTCGCCACCGACGCCGGCTACCCGCTCCTCGGCTCGCTCGACGAGAACTTCCTCCTGCCCACCGGCTTGGGGGCGGCCCGACCCACTTGCCTGGCCCCGTTTACGATGGCCGCCGGCGACCTCCGCCGCCCAGAGCCGATGCTGATCGTCGGCATCGACGGATTCGGCGACCTGTATCCCAGCCTGGCGGCCGACAACATCGCCAGTCGCGGAATCGAAGCCGAGGGTGTGACCGTCACCGTGCCGGCCGCCAAGCGACGACGGTTCCTCACCGGGCAGATCCTCGCCTCGATGTTCGACCAGGAGGCGTTTCGCCGCGAAGTGATCGA
The DNA here is from genome assembly GCA_036380875.1 of Acidimicrobiia bacterium. Classification (GTDB taxonomy): domain Bacteria; phylum Actinomycetota; class Acidimicrobiia; order Spongiisociales; family ZC4RG35; genus ZC4RG17. Next base: position 26,279 of record DASVDX010000043.1, read on the forward strand.
GGCCATCCGGGCGACGGGGCGCCACGCGCCACGGATCGGCTTCCCCGCAGTTCTCGGCCTACAACGTCCCCGCGAGGTGCTCGACCATCTCAGCCGGGAACTCGACGCCGAGATCTTCGAGATCCCCACCGTCCCACCATCGATCCCGGGATTGCGTCTCCAAACCATCATGCGCCGCGCCATCGCCGACCTCGGCGGCCGGGTAGTGGACAACGCCGAAGTCACGAGGGTCGAGCCCGCCGGAGACCGGCGCCTCGGCGTCATCACCGAGGCGCCTACCCGCTATCAGCGTCACCTCGCCACCAGCGTCGTGCTCGCCACAGGCGGGTTACTGGGCGGAGGCATCCGCGGTGCCTCGGACGGCTCCCTCACCGAGGTAGTGGCCGGGCTGCCGCTGGACGGCCCGAGCTCACGGCAGGACTGGTTCGACCGAAGGTTCGTCGGAGATTCCGAACATCCTGTGTTCCGAGCCGGCGTGCGTGTCGGCCCCGAGCTGGTCGCCGGGAGGAACGCCAACCTGTTCGTCGCCGGTGGCCTCCTGGCCGGAGCCGACCCGGTGCGGGAGCTCTCCCTCGAAGGCATCGCCCTCGCCACCGGCATGGTCGCCGGACGCGCCGCCGCCCGCGCCGTCTACAGGACAGGAGCCGCCACATGATCGGGGTGACCACGCCCGCCGGCGTCACGCCAGTCGAGGCCACTCTCGACCACTGCATCAAATGCAACATCTGTGTGACCGCCTGCCCCGTCGCCCCCGTCACTGACCTCTTCCCGGGACCGAAATACGAAGGGCCCCAGGCCGCCAGGTTCCGCAACAGCCGGCAGCCCAGCCCGGACCGATCGGTCGATTATTGCTCCGGCTGCCGGGTGTGCAACGAAGTTTGCCCCACCGGGGTCCGCATCGCCGAGATCAACGCCCGTGCCCGGGCCCGCATGGTCGAAGAGGGCGTGTTCAGCACGCGGACCCGTCTCCGCAACAACCTCCTGGCCCGACCTCTGACCATGGCCCGTGTCGGCGCACCCTTCGCCGGGTTCGTCAACTTCCTGTTCACCTGGCGGCCCACGCGGCTTCTCGCCGAGCGGCTGTTCGGCATCCACCGCGACGCCCCCTTGCCCCTCTACGACGGCGCTCCCCCATTCCGCCGTTGGTTCCATTCACGACCCCGGAAGCGGGGGACAGCCGGCGCCGTCGTTTACTTCACCGCCTGTTCCACGGAGTACTACGAAACGCGGGTCGGCCGTACCGCGGTCAAGGTCCTGGAGCATCTCGGCTTCGAGGTGATCGTGCCCGAGGCCCGTTGTTGCGGATTGCCTCTTTTGTCCAATGGTGAGTTCCCTGCCGCCCGTGAGTACCACGAGGCCAACGTCGCCTCCCTGCTCCCGTACGCGAAGGCGGGAATCCCTATCGTCGGCACGTCCACCTCCTGCACCCTCACCATCAAGGAGGAGGCGCCGGATCTGCTCGACATCCACGACGAGGACAGCCGTCTCGTCGGCGCCCACACCTACGACATCCACGAGTTCCTCCTCGACATGGCCGCCGATGGCAGGCTCACTGGCCTACGGGAGATCCCGATGCGCCTCCCCTACCACCCGCCGTGCCAGTACCGGGCCCACCGTCTCGGCATCCCTGCTCGCGAGGTGCTGGACCTCATCCCCGGCCTCGAAGTCGTCGACAGCGGGGCGGCGTGCTGTGGGATCGCCGGCACCTACGGGTACAAGGAGGAGAAGTACCAGATCTCGATGGACGTCGGCCGCCCCCTCTTCGAGTTCGTCGAACGCGAAGGCGCCCCCGTGGTGGCCTGCGACTCGGAGACGTGCCGATGGCAGATCACCCACGGCACGGGAGTGGACTCCATCCATCCCCTCGAGGTGGTCGCCGCCTCGCTCGGTGTCGAAGTCGAAGGCCCTCTCGCCACGGCTCTCGCCGAGGTGTTCGCAACACGGAACTGAGGGACCCGGCGGGTCAGGTTCCCAGGAAGCCGGCCGCCGCCCGACGTACCGACTCGGCCGAGCCCATCTCCAGCGCACCCATGGCCAGGTGGCGCGCCTCGGAGCGATCGATCTGTCTCACCACTTCCTTGATACGGGCGATGGCCACAGGCGACATCGACAGCTCCGTGACCCCCAGGCCGAGGAGGATCGGCACGGCGAGCGGGTCACCCGCCGCTTCGCCGCACACTCCAACCCAGCGGCCGTGCTCGGCAGCGGCGCGGCAGGTTCGGTCGATCAGGGCGAGCACTGCGGGGTGAAGGGCGTCGGCCATGCCGGCGAGATCGGGGTTCCCTCGTTCGGCGGCCAGCGTGTATTGGGTGAGATCGTTGGTGCCGACCGAGAAGAAGTCGACGACCGGGGCGAACCGATCGGAGACGAGTGCCAGCGATGGAACCTCCACCATGACGCCCAGCTGGACATCGAGCGGCAGCCCCCCGAGCTGCTCGGCCGCCTGCCCGACCATCGTGCGCACAGCCTCCCACTCCGAAAGCAGACTCACCATCGGGAACATGATCCGAACCGGGTGGTCGGCCGCCACCCGGAGGGCAGCCCGCAGCTGGCTCATCAGCAGTTCGGGCTGGGCGAGCCCGAGACGCAGCCCGCGCACGCCCAGGAATGGGTTCTGTTCGGCGGGGCGGGGAAGGAACGGCAGCGGCTTGTCGCCACCCACATCGAGGGTGCGGAGCACGAGTGGTCTCCCGTCGAGAGCCTCGGCTATCTGGCGATAGGTCTGCTCCTGCTCGTCTTCGGTGGGAGGCGTGCTGCGGTTCAGGTAGAGGAACTCCGTCCGCAGCAGGCCCACCCCGTCGGCTCCGGCCTCGACCGAAGCGACGGCGTCTTCGACCGAGCCGATGTTCGCCGCCACCTCGACCACGATCCCGTCGACTGTGACTGCGGGAGCGTTGGCGCGGCGGCGGGCCTCCTCCAGACGTCGGGTTTCTTCTGCAGCCCGGTGCTGTGCCTCCTCGATCTGTTCCGGGGGCGGGTCGATGACGACGATCCCGGCCGTCCCGTCGACGAGGAGCAGCGTCCCCTCCTCGACTTCCACCGGGCCGGTGGCGACGACTGCGGGCACACCCAGGCCTCGGGCCAGGATCGCCGAGTGGGAAGTCGGCGCTCCGGCGGCGGTGACGATCGCCTGCACGAGGTCCGGATCGAGGGTCGCCGTCTCGCCGGGGGTCAGGTCGTCGGCTACGAGGACACCCGGCGCCTCCATACGCGGCCGGGGATCGACTCCCAGCAGACGGGCAAGGACCTGTCGCCCGACCGCTTCCACATCTTCGGCGCGCTGCGCCTGGTAGGGATCCTCCAGCCTCCGGAAGTCCTCTGCCACGGAATCGATCGCCGCCTGCCATGCAGCTGCGGCACCGGTCGACTCGTCGATCCCGTCCAGTGCCGCCGCGCCGAGTTGCTCGTCGTCGAGGATGAGGAGGTGGGCGGTGAAGATCCCCGCCTCGCCGGCGCCGGCCCGCCTCTCGACCTGTTGGCGCTGCTCTTCGATGTCGGCGCGGACGGCGTCGATCGCCGCTCGCAACCGCTGCTTTTCTGCTTCTGGATCGTCGGGCACCTCCGTCGGTACGGTGACGGCAGGGCGACGAAGGTGGCGGGCGGGGCCGACCGCCACCCCAGGAGAGGCGCTCACGCCGGCCACGGTCCCCTCCGACTGGGGCAGCGCCGGTGCGACCACCGATACGGGCGGAGGAGGCGGTTTCTCGCTCTCGCGGTCGCCGAAGTCATCGGCGGCGAGATCGGCGAGAGCCTCGAGAACGGCGTCGGCTTCAGGACCCGATGCCCACACCTCTATCTCGTGCCCTTGCCGCACCCCCAGGGCGGACACCCTGGCCAGGCTCCGGGCCGATACCGGATCCGATCCTCTGGTGCGGTTGGCGATCTTCACGTCGGCGTCGAACTTCCCGACGGTCTCCACCAGCCGGCTGGCGGGCCGCAGATGGAGCCCGAGGGGGTTGTTGACCACCAGCACCGCCGACCGCCCCTCCGGAGCAGCCTCGCCGACCGGCTCCTCCTTCTGCTCGGCCGATGGAGCGAGGTGCTCGATCTTCGGCGCCAGCCCGGCGCGGGCCTCGGCTGCTACTTCCGACAGCGATGCCCCGAGGCCGGCGGTGGCGACCGCCGCCACGGTTCCCTCCACGAGCGGCGCCTCGCAGAGCAGCACCCGAGAGGCGTCGGCGGGTGGTTCGAGGAACTCGAGGGCGGTCTCGGCATTCATGATGGCCGACCCGAGGTCCATCAGGACGAGGACGCCATCGTCCGACCACACCGACTCGATGGCCTCCTTGATGGCGAAGGCGTCGGTGCCGATCGGCGATTCGGGATCGTCGATCCCTCCGGCTGCGGCCAGCGCGATGTCCCCGCTTCCCATCTGGCGCGCCAGTTCGACCACGCCGTCGGCCAGCTTGGCCGAGTGTGAAACGACGACGATCCCTACCAACGATTCCCCCGTCCGCCCATCGCGCACGGATCGCGCGCCGGAGCGCGCGATCCGTGGTCTCTCATGGGCCGTCCTCTAGTCAAGCCAGTCGAACGTCCGGCTGACGGCCTTCTTCCACTGGGCGTACTCCTTCTCCCGGCGATCCGGGTCCATCTGCGGAGTCCATTCCTTGTCCTTGACCCAGTTGTCGCGCAGGTCGTCGATCTCATTCCAGAATCCGGTGGCGAGACCGGCGGCGTACGCGGCACCGAGGGACGTGGTCTCGGCGACCGCCGGCCGGATGACCGGCACGCCGAGGACGTCAGCCTGGAACTGCATCAACAGCTCGTTGACGACCATGCCGCCGTCGACCTTCATCTCCTTGAGCTCGACACCCGAATCGTTGTTCATGGCGTCGAGGATCTCGCGGCTCTGCCAGGCCGTGGCTTCGAGGGCGGCACGGGCGAAGTGGCCTTTGTTCACGTACCGGGTGAGACCGGCGATGACGCCCCGGGCGTTCGACTTCCAGTAAGGAGCGAACAGGCCAGAGAAGGCGGGCACGATGTAGATCCCACCGTTGTCCTCGACGGTCCGCGCCAGTGCCTCCACCTCGGCAGAGTTCTGGATCATCCCCAGGTTGTCGCGCAGCCACTGGACGAGGGCGCCGGTTATGGCGACCGATCCTTCCAGGGCGTAGACGGGCGCCTGATCGCCGATCTTGTAGCAGACGGTGGTCAGCAGGCCGCTCTTCGAGGGCACCGCTTCCGTGCCGGTGTTGAGCAGCATGAAGTTGCCGGTCCCGTAGGTGTTCTTGGCGTCGCCGACGTCGAAGCACACCTGCCCGAAGGTGGCCGCTTGCTGGTCGCCCAGGTCACCTGCCACCGGGATGCCACCGAGTGACCCCGTGGCCTCGCCGTACACCTCGGAAGAGGAGCGGATCTCCGGCAGCACCGAAGTGGGCACACCGATGATGGAACAGATCTCCTCGTCCCACTGGAGAGTGTTGAGGTCCATCAGGAGCGTCCGGCTGGCGTTGGTCACGTCGGTCACGTGGACGCCGCCGTCGGTGCCACCGGTGAGGTTCCAGATGACCCACGTGTCGATGTTCCCGAAGCACAGATCGCCGGCTTCAGCCTTCTCCGCCGCGCCGTCGACGTTCTCGAGGATCCAGCGGATCTTGGGGCCGGAGAAGTAGGTGGCCAGAGGCAATCCGGTCTTGTCACGGAACCGGTCCTGCCCGCCGTCCTTGGCGAGCTCGTCGACGATCTTGTCGGTTCGGGTGTCCTGCCAGACGATGGCGTTGTAGACGGGTTCACCGGTGTTGCGGTCCCACACCACCGCCGTCTCGCGCTGGTTGGTGACGCCGACGGCGGCTATGTCGGAGACGTCCACGCCACCCTTCTTCAGGGCCCCGTCGATCACCTGCTGGGTGCGATACCAGATCTCTTTCGGGTCGTGCTCCACCCAGCCGGGCTGGGGGTAGATCTGCTCGTGCTCGTGCTGTTCGACGGCCACGACCTGGCCCCCGTGATCGAAGATCATGCATCGGGTGCTGGTCGTGCCCTGGTCGATAGCGGCTACGTATTGCGCCATTCCTCTCCTCCTAGCTTCTCTCTCAGCTGCCCCAGGCTTCGGCGGCGGCCGCGATGATGAGGTGCGACGACGTTGCCCCGGGATCCTGGTGGCCGGCGCTCCGCTCCCCCAGATAACTCGCCCGTCCCTTGCGGGCTACGAGCGGAATCGTCGCTTCCATCCCCCTCGCCGCCGCTTCGGCGGCGGCACTAACCGCTACGTCGACCCCTCCGCCCGAGGCTACCGCTTCCTGTAGGGCGGCGTAGGCGGGCTCCAAGGCGTCGATCATCGTCTTGTCCCCCTCCTCGGCCTTGCCCCGCGCCTTGATTCCGTCGATCCCGGCCCGGAAGGCGGCGGCCAGGTCGGCCGCGTCCAGCCGATCCTTTCCGTCGACCGCCTTGCCCATCTCCATGAACATGGTTCCGTACAGCGGCCCGCTGGCGCCTCCCACCTTTCCGATCAGAGCCATCGCCACAGCTTTGAAGACCCCGGCGATGTCCTCGGGCGGGTTGGAGTCGAGGCGCTCGAGAGCGGCCTTGAACCCGCGGCTCATGTTGATGCCGTGGTCCGCATCGCCGATGGCCGAGTCGAGCTGGGTCAGGTATTCCCGCTGCTCTTCGATCCGAGCCGCCGCTTCTCGGAGCCAGGCGAGTACGTCTTCGAGACCGACGGACGTCACGTCACGCTCCCCAACGCAAGCCGGGCGTCTTGACCGGTGCGTCCCACAACTGGGTCAGCTCGTCATCGAGCTTGAGCAACGTGATCGACACGCCCTGCATCTCGAGGGACGTGATGTAGGGCCCGATCAGGTTGCGGGTGATGGTCACCCCCCGGCCTTCGAGGAACCGGTGCAGGTCGCGGTAGACGATGTACAACTCGATGAGAGGCGTGCCGCCCATCGAGTTGACGAAGGCCAAGACGTTGTCGCCGGAGTCGATGACGCCGTCGTCGAGGATCGCCCCGGCGAGGAGTTCCACCACCTCGGCGGAGCTCTTGAGCTTCATCCTCTCGCGTCCCGGCTCGCCGTGGATGCCGATGCCGATCTCCATTTCGTCGTCACCGAGCTCGAAGGTCGGGTTCCCGGCCGCGGGCACGGTGCACGACGTCAGCGCCATCCCCATCGACCGGGCCTGGGAGTTGACTTTCCGGCACAGGTCAGCGATCTCCGACAGCGACCGGCCCTGTTCGGCGGCGGCGCCGCAGATCTTCTCGGCGAGGACGGTGGCACCCACGCCGCGGCGCCCCGCGGTGTAGAGGCTGTCCTGGACGGCGACGTCGTCGTCGATCACCACCGACTCGACCTCGATGCCTTCGTCACGGGCGAGGTCGGCCGCCATCTCGAAGTTGAGGACGTCCCCGGTGTAGTTCTTGACGATGTGGAGCACCCCGGCCCCGGACGAGACGGCCTTCGTCGCCTCGAGCATCTGGTCGGGAGTAGGCGAGGTGAACACCTCTCCGGGGCACGCCGCATCCAGCATCCCCATCCCGACGAAGCCTCCGTGCATCGGCTCATGACCCGAGCCTCCGCCGGAGACGATCGCCACTTTGCCCTGCACGGGTGCGTCCGCCCGATAGATGTAGTACGGGTCCAGGCTGACCTTGACGTCGTGGGGATGAGCGAGCTGGACGCCTTCCAGTTCGTCACGAACGACGTCGTCGACGTTGTTGATCAGTTTTTTCATCACTGCCTCCTGGGAGCGGATGAGGCGGCCGGGGCCGCCCCACCCTCATCGATCCGTTGTCAAACGATCGCTTCCCAGACGAGCCAGCCCAGGATGCCGCCCACGATCGGGGCCACCACCGGAATCCAGGCATAACCCCAGTCCGAGTCGCGCTTGCCGGGGATCGGCAGAATGGCGTGGGCGATGCGAGGACCGAGGTCACGGGCCGGGTTGATGGCGTAACCGGTCGGACCACCGAGCGACAGACCGATCGCCCACACCAGGACGCCGACCATGAACGGGCTGAGGCCCACCCCCAGATCGGGAGCCGACGAGACCTGCCCGAACGTGTTGCTGATGGCGCCGATTCCGACCAACAGCATGAAGGTGCCGATCACCTCGGTGATGAAGTTGGCGCCGGTGTTGCGGCGGGCGGGGGCCGTGGAGAAAACCGCCAGCTTCAGGTCGGGGTTGTCGGTCGCCCCCCAGTGGTTGTAGTACGCGAGCCACACCAGGATCGCCCCGATGATGGCGCCAGCGAACTGGCCGAGGATGTAGACGGGCACATCGCCCCAGGAGAGATCGCCTCCGACGGCGAAAGCGATCGTCACCGCGGGATTGATGTGGGCACCGCTGTAGACGCCGGCGGCGAAGACACCCATCGCCACCGCGAAAGCCCACCCCGTGGTGATGACGATCCAGCCGGCGGACTCACCTTTCGAGTCTTTGAGTAGCACGTTGGCTACCACCCCGTCCCCCAGCAGGATCAGGATCATGGTGCCGATCATCTCGGCCAAGAAGAGATTGCTTTCCACGCAGTCCTCCTTCCTCCTTGCGTGGTGTTCGGTAATGCCGAACAGCGTTTTCATCCTTAGCATACGCGCTGCCGCCAGCGCGCGCCTTGGAAACCGGCTACTCGCCTCCGGGCCAGACCGCCGCCCCCAACTCGCGGCTGATGCCCCGGGCCGTGTCGCGGACGGCGGCGACGAAGGACGGGTCGATCCCGCTTTCATCGGCCGGCACCACGAGTGCTACTGCTCCGGCCACCTGGCCACTCCGATCGAAGATCGCTCCCGCCACCGAGGCTTCCCCCACCACCGCCTCCTGGTCCTCGAACGCCACTCCCGAGGTGACGATCTCGTCGAGTTGCTTCTCCAGCGCTTTCGGGTCGGTGACCGTCTTGCCCGTCAGGCGTGAGAGAGAGTGTTCCGAGACGAGTCGCCTTCGCTCGGGATGGAAAGCCAGCAGGGCTTTGCCCAGCGCCGTGGCGTGGGCGGGCATGCTCAACCCGACCTCCGACACCGGGACCGCGACCTCAGCGGGGCCGACGTGGTGGATGATCACGACGTCGGGCCACACCAGCACCCCCAGGCGGACGGCCAGTCCGGTCGACTCGCCGAGCGAGGCGACCCAGCGCAGGCTCCTCACCCGAAGGTCGTGGGAGTTCAGGTACACGTTGCCCATCACGAGCAAGGCGGGGCCGAGCATGTACTTGCCCGACGTCGGATCCTGCTCGACGAGCGAGTGGGCCGCCAACGTCTGGAGGAGTCCGTGGACGGTCCCCTTGGCGAGCCCCAGACGGGAAGCGAGGTCCGACACGCCCAACACGCCCTCGTCCTGCAATGCGAGGAGGATCCGGATGGCACGGTCGACCGACTGGATCATCTGCGTTCGACATTATCGAATGTATTGGGCGGCCGGTTCTCGGGCCCGAAATCGGTGGCATCTTCGATGGAGGGCGCCGACCGTTGTCAGTGGGTGGCGTCGACCAGTGCCGCGAACAAGAGGTGGGTGGAAGTCGCTCCCGGATCCTGGTGGCCCTCGGATCGCCAGCCCAGATAGGACGCCCGACCTTTGCGAGCGCGCATCGGGATCGTCGCCACCATCCCCTCCTGGGCAGCCTTGGCGGCAGCTGCGGCGGCGCCTCTCACCGAATCGGTCCCGGCCGCTTCGAGTGCCGTCACGGCGGGGATCCAGGCGTCCACCATCGTCTTGTCTCCGGGTTCGGCGGCGCCGAGTCTCTGGATGGCGTTGACGCCGGCGCGCAGAGCTTGGGCGAGTCGAGGCACGGACACTTTCTGTGACGCAGCCAAGGCGTCGGCTACCGCCCGGAACGCCGATCCGTACAGAGGGCCGGCCGCTCCGCCCACCACCGCCACCAAACGATTACCGGCGACTCGAAACACATCGGCCGGGTCTTTGGGCGGTGTAGATGAGAGCGCCTCCATCGCCGCTTTCATCCCCCTCAGCATGTTGATGCCGTGGTCGGCATCGCCGATCGCGGCGTCGAGCCGTGTCAGCTCGTCACAGTTCGCCTCGATCGACTGGGCCAGCCTCCCCATCCAGTCATGAAAGAACTCCACGTCGAGGGCAACGTCAACAGCTGTTCCGCTCAAAGTTCCTCCCTCTTGGCGGGTGAAGCCGTCGCCTTCGGAGGCTACTCCTCGGCTGTGCGTTCTGACGGGCGAACTCGTCGGCCCGGCACGACCCCATACCAGCGCTCCTAATCTTTCCGTCTGCGCCAAGGAGGCATCCCACCATGAAAAAGCTGACATTCCTCGTTGCGGTCTTGTCTCTCATCGTCGTCGCCTGCGGCGGTGGCGAGGCGGCGGACACCACCGTCCCCGCACCTGAGACGACGGCGGCTCCCGAGACGACCACGCCTGCGACAACGGCGGCTCCCGAGACGACGACCGCCGAAACCACGACACCTGGGGAGGGGGCAGGCGCCGACGAGTGCGCCGTCGAGAACCTCCCATTGAAGACCCCCGGCCAGCTCACGGTCGCGACCGGCGAACCCGCCTTCGAGCCGTGGGTCGTGGACGACGACCCGGCCAATGGCCAAGGTTTCGAATCGGCGGTCGTGTACGCCATGGCCGAGAAGATGGGCTTCTCCCGCGACCAGGTCGTCTGGACTCGTACCGGCTTCGACGAGGCGATAGCCCCGGGCCCGAAAGACTTCGATGTGAATGTCCAGCAGTACTCGATCACCGAGGAGCGGGACGAGGTTGTCGACTTTTCCGCCCCCTACTACGTGACACAGCAGGCGCTCGTGGCGTACTCCGAGTCGGAGATAGTCAACGCCACCTCGCTGCAGGATCTCAAGCAGTATGCGCTCGGGGCGCAGATCGGCACGACCTCGCTGGACTACATCGAAGAGGTCATCCAGCCTGACACTCCGCCCGCCGTGTTCGACACCAACGTCGACGCCAAGTCGGCGCTCGACGCCGGACAAATCGATGCCATCGTGTTCGACCTGCCGACGGCGTACTACATCGTTGCCGTGGAAATGCCCGAGGCGAACATCGTCGGTGCGCTGCCTGCCTCCGAGGAGCAGGCCGACAAGTTCGGCATGCTGATGGAGAACGACAGCCCGCTCAAGCCCTGTGTCGACCGGGCGCTCGAGGAACTGCGGGCCGAGGGCACATTGGATGCGTTGGCCGAGGAATGGCTCACCCAGGAGGCGGACATCCCCGTCCTGAGCCAGTGAGACCCCGGTACTCGGCGCCGTGACCTGGCCATCGGCGCCGTCCGCTTTCAAGCATCGCCGGGACCCGGAGACTGGGTCCCGGCGGCGTGCCCGTGAAGAAGGCGCCCGCGGTGCCCTGATCGCCTTCATCTCGACAGTCGTCTTCTTCGGGGCGGCCCTGTGGGCGATCCTGACCTCGGAGGCGTGGCCCCAGGTCCAACGTCAGTTCTTCAACCCGCAGGCGTTCGTCGAATCGTGGCCGGCGGTGCTGTCCGGCTTCTGGCTCGACGTGAGGATGTTCCTCGGCGCTGAGGTCCTGATCCTCGTCTTCGCCCTTCTCGTCGCCATGGCCCGGTCGCTGCGGGGACCCGCATTCTTTCCGATCCGGACGCTGGCGGTGGTGTTCATCGACTTCGTCCGCGGGATCCCGCTCATCCTCTTGATCCTGATCCTCGGCTTCGGGGTGCCGGCGCTCGATCTGGCAGGCATGCCGAGGTCACCGATGTTCTGGGGCATCGCCGCCCTCGTGATCTCGTATTCGGCCTATACGGCGGAGGTGTATCGGGCCGGCATCGACTCCGTCCCGGAGAGCCAGCGAATGTCGGCCCGGTCGCTCGGTCTGACACAGATGCAGACACTGCGTTACGTCCTCATTCCGCAGGCGGTGCGCAATGTGATCCCGGCGCTTCTCAACGGGTTCGTCAGCCTGCAGAAGGATGTCTCCCTCATCTTCGTCCTCGGCGTCCGGGAAGGAGTGCGCGAGGCACAGATCTTCACCGCCCGCACCTTCAACTACACGAGTTACATCGTCGCCGCCATTCTCTTCCTCATCGTCAGCATCCCGGTGGCTCGCTTCACCGACTGGTACACGGAACGGGATCGCCGTCGCCGACAGGCCATCAGCGCATGACATGACTCCGCCCTACCCCACCCCACCCACCACCCGGAAGTTGGTCGTCGAGTCGTGCACCAAAGCCTTCGACGACAAGGTCGTCCTCGACGGTCTCGACCTGCAAGTCGACGAGCACGAGGTGGTCTGCCTGGTCGGCGCCTCCGGCTCCGGGAAGTCGACCCTCCTCAAGGCGATCAACCTCCTCGTCCCCATCGACTCCGGACGGATCGTCCTCGACGGCGAGACCATCACCGACCCTGGCGTCAACCCCAACGAGGTGCGGGCGAAGATGGGGATCGTCTTCCAGTCGTTCAACCTGTTCCCGCACATGACGGTGATCGACAACATCACCCTCGCCCCTCGCAAAGTGCGGGGCGTTTCGAAGCGGGAGGCGGTCGAAAGGGGCGAAGAACTCCTCGCCCGGTTCGGGCTGGCCGACAAGAGGAACGAGTACCCCGAACGCCTCTCAGGCGGCCAGCAGCAGCGAGTGGCGATCATCCGAGCCCTGGCGATCCAACCCGAGCTGTTGCTGCTCGACGAGGTCACCTCCGCTCTCGACCCGGTTCTGGTCGGTGAAGTGCTGGCCCTGATCCGTGAGTTGAAGGAAACCGGGATGACGATGCTCGTCGCCACCCACGAGATGGGCTTCGCTCGCGAAACCGCCGACCGGGTGGCGTTCCTCCACGCCGGGCGGGTATGGGAAGAGGCACCGCCCTCCCAGCTGTTCACCGCTCCCCAACGTCCCGAGACACGGGAGTTCCTGCGCCGGATCACCGAAGCCGGGCGCCTCTGAGTCGCTTCAGGGCCGTTCGGCGAGCGGAAGCCTGATGGTGAACACCGAGCCGCGTCCGAGCTCGGACTGCACCGACACCTCGCCGCCGTGGACGTCTGCCACGTGGCGGACGATCGACAGGCCGAGCCCGGTTCCACCGGTGCTGCGGGACCGGGCGACGTCCACCCGATAGAACCGCTCGAACACGCGGCCCAGGTCGCGTTGGGGTATCCCCACGCCCGTGTCCTCCACTGACAGCACCGCCCGGTCCCCGACGGACGCAACTTGAACCGTCACCGCACCTCCCTCGTTGGTGTACCGGACGGCGTTGTCCAGCAGGTTCCGCACCGCCAGTCCGAGATCGGGCTTCGACCCATGGACCCACGCTTCGGAGATGTCCGAGTCGAGCCGTACTCCCCGTTCTTCGGCGAACCCGCTCACCCGTTCGATCTCCTCTACGGCCAGGGCTCCCAGATCGACGGCTCCGTCCTCCGAGGTGCGCCCTTCCAGGCGGGACAGGTCGAGGAGGTCGCTGACGAGTTGGGCGAGCGACCGGGCCGAGGCCTCGATCTGAGCGGCGAACTGAGGCACCCGTTCGGGGGCCTTCTGGATTGCGAGCTGCAGGGTTTCGGCGGCGGCGAGGATGGAGGCAACAGGTGTCTTCAGCTCGTGGGATGCGTTGGTCACGAAGTCGCGGCGCATCTCGTCGACCCGTCGTCGCTCGGTGACGTCGCTCACGACCACGAGGGCTCGGCCGTCGTCGAACGGCGAGGCGATCACCCTCAGCACCCGTGCCGGGAGCCCGTGCTCGGCGTCGACGTCGACCTGTCTTCCCGAGCTCCGCGCCCGGCGAACGACCTCCTGGATTCGAAAGGGCACGATCTGCTCGAGAGACTCGGGCACAGGACCCAAGAGCTCGCTGAAGGACTGATTGGCATAGAGGATCGTGTCGTCGGAGTCGACCAGCAGGGTCCCTTGCGGCAGCGAGTCGAGGACGAGCTCCAAGGTGTTGCGCTCGCTGTCGATTTCCTCGAGTCGATCTCCCAATTCAGTCGATACAGAGGCGATGGCCCGCCCGAGGTCGTCGAGCTCGGCGACCGACGAGCGATGAACTTCGATGTCGAGTTCGCCGCGAGCCACTGTCGAGGCTTGCTCGGCTAGCTCCGACAAGGGTTGCGCCAAGAACCGGGCAACGACCGCCACGACCGCCACCCCGATGGCGGCGGCGACCGCGACCAGCGTGATCAGGTCCCGCCGGAAATCGGCGACCGGCTCGTTGACGACGTTCTCGGGCAGCGACAGACGCACCGCCCAGCCGGTTTCGGTCGGCACGGCCACATAGGTCTGGGGGAATCCAGTCGATTCGCTCACTCGGCGATCGGTCCCGGTCTCCCCGTCCAGTGCGGCGCGGATCTCGGTGCGGGACGCGTGGTTCTCCATCTCGGCGGGGTCGACGTGGGAGTCGGCCAGCACGGAGCCGTCGCGATCCACGACGGTGACTCGAGCGTCGAGGTCTTCACCGAGCCGGGAAACGAGGGCGTCCATCTCCCCTTGGTCCGACGGGAGCGAGGCGGACAGCAGGCGGGCCTGTTCCCCTAGCCCGTGCTCCACTTCTCGAAGGAGCACCTCTCGAGCGGAGCGCTCTACGAAGAACCCGAGCACTCCGAGCACCAGCATCACCGTGATGGCGTAGGTGACGAGGAGGCGGCTGGCCAGCGACTGGCGACGAGGTGGTGCCATCCAGAGTGTTCTAGCGGAAGGTGGCGCTCACGGTACGCCACAAGAGAACGAGGGGCTCGCCGAGCCCCTCGCTCGTCGTACCTGTGACTTCTTCTCCTACTCCTGGACTTCGATCTTGGTGACGATCAGGTTGGCACCGGCCTGGTAGTCGTGGCCGACACTCTCATCACTGCGGACCACGGCAGTGAGGGAGATGACGTCACCCGCTTCCGCTTCCACGACAACGGCGCCGTATCCCTGGCCGGCATTGTTGCCGTCGTTGGGGATGTCACCGGAC
>DASVDX010000044.1:0-2323 GCA_036380875.1 Acidimicrobiia bacterium
AGGCGCACCTGCCTCCATGAGGGCCCATCCGATGAGCATCGCGGAGCGAGGCGTGTACTCCGATGGGCGAGCCACCACCGTGTTTCCCACCGCCAGAGCCGACGAGATCGCCCGCATCTGGTTGTAGACGGGGAAGTTCCAGGCGGTGATCACGCCGACGACGCCGATCGGCTGATAGATGACGTCGATGCGGCGATTCGGGACCCGGGACGGGATCCAGCGGCCGTAGAGACGCTCTGCCTCGCCGGCGGCCCAGCGCAGCTGGTTGGGTGCGCCGAGCCACTCCCCCTTCGCCTGGGCCAGTGGCTTGCCCGATTCCTCGGTGGTGATCCGGGCGAACTCGTCCACATGGGAGACGATGAAGTCGGCGGCTTTGAGCAGGATCTTCGAGCGCTGATATGCCGTGAGATGCGACCACTCGTCGAACGCCGCCTCGGCGGCGTCGACCGCGGCCTCGAGGTCGGCGGCGTCACCGAAGGGGAGGGTCTCGATGACCTCCTCCGTGGCCGGGTTGACGAGGTCCCAGGTGCCACCGTTGGCGGCGTCGACCCATTCGCCACCGATGAGCTGCTTGAACTGGATCATGGGCCCACGGTATCAAGGTGTGGCGCGTCCCGTTCACGGAAGCGTTTCAGGGATCCAGAGACTCCGTGCAGGTCTGGTCGAGACCGGTCAGACCCAGGGCATCCCGCGCCGCCACCGGGTCACGCATCAGGAACTGGGCGTCCTCGCGGATCCGATCGACGTCGAAATACCGGATCAGGTTGTTCGGAGCAGGGATCTCATAGGCCGACCTCTCGATGCTCAGGGTGGTGAAGTTCTCCGTCTCCAGGTTCGGGAGCAGGGCCACGAAGTCGTCGAGCGCGTCCTGAGGGATGTCGGTGGTCACGTTCTCCTTGATCGCCTGGGACACTTCGCCGAGGTTGAACAGGAGCTCCACGGGGTTGGTCTGCTCGACCAGGGCGGCGATCAGGCAGCGCTGCCGCTGCATCCGGGCGAACTCGTGCGACTGGGAGCGGATGCGTGCGTAGGCGAGGGCGTGATACCCGTCGAGGTGCTGCCTGCCCTCCTCGATGACCATCGTCGTCCGCGTCGCGCCCCAGTGGTCGTCGGCAGTGTCGTAGTTTCGGTCGACGATCCGCCTCGGGACGTCGATGGTCACCCCTCCCAGCGCGTCGACCAGGTCCTGGAACCCGGTGATGGTGACCATGGCGTAGTAGTGGATGTCGATGCCGAACAGCGTCCCGAGGGCGGTCTTCACCGCGTTGACCCCGGGCGACTGCGGCCCCGGGTACCTCTCAGGGGCGATGTCCTCGGCGCGGCGGTAGACGTGGCCGATCCAGTCCCATTCGTCGAGGCTCTTGGGCACGCCGTACCCGTCCGGCATCGGATAGTTGGAGAGGAAGCGCGGCACCGAGAAGATCGCCACGTCGTAGGGCGGCTCCGGGTTGATGCTGACCACGATCATCACGTCGGTCCGGTGACCGACGTAGCGGGGGTCGTCGGGGTCGAGGGTCTCCTGGTTGGGGCGGATGTCCGACCCGAGCAGGGCGATGTTGAGCCGCGCGACGCCGTCCCAGATGCGGGGTGGCTGCGTCGTGGTGGTCGTGCCAGGCACGGTGGTGGTCGGCGAGCCCGCGCTGCTGCCGGTCGACGCGGTGGTGGTCGTCGTCGGCTCCGCCACCGGTGGCGTGGGTTGGAACACGCTGGTGAGCAGGTCGTGTCCGGTCCAGAGGACGTATCCCGCCGCCACGTGCGGGACCAGCACGAGCAGGGTGGCGAGGAAGACGGCGACCGCAGACCCGGCACCGGGTCGGGGCGTGCCCGATCGGTAGGCGCCAACGGTGGCCCACGCCCTGATCGCCAGCAGGAGCACGTTCCCGGCGAGGAACCAGAGAAGAGAGCCGGGCTTGACCACCACCTGGAGCAGTTGGTTCTCGAACCCGATCCAGACGACCAAGGCGGCCGCGAGCAGCACCACGACGACCGTGAACCACGCCCAGGCGGCGCGCATCCGCCCGGTCACCGCGTGACCCAGCCCGGGAACCAGGGAGGAGAGAAATGCGGCCGTGGAGGCAGAGGGACGGCCTTCGGAGGATCGGGTGGGCACCTCGGTCACAGAGTAGAGACGAGACCGCTATGTCTCGGGTTCCTGCGTCAGCGGGCCGGCTCCACCGTGCGCCTGACCACCCAGCGGTGTTTCCCGATCATCCGATCCCGGGCGAACCCGAGCTTCTCGAATGTGGTCAGGGCGCCGTGGAAGAGGAACCCGGCGGGCACGGCACCGGCAGGCTCGGGATATCCCTCCACGACACCTCCGCCC
>DASVDX010000045.1:0-2327 GCA_036380875.1 Acidimicrobiia bacterium
AGGCGCACCTGCCTCCATGAGGGCCCATCCGATGAGCATCGCGGAGCGAGGCGTGTACTCCGATGGGCGAGCCACCACCGTGTTTCCCACCGCCAGAGCCGACGAGATCGCCCGCATCTGGTTGTAGACGGGGAAGTTCCAAGCGGTGATCACGCCGACGACGCCGATCGGCTGATAGATGACGTCGATGCGGCGATTCGGGACCCGGGACGGGATCCAGCGGCCGTAGAGACGCTCGGCCTCGCCGGCCGCCCACCTCAACTGGTTGGGGGCTCCGAGCCATTCGCCCTTCGACTGGGCGAAGGGCTTGCCCGACTCCTCGGTGGTGATCCGGGCGAACTCGTCGATGTTCTCCAGGATGATGTCAGCGGCCTTGAGCAGGACCTTGGAGCGCTGATACGCCGTGAGATGCGACCACTCGCGGAACGCGCCGTGTGCGGCCTCGACCGCCGCCACGAGGTCGGCGGCGTCACCGAAGGGAAGGGTCTCGATCACCTCCTCGGTGGCCGGATTGACCAGATCCCAGGTGCCGCCGTTGGCGGCGCCGACCCATTCGCCTCCGATGAGCTGCTTGAAGTCGATCATGCGACCCACGGTATCAAGGTGTAGCGGGTCCCGGTTACGGGACGGTGTCAGGGGTCCAACGTTTCGGTGCAGGTTTCGTCGAGACCGCTGAGACCCAACGCCGCCCTCGCCGCTTCGGGGTCTCTCATGAGTAACTGGGCGTCCTCGCGTATCTGCTCCACGTCGAAGTACCGGATCAGATGGTTCGGCGCCGGGATCTCGTAAGCCGACCGGTCGATGCTGAGGGTGGTGAAGTTCTCGGTGCTCAGATTCGGCAGCAAGGCGACGAAGTCGGCCAGTGCGTCCTGAGGGATGTCGGTCGTCACGTTCTCCTTGATCGCGTTGGAGATGTCCCCCAGGTTGAAGAGGAGCTCGACCGGGCTGGTCTGCTCCACGAGGGCTGCGATCAGGCAGCGCTGCCGCTGCATCCGGGCGAACTCGTGGGACTGGGAGCGGATGCGGGCGTAGGCGAGGGCGTGGAAGCCGTCGAGGTGCTGGCGGCCCTCTTCGATGACCACGGTCGTCCTGGTGGCGCCCCAGTGATCGTCTGCGGTGTCGTAGTTCCGGTCGACGATCCGTCTCGGTACGTCGATGGTCACCCCACCCAGGGCGTCGACCAGGTCCTGGAAGCCGGCGACAGTGACCATGGCGTAGTAGTGGATGTCGATCCCGAATAGTGTCCCCAGGGCGGTCTTCACGGCGTTCACCCCGGGTGACTGCGGCCCGGGGTACATCTCGGGGGCGATGTCCTCGGCCCGTCGGTACACGTGCCCGATCCAGTCCCACTCGTCGATGCTGCGCGGGACGCCGTACCCCTCGGGCATCTCGAAGTTGGACAGGAATCTGGGGACCGAGAGGATCGCCACGTCGTAGGGCGGTCTCGGGTTGATGCTGACCACGATCATCACGTCGGTGCGGTGCCCGACATACCGCGGGTCCTTGGGATCCAGGGTCTCCTGGTTGGGACGCATGTCCGAGCCGAGAAGGGCGATGTTGAGCCGCTCGACCCCGTCCCAGATCCTCGGCGGCTCGGTAGTGGTAGTGGTGGGCGGAAGCGTCGTGGTGGTCGGACCCGTCCCGGTCGTCCCCGGCGTGCTGGTGGTCGTGGTCGTGGGAGAGGCCACCGGCGGTGTCGGTTGGAAGACGCTGGTGATGAGGTCGTGCCCGGTCCACAGGACGTACCCCGCGGCAACGTGTGGCGCCAGCACCAACAGGGCGGCGACGAGGACGTTGAGCGCGGCCGGCGCTCCACCTCCCGGTCTCCCCGACCGGTACGCGCCGATCGTTGCCCATGCCCTGATGCCGAGCAGGGCCGCGTTGGCCACGAGAAGCCAGACGATGCCCCGTGGCGTCACCAGCACCTGGAGCAACTCGTTGCGGAAGGCGAACCAGACGACGACGCCGCCGGCCACCAGGACAAGGAACACGATGAACCAGGCGCGAGCCGGGCGTCTCCGGCCGGTGTAGGCGTGACCCCAACCGGGGATGAGGGAAGAGAGGAATGCGGCCCGGGCGGCGGACGGGCGGGATTGGGAGGGTGTGTCGGGCACCTCGGTCACAGAGTAGAGACGAGACCGCTATGTCTCGGGTTCCTGCGTCAGCCGGCCGGCTCCACCGTGCGTCTGACCACCCAGCGGTGTTTCCCGATCATCCGATCCCGGGCGAACCCGAGCTTCTCGAATGTGGTCAGGGCGCCGTGGAAGAGGAACCCGGCGGGCACGGCACCGGCAGGCTCGGGATATCCCTCCACGACACCTCCGCCC
>DASVDX010000046.1:0-21406 GCA_036380875.1 Acidimicrobiia bacterium
CGATGCTGAACCTGTGCCCTACGACCGGGAAGTGGTGTCGGTGATGTGCGGCAACGAACGCGTTCGCCTCGACCAATTCCACCGGAGCGACGAACAGGCTCACCCTGTCACCGCCCATCCCAACTAGGGGGGTCTACGGAAAATGATCCGTCAGCAGCCCACTGTGATTCAGGAATCACTCGAGCACGTCGTGCCTTAGACGGCATCACATCGAGGACATGAAGGTCCACAGGGTCGTCGTATGGCTCCAACTTCAAGGAGTCCGCGACGAGCCGCAGCGCTTCCTTTGGTGTGGCGGCGTACACCTGCCACACCTCAGCGTCGCCACCACCGGAGCATTCCCAACAGGCGTTGTGCTGGCCCGTTGCCCATACGACAAACCGCCTCACATGCACCGTCCTCTCACTGTCCAGTGACCCCACCCGCCGACACGCCACAACCATGCGGCGACAGCCACGTTCGCTTCGGGATCCCACACCGACGCTCCCGCCCAACCAGCCTTACGGGACCGCTCCTCCCAATACTTCGGGAGGTGTTGGAACAATCCGGACGCTCCCGACCCGGAATGGTGGGCGTCAGGGTTGCCGCCCGACTCGTGGTGGATGATGCAGAGAGCCCGATCCACCTGGCCGGCCGGGAAGTAGGCGGCCACCAGGGGACGCCACCGTTCCACCCGGTCGCCGAACACGGTGATCGACGACACTTCCGCCCAGTCCGCACCCGACGCCTGGAACGTGCCGTCCCACCGAGGATGCCGGCGACGCATGTCGTCGTATTCGGCGAACACGGCCTCGAGACCGGCGTAGGGGTACAGCGAGAGGGTGTCGCCGGTAGCGTGAGAGAGCGCGTCGGCGAGGCGGCGGTGCCAACCCTCCAACCATTGGTTCAACTCCCGCCACGTGTGGCCGTGGGCGGGGAGAGCCACCGCCACGACGAGGAGGAGGGCAACGATGAGGGACCGCATCAGAACACCTCGTCCCCCAGAAGATCCTCCTGCACCCCGTCGTCACGACCCGCCACCAACAAGTCGTCAGCCGGACGCCACAACCCCGGCTTCCCCTTCCGCCCCTCATTCACATTCACGAACCGGGCGTCACGGTTCAACATCGACCGGATCGACGCCTCCTTCGCCCCCACCATTTCGGCGATTCGAGCCACCGGCATCGGCTCCGTCGACGTTGAGAACAACGACAACACTCGACCCGCCAGATCCTCCTCCGACCCGATCTCCACATCCTCGGCGGACACGAGACGGAACCGGGCGTACTCCAACCCCTGCTTGCCGTCCGTGGTCAACTCCCACGCCACCGGCATCAGCCGTCCCACGTTGTTCGCTTTCTCCAACGACAACACGAACCGGCGCGTACCCCCACCCATCTCCATGAGACGAGTCATCTCCCACTCCATGCGGGCAAGGTTCTGGTTGAACACCGACCCGTAACCCCCGCGGCGACCCTTCTGAATGTCCTCCTTCGCCTTGTGGTCGATCAGAAGGGCTGGCCGGCCGACCTCACGGAGCGCACCCATCAGCCCGATCGTCGTGTCCTCACCCGACGACTGGCCCGACGGACCAGCAGCCATCTGCCTCGAGTCGACGATCACCATGACCGCACCGACTCGGCGCACCTCGTCTCGGACGCGCCGCACCACTTTGGCGAGAGGCGCCGACTCGTTGCGGTAGAAGATCAGATCCCGGTCGGGGAGGGACACACCAGTCCCCGCACACAACGCCCGCAACCGGCGGGCGTGTTCAGACACGTTCGCCTCCCAATCCAAATACATGACCGGGCCCGTCACCTCAGCTCCAAGACCCAGGAACTTGGGGGACCCAGTGGTGACGGTGAGGGCGACAGCTTCGGCGAACAGCGACTTGCCAGACCCGCCAGCAGCGATAAGACGAGTGTGGCCCCCGGTTTCGATGAGGGGTTCGACCAGCCATTTGAACGGTTCCGGTTCCACCGCCGCCAAATCAACCGTGACCGTGTCCTCACGCCACGCTTGCAGCGAATGGTGGAAAGCGAACCGCAACCCCTCACCCCACGGTTCTTTCCGGTTCTGCGCTTTGGCGTCGTCGATGAACGGTTGAGCAGCCCGCGGCACCATGAGGTTGCGGATCCCTTGAGCTACCGGCACGTCGACTCCGTCGACCCGGAGCTCCACCCACGCTTCGACTCCCCGTCCAATAGGAGTGACCTGTTCGACGAGGATGGTGGCTCCGGCGTCATCGTTGCGGTACTGCCAGCCGCCGGGGGTGGGTGAGGGTGTCCACGTCATGTCACCTCCGGTCGGGGGTCAGAGCTGAGGACGCGTTGCAGGTTCTCGGCGAGGATCGACGCGGCGCCGACCGGGAGGAACACGGTCAACTCGTCGAGAATGTGGACGTGGTCACAACCACCGTTGGCGAAACAGTCGAACGGCAAGAGGTTGAGGCGAAGGTCGACCGCCTCCACCTTTTGAGTGTCGGCGTCGACGAGGATGCCGACACCGATCCCGTAGGCGAACACGTCCGGCCGGACGGTTCTCCCGTCGGGTTCATATCTTCCCGTATAGATGTTGCCGGCGGCGTCGACGATGACTTCGGGCGTGTGGTCGGGGGTAGGCGTCATGGGAGAACCTCGTAGACAGTGACCTTCGCCCCCTCCCGCGTGAGCGACTCGTCTTGGTCCCACTCCTTCGTTCCGGTGAGAGTGATGACCTGCGCGTCGTCCTTGAACACGATGCCGGTGAGGGCATCGAGGACCGCCCGGAGGAGTTTGTCCACATCGGGTCGTGCGGTGGGGTAGGTCTGCTTGGTTTTCGGGTGGCGTTTGGGTCGACGGAGGTAGAAGTGGACGACGACGGCGACGGGGCGGACCGTCGGGGGTTTCTCGCCCCACTCCGCCATCGCCGCGGCACGAACATCTGCCCGCCAATCCCCAACACCCTTCGACGACTCCACTACCTGAGCTCGGCCGGTCGCCTTGTTCACGAACGCCCGCTTAGAACCTTGGGGCTTCGGTGTGCCGTGAACAAAGAAGGTCACGGTGTCGGCGGGCCGGCTCATGTCGTCCTCTTGGCGTCGGACGCTTCGGCGACCATCCGCCTGATCGACCCGTCCGGCAGCCGTACGACCAGCGGATAGACCTCACCTTCGAGGGCGCGGATCCACAGTTCGACGGCGTCGTCGGCACCAGCACCGTTGAGGTTGATCTGCCACTGACCCTTCGAGTACCGAGTGACGTGGACTCGTTCGACTCCGGCGATCTGGTTGAGAAGATCGACGAGTGTTGCGTCCAGGCTCACGACTCCTCCTCGCCGACCACGTCGATCACGTCCGGGTCGCTCAAATCCTCAATCGACCCCGGAATCTGACGGGCGATCCCCTGGTCAGCACCCAACGCCGCCTGAAACTCCACCGACGCCGGCAGCCACTTGAACAACTGGCGGACCGCCGTCTTGCGGGCCATCGCCTCGTAATCCGTGTTCCACGGCGACGACTCCCGGTCCGCACCCTTCGACCGGGCCCGCACCGCATCCACCTCGTTCTTGGTCAACACCACGAACGGGCTGCCGCCCGTCACCAGCCGGGCATGCGCGTACGCGTGCGTGATCTCAGGTTTCGCCGCCGCCGCCGGCACATGACGGAGGTACTGGTTGGTGCCGTACTCGTACTCGAAGTGGTCGCCGTCATGGACCACCCGCCCCTGAATCTCCGACACCATCCCCGACCGGAGCGCCAACTGGATCATCCCCTGGTAGCCGATGATGAGCTGGCACTCCTTCTTGAACGGCACCAGATAGGCGTGACCCAACGGGCCACCCGGTTCGAGGCCGAGCTGGGCGGCGGACACGATGGCACCGAGGATCGACACCTCCGAACACTCCAAGAGTCCCTTCGTCGTGCGGAGCGACGTCAACGCGATGCGTGCGAACCGCTGCGGGTCGATGATGGGCGAGCCGTCCGACTTGGTGAGCGCGAGACGGAGTTGAGGTTCGAGCTTCTCGAGTTGCCGCCGGTAGTGTTCGCCCTTCGACGGCTTCTCGGCTGCCGCTTCGACTCGTTCAGCGAGTTCCGATCCGGCCATCACTCCTCCTCGCCGGCGAACGGGGCGTACGAAAAGGCGGCGTAACGGTCGACGATCTCCTTGACCGTCTCCTCGTCGTACTCCGCCACGATCTCGGTCTTGGCGCCCGCCTTGAACGCCAACCCGTCGTCGTCCTTCTTGGACCGGCCGTCAGAGACGACTTCGCACCGCATGAGCAGGTAGAGGACGTCGCCGATCTCGAGTTGCCGTTCGATGGTTTTCCCGCCGAATCCGAGGGCGGTCTTGGGTTCCGGCTCGAGGCCGGGTATGTGTTCAGTGGTCACTGTTCCTCCTTCGGTGTCTCCGGTGCTACGTGGTCGCGGTACTCGGCCCGCATCTCCTCGAGTGGGATGCCCCCGCTGAGGTATGTTTCCCCGGCCGTCCACCCGCACGGGCAGTAGGCGAGGAGTTGGTGGCCGCCGATCACTGTCACGATGCGGAGTTCGTGGAACACCATCTGCAAGCCGTCCGACGACGACCCCACCAGCACCGGCGGCAAGACGACCGGACAGGTCGACTCATGGTTCCCGGCCGTGTCCAACTCGCAGTACGCACAACCCATCAGTCCTTCTCCTTCACCAACTCGAACCGCCGGAACGTCGACGCCTTCACCACGTACTCCTTCCGCGACACCGTCCGCCACCGCACAACCGGGCGCCCCTCAAACACCCCCACACCCGCATCCCCCAACGCCGCTTTCACTTCGTTCTCCATGCGAGTGATCGCCGCCTTCAACTCCTGCTCCTGGTCTTTGAGGATTCGCAGAGTCGCTACCGCCGCCATCGCCTTCTCATCGAGTTCGGCTTCCGCGTCGGACGACTCGGGGTACAAGTCCGCCAGGACACGGGTCGTCGCATCCGACCCGTCGATCTCGGGGGGTTCACCGTCGACGATGTGCTGGCGCCACCATTCGGTCGCCCGCTCGTACACCACCTGTTGAACCCGCTCGTCGGCCGGCACCTCGTACACCTCGAACCGGCGACCGCCGTGGAGACACGCCACCCACGCCATGTCCAACCCAGTAGCGAGTAGCTGCCATTGGACTTGGATCTGGTAGTGGTCGGGGACTTCGTCCCACCGTCTGAACGACCCGTCGGTCTTGATCTCAACGACACCGAGCGCGCCGTCGGCCGGGTCGTCGCGGTCGCCGCCGTCGTCGTGTACGAACCCGTCGATCGTGGCGAACACGACGGGAAGCACCCCGCCGTCACGGACAACCATCAGTTCCGGGCCGACGTACAGGCCCGTCTCCTCGGCGAACTGGGCCCGGATCACGTCCTCGAGACGCTTCCCCCACGCCATCGCCTCGTTGGGTTCCCGCTCGTACCCTTCGACCTTCTCCGCCCACACCGTGTACGGCGACGACCAGGGGGACATGCCGAGGATGGCGGCTATGTCGGATGCGCCGAGCCCGGTGCGCCGGATGGCGAGCCATTCGGCGCGGCCTGGGCCGGTCGTGTCGACCGTGTGGTAGGTGGGGACGCCGAGTGTTTCATCCACCCCGCCGGCTGTCCGCTGGGCGTGCTCGGGCTCTCCCCGGCCACCATGCTCGGCGTCCACCACGTCCTGAACGATCACGACGCCACCTCTGACGCCGCTGGCAGCATCTTCGGCATCGACCCCGACTCATAGGCCACCGCCACCTGGGGCAACGCCCACTGGCCCACCGTGGTCCCATCGGGGAGAACAATGTGCGCCAGGAACTCGGCCTCGAACTCGGTGATGCCCGCCTCGACCGCCTCCAACTTGGCCTGGATGACCAGTTTCAGCGCACGCCACCGCTGTCGGGTCGCCTGCTCCCAATGGCTGTACGCCTGCTGAGGGGTCCGCCTCGTCCCCCGGTTGGGCGTGTGGGTGAACTCCCGATCCTCGGGGTCTGGCATCTCCAACATGAACCTGATGTGGCGACCGTGGGCTCGGAACTGGACGACGGCCCGAGTCGCCTCCCACCCGTACATGAACTGGTCTGCGCCGTACCGTTGCAAGATCCGCTCGATCTCGGATCGGGAACGGTCAGCGGAGACCTCCGTGTTGGCCGCGTACTTGGTCACGGAATCCTCCGCTGGTACACCCCACGCACCGAACACGACGGGCAGTAACCCTCCGTGTCGCACACACACTCACCACGGTCGACCCGCCGCACCCACTCCTTGTGTTCGATCGAACACTCCCCACCGGGCAGGTAGGCGCATTCGGGGTGGCCGTTCTTGCAGCGGTAGATCGGGTATTCGAGAAACGGCAACGTCACGACTCCACCACCCGCAACGAGTCGACCAACATGCCGACGATCTGGTCAGCCTTGGTCGCCGCCTCCACGAACGGCAGCCGCGGATCCGAGTCCTGCAACACGGCGAGGACGCGTTCCCTCAGCTCCTTCGTCTGGAAGCTCCGCCGGTCGCCGTCGACGCAGTATTCCCACTCGTCTGAACCGTCGGCCGAGAACAGGTGGTAGTGGTGGGGGAGAGCCTCACCGTGGCGGCACCGCCGCCTGACGATGATCTCCACCGGACCAACCCCACGGCCACGTTCGGCCAGTCTCATCACAGCCACTCCGACTCCTCCTTCGCTTCCTCGATCAGTCGGAACAGTTCGACTCCCGTACGGGCCAGAAACCAGCCCACACCGAAAAGGGCAAGGCCCACCGGGAACGACTTGAAAAGGGCGGTCCACCCGCCGAAACCCAACGCCAACCCGCCGACAAGTACGAGGGCGGCCGACAAGACGGCGAGAGGGCGAAGCGAAGCGGGCATCACTCCACCCCCTCACCGTCACCTATCCCCGCACGCCCCAACTCGAGGAGGGCAGCACGGGAGATCCGAAACGTTTTGGGACCGAGTTCGAGGTGGGGCAACCGCTTCTCGGCGATCGCCTTGCGTATCGTGTCCTCATGGACTTTCAGCAGGGCCGCCGCCTCAGTGGTGGTGAGCCACTCGTCGGATTCGAGGACGCCGGCTGATTCAGCCTCAACGGGTGAATGAGTCATAGCGGGTGGACACTATCACCCGGCCTGTTGACAAAGCAAGCATCTTCCGACAGAATCTCCTGAAAGCCGATCAAAACCGACACGAATCGGCTTTACGATTCGGGGAGGATCGAAATGAGTAGCGGGCGCAGAAACAACGAATGGGACCGAGATCTATTCGCCGAATGGTTGCGGGTGGCCCGGGCGAGGAAGCTTCCACGCATGTCACAACGAGAGGTGGCGGAAGCCCTCGGTGTTCCCCAAACCCTCGTGTCTCGGTGGGAGAACCCCACTCACGAATCCATCAACCCACCCACATTGAAGGAGGTCGCCATCCTCGTCGACATGTTCGGCGGCGACTTCCTCGAGCTGGCGCGGATGACCGGCCAATGGGATGATGCGCTCGAACGCCGTGTCCTCGTCGCCGTCGCTACCGGCGGCGCCGAGGTGTCGGAGCGTTTGAGGAACGCGGGTGTACCTCAAAGTTGGGTCGACAGGCCTATTCCCACCTTCGGGTTCCTTGAGGCAGCCTGACCGCCCCCCAGGTTGGCGGTCATTGGAGGTGGCGGCGGTCGTGCCGCTCGACGAATACCGAGAGTACCTGTACGGCCGCGGACTACGGGACGAGACGGTGCGCCAATACACCGCCAAACTCCGGTTCGCGGTGGCATGGGCGGCGGATCATGGAGTCGATCTGCATGACGCTGCCCCATCGACGCTACGAGAACTAGCCGACGAGTTCCCCAACTCCCACTCATCGCGCCGGCACCTCCGCACCGCCCTCATGTATTGGTGGCAGCTCGAGGATGTGGAGGGGTGGCCCGACGCCATCGTGGTTCCCAAGAAGCCTCCGCCGCGGCCTCGAGCCCTCACCGTCGAGGATGCGGACCGGCTCGCCGTCACCGCCCGTGCCTGGTGGCCGGAAGGATCCGTGGTGATGCTCGGCTTGTATGCGGGGTTCCGGCGCTCGGAGATCGCTGCTGCAAGGTGGGAGTGGTTCGCCGGGTGGAAGTGGGTGAGCATCATGGGGAAGGGGGGACGGACCAGGCATGTGCCCGTCCACCCGGACCTCCGGTCGTGGCTCCGGCAACGAGCCACCGCGTCCGGCTACCTGTTTCCGGGGGAGGGGCGGCGGGCCCACATCACGCCGGCCACGGTCAACAACTGGTTCGACCGGGTCGCCGCCGCCGCGGATGTGGACGCCACCCCCCACCAGCTCCGCCACACGTTCGCTCAAACCATCTACGACCAGACTCGTGACGTCTACTTGGTGCAGAAACTCCTGGGGCACGCCAACGTGGAGACGACGATGCGGTATGTGGGCGTGTCGGAGAGGGCGACGGAGGATGCGGTGTTGGCGATGCGGTCGTTCGGAGCGCCGAACCGTCTCAAACTGGCGTAAGGTAAACCGGACCCTTCACCCCACGGACATGTTCGCGCTCATCCTCAATGTGGGGCTCGGGGTCCGGTTTCCTATATCCCTGCTCCTTGGCCGGAAGCAGCGTCAGGCTACCACCGTTGCGGGTGGTTCAGTCGTCTACGGGTGAAACCTGGCCGCGGCCGAGAAACCCGAAGATCAGGGTGATGATCGCCTGGACTGCCTCTTCGACGCCGATTGCGCCGCCGAGCGCCTGGTAGACCACCTGGCCGATCGCGAGGATCAGGGCGAGCCATAGGATCGGCTCCCGCTTCCAGGTGAACTCCTTGAGCGAGAAGTTCTCGAGCATGGTGTCCCTTTCGTTGGTGTCCGCTCCGGCCTGGCAGGGACAACCTCAGTGGTGGCCCGTCGTGATGTGCTCCTCGAGGCGGCGCGTCACCCCCTTCACCTCCTCGAGCACCTGGTTCTGCGTTTTCGTCATCGCCGCCTGCTTCTCACCGAGCTCGTCCTGTTTCATGGCGAGTTCGTCCTGCTTCGAGTAGATCGAGTTCAGCGACGACAACAGGTCGGTCGACCCGTTCGGCCACCGCTCCGTGTCACCAAGGAGGAATAGGGCGAGAAGGAGACGCCGCACGAACTCGGCTCCCCCGAACAGGAGCTTGATGAGGTAGAGGATCGCTGCGATGGCAGCGGCCCACATTGTCAACTGAGCTGGCAGCGTCTCCCACCACATCAGCCAGCGAGTCTCCGAGCCAACTCGTTGACCACGCCGGCCACCAAAGCGTCGGCGTCGACCCCTACCGTCACCCGGTCGAGGGCTCGTTTCAGAATGGTCGCCAACCGCTCCTCCGACACGGGCACACCCGGCCGGTAGGCGTCAGAGAAGATCCCCGCCGCTTTCAACTCGGCCACCGCGTCGACCGCCCAAGCCTCCGTATCCGCCTTCTCGAGCTGGTCAGCCAGCCAGTTCAGGGCGTTCTCTTGTCGCTCCGTGAGTGCCACATCGTCTCCTTTCAGTTCAAAGTCACGGAGCAGGGGATACAGGTAGTTGCCCGGACAGGACTTCGGCGACGAGTCGCGGTGGCCCCAAGCCACCCACCCCTTCGGATTCCTGACCGAACCCAGGTTCGGGAGCAGCCGGCCACCGTTCAGGAGATCCGCCCACACCCCGCCGTAGCGGAGGTCGTGGCAGACGATCTCGATGGCGCGAACCAGGACAGCGGCCGCTTTGTCGTCGCTCTTGTCGAAGTTGCCGAACACGCCGAACCCGACCCCATCGCGGTTGTGGTCCGCCGTGTGCGCCCCGACTTTCAGGATGCCTCGCCCCTCGAAGATCCACACCACGTCGACGTCCTCATTGGTGGCGAGGTTCACCGAATAGGGGAGCGGCTTCAAGTCGGGGCGGGACCATTGGAGCCGCTGCATGTATTTCACGGCCTCGTCTTTGTCCCACCGGTTGGGCGTGGTGTCGTCCTCGTCTATCGCCGCCGTGTGGTGTACCTGGATCGTTGTTTTCTGTTCCGGAGCGGCGGAGTACCGGTCACGAATGAAATCCTCCGTCGACTGGTACGAACCCCAGTCGTTGCGAGAGACGTAGATGAGTCCCGGGTCGGTCATCGTTTCCTCGCCGGAGGCGGACCCGGCTGGTGTCCACGGCCACCACGCGGCGGATGCTGCACCGACCGTCTGGACGGCATGGATGCTGGGGAGCGCCTTCTGCGCGGTGTCCCCGTTGTGGTGCGGCTGGTGCCGGGTCGTCTGGTTGCTGGCATATCAGTCTCCTTCCTATGAGCTCTGGTCGGTCGGCGCCAGGGTGAGCACCAGGCCCCCCTTGAGCGGTTTCGTCTCCAACGAGTAGCCGTCGAGCCGGTTGCTGAGAGCTTTCGGGATCCGGGCGACCACCTTGCCGTCCTTGCCTTTCTCGCCGTGGGCGAGAGCGAGCGCGCACGCCACCTGACGCCACTCCCGCATCGCGGCGAGCGCCTGATGCTTTTCGAGGGTCAGTTGTTCGAGGGTCTGTTTCATGTCGCTCATGCCGCCTCCTTCAAGCGTGCGAGTTCTGCTTCGAGCCGGTTGACCTTCGCCGCGAGGACCGCGAGGACCGCCCGGTCGGAGTAGTTGTCGACTTCTCCGTCGTACTCGACACCGAGCAACGGGTCCTCGGCGGCCAGATCCTCGGCGATGAACCCGTAGGACCACGCCTTGTCGTCTTTCCGGTAGAACTTGGCGGGCCACAGTTCGATGTCGGCCAGATAGTCGACGTTGTAGGTGATGCGGCTCTTGTATTTGCGGGCGGAACTGGACCGGAGGATCGTGTAGTTCCCGTTCGAGTCGGGGTCGGTCACCATGAGCGCTGTCCCCGATCCGGTGGTCGACGGGATCGCAATGGTGACTGCGGTGCCGACTTGGAGTCGGAGGCTGCCACCGGTGGCGACCCCCCACACGTTCGATCCCACCCGGTAGGTGCCGGTGTCGGCGTCGGAGGCGAACGCCTGTGCTGGGGTGGCCGCGGAACCGTCGGTGCCCAACCGGAGCTGGTTGTTGTCGAGCTCGGTGACGTTCGATCCGCCACCGGCGAGCAAAAAGAGGGTCGTTTCGCCACGCAGTTCAAGTGCGCCGAGCGTTGACGACAGCGACAGATTGTTACCCATCGACGTGTCGGAGTAGAGCCGGCCGAACACTGCTCCCGACGCGTTGAGGTAGTCGATGGTGGTGACGCCTGCGGCGGTGGCGACGATCTCGACGCGACGTCCCGACGAGGCGGTGCGGATGATTCCGCCGGACGTGAAGTTGATCGCCCCGCTGAGGGTCAGCGTACCCGAGAAGCTTCCGGCGGATGCGTGGATCGTCCCCCGGAAGGTGCCATCGTTCGCCTCAAGGGTGCCGTCACCGTTGATGATGAACCCGGAAGTGCCCGCCACATAGTTCGCCGAACTGATCGACCCGGACGCCCCGATCACCAGAGAAGCGTCGTTGCTGCCCGCCGTGATCTTGTCGAACGACAACGACACAATGTCGGCGCTAGTGATCGACACGTTGTCGATGTGCGACCAGTCCACACTCGACCCCGCCGACGAAATGATGATCCCCTCAGCGAAGATCGACTTGAACTGGCCCGCCCCCGCCGACGAATCCAGAAAGAACCCGGCCGTCGCACCCGCATCAGCCCCACCCGACAAGTCCGAACCCCCATCCCACGCATACGACCGGAGGTCCCCCCGCAACGTCACCGTCCCGAAGTCGGTGATCTGCCCCGAGTCGAACACCTCGGTCTGAAGCGATGGAAAATGAAACGGCATCAGCTCGACCCCGTCACCAGAAGATCCCGAGACAACAACCGGATACGCCCCACCACATGCTCCTCACCCTCCGGGTCGAACATGCGAGGAGTGAGCAACTCGGCCACCTGCACCACGAACGAATCCGGGTCGTCGGAGTCCCGGTTCTGAAAGTCGTCGGTGAACGTGACAATGTCACCCGCCATCGCATTGAGGTTGTCGATCTCCTGCCACGACATGTCGGAACAGTCGATCGACAACACCCATTCGATGCGGTGCGCCGCCGCCGCCGCCGTCGCGATCAGCTCCCGCACCACCGGAGCAGCATTCTCATCCGTCGACGCCAACGTGGGACGCAACTCGAACTGGTAGCCCACAATGTCCGCCGACGTGGACGCCGCCGACCACGTGAACCGTTGCGCGTCGTCAGTGTCATGAGATCCCGTCAACGTGATCGGGTCGCCACCGTCGACGATCACCGTCATCCCCACCGACGTTCCCGACGGCAACGGGTCCGTCACCACGGTCACGTCCAGCAGCCGCTTCCTGAGCCCCGGATACTCCATGTCGTGTCGGCCGGTGAGGAGGACCGCTGAGGCGGCGTATTTGCCGTCGACGAGACGCTGCACATGCTTGTTGTCGCCGCCGCCAGCGAAGATATCCCGGCCGAACACTCGAGCCGACCACCGGGAATCGTCGACCGTTCCCACTTCGCTGATACCCCCCGCCGTCAGGTTGTAGGCGAACGCGGTGCCGTCGTATATGACGATCACGTCGTCGCCCACCATTCCCGCGATCAGGACGGGTGCCGACGCGGACGACGACACGTCCCTCGAGAACGGGCCCGCCACGCCACGCTGCGAACCCCGCTGGTAGTAGAGGTAGCCGAGCCCCGGCGCCGAATGGGAAGGGGCGTAGCGGAACCCCACGAACACGAACCCGTTGGCCCAAAAGATCGAGTACGGGAACGACGGGGTGGCCGGCAGCTTCCCGATCCGGGCCTGCACATCCTCCGCCACGTTGTATTCCCAAATGTGAGTTTCACCCGAGTTGAGCCGCTGCAACCACACGGGCCCCACATCAGAAACGGTGAGCCGGTTGTAACACCACGGCGTCGCCGCCAAATAGAGGCTCGACGAACCCGTCAGGTCGGCACGCTGAGTGCGAGTGTCCGCCGTCGTCTTGTCGATCTCGTAGAGGTCGTCCGAGTCGAGGGCGAACAGGATGCCGCCGAAGTCGACGAGCACCGGATCCTCACCGAACGTGGAATAGTGGGCCTCGTTCGACCCGGACTTCCACCGTCGGATCACTCCATTCGAGTGGCCCGTGTAAACCCACGTGTCGTGGCCGTCAGCGATCGACGTGGCCTGGTTAGTGGTGCCACCCGTCGCGACCCCCGTATCCCAATCCCCGTTCGCTGAATCCCACGCGTACCCCGCCGCATCGTCCACTGTCCACAACACGCCCTGCGCCAACCCCAACACACCACCATCGGTGAGCGCCGCCGCCGACAACTCCGTCGTCTCCGCCAACCGAGGAAGCGTGAACCCCTCCTCGAACTCGGTGAGCATCGCCGCCCCCGCCCGGTAGCCCCCCTGGTTCGGCCTCCACACGTCGAACCCGATACCCGACGACCACTCACGGATCGACCACACCCGAACCCCCTGCTCACCAGAGAAAATCCGGTCAGACCCAGCCTGAGACGCCGTTTCAGCCGTCAACGGCAGGTAACGCCGCTGATACTGGTCGTCGAGAGGCAGCCACGTCGCTAGCCGAATCGGTGTGGTGCCGAGCTTCCCCACGGATCACCAACTCCGACGAAACGCCCGGGTAGCCGGCCTCCACCTCATATCCGGCCGGACCTCCTCCATGAGCAGCCGGTGAAGCTGGTCGCGTTGCCGAATGAACTCGGCCACCATCGCCCGGTAATCCCGCATCATCTGGCCGTCCCGGTCCAACTGCGACCGCGGCTGCGACTGACGGATCGACGCCCCCCGCTTCTGCATCATCCTCGCCGCCGTGATGAGCGGAACCATGTCGGCGATCTCGTCGGAAATGTTCGCCAAGTCGTCGGGGTGCGGACGCCGCCGAGCAATGATCTCCACGTCGGAGTCCGGGTCGTAAACCTTATGGACGATGAGCCACCGCTT
This sequence comes from Acidimicrobiia bacterium, assembly GCA_036380875.1. GTDB lineage: Bacteria > Actinomycetota > Acidimicrobiia > Spongiisociales > ZC4RG35 > ZC4RG17. Next base: position 13,833 of record DASVDX010000046.1, read on the forward strand.
GTTCGTAGCGTCGTCGATCTGACGTTCCACATCCCACCACCCAGGGTGCAGCGGGTGGAACTGGCCGTCCGACTCGATGTTCGCCTGATACACCACCGTCACGTCATCAATGTGGTCGTCGAGCTCGTAGGTGGCGGTCCCCTGCGTGAACGTGAACGAGTCTCGATGCCACGTCCACACGTGCGGCCAGAACTCGTTGCGGAGCGCCCGTTCGATCTCGTCCTTCACCTTGATACGGGGAAACGGCGGGTTCTGCACCATGACCGCCCCCAACGCCTGAGCTGCCGCCGTGGTCCCCAACTGGCCCCGCCGGATCGTCGCCGTCGTAACAGCATCATCAGCGATACGCACCACCTCGTCGGTGGCGGGGAACTCGCACAGGTAGTCCCGCTTCCACATCGACGGAGTGGCGGGAGTCATCGTCGTCGTCGACGCATCCGCGATCGCCGCCGACAAGGTGTCCTCCTTCGGATGCTCCCAATACCCCGTCCCGTAGAGAACGTCGAGGGTCTGGTCGCAGAGCGTGGCGAGGTCAGCCATTCCCCACCTGCGAAATGTCGGAACGCCACACCCGCGACGCGAACCCCTGAGCGTCCCACGTCTCCGCCATCACCCTCTCCACGACCGCACGACGACACACCTCAACGATCGCCGCCTCGAGTTGGTCGTCGTTCATATGCGAATACGCGATCGGGTCGAGGGCGCGCAGATCCGCCATCTTCCGGCGGAACGCCTCCGGGTTGGTCCGCTTCATCAGCAGCCAGTGTTCCGCCACCACCGCCGCCTCCGACTCCACCACCTCGCGGGGAGACGCCCACTCCGACGGGTTCAACTTCTTGGGCTTCTCCCAAAACACGGTGTCGCCGTCGTGCTCACCGGGCGCCACAGGGTCGATGCTCTTGTCCGTCGAAAACGACGACTCGAGCACCACCTTCCGCCCCTCCGTGTTGAACACGTCACGGCGGGCCTTGGCCCGCCACGCCCGGGCCTCCTCGCCGCTGATCCAGGCGAGGAGGCCACGACCCCGTGCTACCCGCTTCTCGGTCACGCCACGACCTGTTCGGGCTTCCTCGGCTCGGTGCGGGCCCGGTGATCCTCCGAGCAGTACCCGTAGTGGAGGAACTGGCCGCCCTCCATCGCCGACGGACGGAAACAGTCCTGGGCGGGACACAGAGGCGGATTGGTCCGCTTGTACCCCTTGTTGGTGTACCGGACGATCCCGTCGGCCAGGGAGCCCGCAATGTTGTTCACCTGCTCCTCGTACGGGATCTGCACCAACCGCGGCTCATTCGTCTGCGGGTCGAACGCCACCATCTTGAGCGTCCGCGCCAACGGACCCTCCTCGGGTGGCGCCGTGCGCTGACGGTCCTCGAGGAGTTCGTCGATGACCTCGTCGACCATCGCCTCCTTCTCCTCACGCGTGTATTGGAGACGGTCGTATCCGTCTTTGGTGCGGCGCTTGTTCTCAGTGGCGATCCGCCCCTCGACGATCTCACGGAGCTTGTCCATCCCGTAGAACGCGACCACGTCGTCCCTGGTTTCCCACAGCCACGGGGACACGTCGACCGTCGGGTTGAGGCCATCCAACTTGGCGGACTTCTCCGCCAGTTCCGCCTCCGCCGCGGCCCGCTTCGCCTGCTCCTCCTCGAGGGCGGCACGCAGACGCTCCACCTCGCCGTCGTCGATCACCTCACCCACCGGCTGGTCGTCCGGGTCGGATTCCGGTTCCTCGTCGACGAGTTCAGGCACCTCGTCGCCCAGACTGACAGGATCCACAGGTTCCACCGTCTCGTCGTCAGGCCACATCACTTGCCCTCCTGGGCTCGCGCCACCGCCTGCTGCAGACCCGACAAGCGGGCTCGCTCCGCCGCCTCAGCGTTGGCGATCCGGTTCGCCTCGGCGATCAGCTCCTCCTCACGGCGAGCTGCTCGCCTGGCCTCACGTTCGGCGACCATCGCCGCCTCCTCCGCCGCCGCGATCTCCGCCGGAGACAGCTTCGGTGCCGGTTTCTTGGCCGGCGGCTTCTTTGCGGCTGGCTTCTTTGTTGATGCCATCAGCACCTCACTTGGTCGCGGAAAGGGGTGAGCAGCCGGGGACTCCGAACCGCTCACCCCTTTCCCATTTCGATCAGTTCCTCGGGAGGAACAGGCCGAAGTAGTCGATCTCGATCGCGACGGCGTCAGCGCCACCCGAGTCCTGCCAAACGGCGAACTTGGGTTCCACTTCCTCGTCGTCGTCGATGTGGCACGGCACGGTCGCCGCGTGCACACCGTCGATGAAGAAATCGACCGCGTCGGGCCCGCCCTGGGCGTTGGCCCGGCCCGACCCGATCATCAGCACGTCGAGCCACTGAGCCACGACAGCCGTGTTGCCGGAGGTCAGCGACCCGATGTCCGCCACCGCCACCGACTCGTCGCCATGGTCAGCGGAATCGGTGTGGCACGACAACACCCCGGCATCCGACTCGACCGTCACACCCACCGTGGGGCGGGTGGCCGTCACCGAGTCGTCGAGGCCGACACGGAAGTTCATCGACGCCAACTCCACCGGGTACCGGATCCTCGCGGCCACAGCAAAGCCGGGCTTGAGGACGATCCCATCGGGGAACAGGTGCAGTGCCGTACCGTCGCCATCCGCCGTCGCCGCCGTGGTGATCCGGAGCACACCGTTGGAATGTGCCGTCTGATACGCCAGGGTCGACGCGTTGCCGATGGTCGTGAACTGCCAGCCGAGCTGACCGATCCCGTTGTCGGTGACTACGTCGTTGCTGATGAAGTCGTCGAACAGGGTCGTCCCCATGAGGTTCAGGTCAAACAGCTTCATGCTCTACCCCTCCCCTCACCGGTCCGTGATGATGCCGACACCGGCATCGTCGTCGACTTCCCCGACCGCGTAGGCGGAGGTGCCGACCATCTCGGTCGCCCGGAGCGAGGCATCCCGCTCCGACTCGAGCCGAGTGGCCCAACCTTCCACCATTGCGATCGCCCTCCGAGCCGAGAACATGAACCCCGCCGAATCCGCGCCGGCGTTCGCTGTCGGCACAGTGGTCGGGGTGTAGATCTCGGTCCGGTACATGACCCCCTGCTCGATGCCCGCCCGCGGAGTGAGGTCTTGCGCCTCGCTCCGAACGTTCGGGCCACCGGCATAGAGGATCGGTGCCAGGGTCGTGCCGGAGTCCTGAACCAGATCGTCGAGCTGCACCGGGTAGAGGACAGCCACATAGGGCTCCTTCATCCTGAGCAGCCGCAACGTCTGACGGGCACTCAAGAACTGAGCTTCCGTCAGGTCGTTGCCAGACGATCCGACCGACCGGCTGAAACCACCACCGAGCGAGCTGATATCCGACAACAGCTTCTCGGCGATGGCTTCACCCATCTCCATCCCCACCTCCCTGAAATCCAGGAGCGAGAACCGGGCGTTGAGGTCGGTCTGCGTGAGCGTCAACCCGACCTCCGACACCGTGAGGTTCACGGTCGACGGGGTGTACGGAGTGTTGGTCATGTCCACGCCGTCAGCTATCGCAGATGCGGCCAGCTTCGGCTTCTTGGTGAACCGTTCGGTCGTGGAGTGGAATCCGGCGAGGCTCTTGCGCCACAGGTGCCGCATGAACGAACCAGCCGTCTCATACAGCGCTTCGAGCATCGAGTCCCTGGCCAGGCGGTACTCGGTCGAAAACGACCCGTCCGTCTGGTTGTAGGTGATCTCGTTCGCCAAATCTCTCCCTCTCGATCAACCGTCCCCGATCAAACGGGTGACGGTGCTTCGGGTGAGACGATCCGACCCTCCTCGTAGGCCTTCTGGAGCGCGGCCTTGTCGTTCGCGTGGACGAGTCGCAGATACTCCTCCGACCCGACCACGATCTTCCCGGGAGCACTCGGCGACGGGGCTTGCCCCTCACCACCCGGCGACGGGCCAGCACCGAACCCGTTGGGCTCGATCGCCGGCGTCGACGCCGAAATCTCCCCGGCACCACCCTCCCCCTCGGGGACGGGTGCAGGACTTGGCTGCTGCTTCGGAAGGAAGGGAGCGAGCTTCGGGGCGAAAACGTCAGACGCGATGTGCTCCGCCACCTTGTCGGGCTCAATGTCCTCGAGATGGGGAGTGAGCAAGTCGGCGACCGTATCCGGGTCTGCCACCTTGTCCTTCAACGCTGCCCTCGCCTTGTCCCGGCGGTAGAAGTTCGTGAGCGTCCTGCTGAGCTCGTCGTTGCGGGCTTTCAGCTCGTCGCGCTCCTTCTTGATCCGCTCGTGCGCTTCCCTCGAGACGGTGTCTGTCGTCTCAGTTGGTTGATCTCCCATTGCTCCTCATTTGGGTCCGTCGGCTCCACAGAGGGAGTGGAGCCCTCACAACAGGCCATTTCCTCACCGATCCGGGGAGGCCAACCCCGGTGGGCATGAGTCACGCTAACACGGTGACGCGTTGCGAGTGAAGTACCCGTTACGAAATGAGCCGGGATCCGTCCGGGGCGCGGAACCCGAAAGCGTCGAGTGCAGCGTTCACCGCCGCCCTCAGAGTGGCCTCGTCGTCGTTCTGATGGTCCGCCCACGCTTGCGCGACAGCAGCCATCGCCTGGTCGAACGAACCCTTCGACGTGTCGTCCTCGTCGAACACGAACACGTCCGACACTCGATCCCACCCCTCGTCGATACGGAACCCCCTGCGGAGTCCTCGCCGCACCCTCGCCAGGTGGAGGCGTCCGCTCAACCGTTGGAACTGGCCCAACTGTTCCGCCAGGATCTCAAGAACCCCCGCACGTACGGTCGGCGCCGGGAACGATGTGACCACCGCGATCACAGCGGGTGTCACCGTCGACCCATAGTTGATGGTGGGGGCGGGAATCGCGGCGACCAGAGCAAACGTGTTGGGGTGGGCGACCTGATGTTCCGACACGACACCGGTCGCCGCCGGCACTCCGACGGCCACCGCCACCGCCGACGCGGACACCACCGCACCTGCTGACACCGCGGCCTGCGGTAACGATATGGGGACCGCGACCACCGACGCCGACACCGCCACACCCGCACCCACCTGGGGGGTCGGCACTCCCACCGCCACAGGAATCACAGACGCCGCCGGAGTCGCCGGAACCACCACTCCCGCCGACGGCACCGCCACCGTGGTCCCCACCACGGATGCTGACACAGTGGCCGCCGCCGCAACCGACGCTTGCGGAAGCGCCACCGTTGCGGCCACCGCCCCTGCAACCTCCACCACCGTTTCCGGTGGTACCTCCGGTTCCACCCACGCCGTCGAGTTCAGCGACCACGAGTTCCCCAGCCCATCCGACCCGGTGGGGTCGGTTTCCCGGGCGTCCATGACCGCCACCGTGGTCCCGGCGATGGCGTTCTTGAGCTCGAAGTAGAAGTAGCGGCCCAACATCGGGTCGTTGTTGAACGACCGGAGGCCCAGCCAGAGGGGCTGGTTGTTGGAACTGATCGCCGCCGCGGTCGCCTCAGTGAGATGGTCGAACAGGATCCAGTCGATCTCGGAGGGGTCGGCGTCGATCGGCGCCGCCGAGTAGTAGATATCCGATGCCACTCCCGAACCCGTATTGGCGTCGAACTCGTGTTTGAGCCACAGGTGCTCGCCGCCGCCACGGGGGAACGCCGACCCGAACAACTCCCTCATGCCGTTGGTCCCCGTATCCCACCACGCCGGGTTCGTGATCCCGCTCCCCGCCGAGTGGATTCTGAACGCGTACGCCATGCCCGACGCGGAGTCGGCCTGCCACTTCGAGTAGAGGCATTGGATGGCCGACGGCGACCAATCGTCCATCGACAAACACATGATGACTTCGTGGTCGCCGGTCAGGTCGAGGTTCGCCTGGTCGTTGGTTCGGATAGAATCGGTCCCGCCGAGGAGGGGGACATAGCCGGGGTAGCCGGTTGTCTCGGCGACGGCGATCGCCACGAACGCCAGGTCGTCGGATTGAAGCGACGACCACCCGACCGTGTGCGCCTCGTCGTCAGGAGTCGTCTCGTAGCAGACCTGGGAGTAGAACGACCCGAAGTCGTGGGTCTGCGCCAGAGTGTTCCCCGTCGCCAGGGTGCCGCCCGGCGCCGCCCCGCCGCCGTACATTCCGGCGAGACTGATCTTGGTGCGGCCGTAGGGTTGGAGGGTGACGGTCGGATTGGACTGGTCCTCTTGCAGGAACCGGAACTCGGTCACGTCGAGGTCGGTGGCACCGTCGAGTGCGATGACCGTGAATGCCACATCGGTGGTCGACGCAGCCGTGAGATCGGCGCTGACGGTCTGCGCTCCAGACGGCACATCCTCCCCGAGGAACCACACCTGGACACACCCCGGCTCGGTAGCGGTGTCCTGAGCGAACCCGATGAGCCGCATCGACTTCGTGCCGTAGGTGATGCTCGAAACGAGGGGAGTGGCCGACACGCCGTGAACCACGAACACAACGATGCCCCGAGCCGTCGATGACGGCGTGAACGTGAACTCGTAAGGGTCGTCGGTGCCGGTGCGGATCGACTCCGCCGAGTTGATGAACGAGACAGCCACTCAGGGCACCCCTTCTACGGGGTGAAGTTGAAGTCGTTGCCGACCATGGTGATCGACCCGCAGTTGCCGCCATTCCAGAACGAGTTGCGAAAGCCGCCCTGGTGTAGCCAAGAAACCTTGTTGCGGGACACCTCATGGCCCGAACAGAAGCCGCCGTACTGGTTCCACACGTAGATCGCAACGTCGCCCTCGCCTCCGGCGTTGTCCGAGTCGGCAACGATCGTGTTGTCGAGAATCCTGATGTTGGTGCCGCCAGCAATGGCGATCCCCACGTTGGCTGTGTTGAGGCAATGATTGAACTGGGCGATCTGCCACGACGAGTTGCCCCCGTCGCCGAGCATGATGCAAGACCCGCTCCTGCTCGGCCCACCGCCCTCGACGTAGTTCCCCTCAACAAGGATCGGATTGGTGGAGGTGCCGTTCGACTGAAACAGGGAGATGTGATCTTCGGCCAGCGTGTCGCCGACCGCGACCGACCGGTTGTTGACGATGCGGCCACCGTTCACCTTGTCGAACTGGACACAGTTGCGGCCCCGGTCGGACCGGTCCGCCTCACACAGAATGTTCTCGACGGTGATGTTGGACGAGTTGAGCGCGTAGACCGCCTTCACACAATTCGTGAACTGGCTATTCCGAATCGTGATGTTGGACGCGCCCTGAATCGTGATGCAGTTGCCCGACGACCCGGTGAAATGCCGGTTCTCGATCACCGTGTTGTTCTGGGTGATGGTGATGGGGCCCGACGGGACCAGCTCGCCCGCCGTCGTAGTGGTCGTCGGATCGGGGAGCGTCGTGGTGGTCGGAGGGATCGTTGTGGTTGTGGCCGGCGGGTCGACCTCGAGGGCAGCAACCCTCGCCTCGAGCTCGTCGATCCGGGCCGACAACTCGGCGTCCGCCTGCTCCTGGGCGACCACCCACTGAGAGAAAGCGTCGCCGAGGTCGGAACCGGGGGACGCCACCGCGGTTACAACGGTGAGCAGGGGGGCCGCCAGAATGAGCGCCGCCACCGCGGTCACGACCCGTCGTCTCATGTCAGCCTCCTACGGCACGAAGTCGATCGT
>DASVDX010000047.1:0-31479 GCA_036380875.1 Acidimicrobiia bacterium
CGAACCTAATTCGCTCGCAGTCCCGGCATGCCTGGGCTAGCGTCGCCAACACATCGACGTCCACCGTCGCCCAGGGGCGGATCAATGGGGCGACAGTCGTCTGGAGCGTGTTCACCTGCCGCCGAACGCGAGGAGGCAATACTTGTTCCAGTTTGGCGAGAGCCCTCACAGAGGTCTCTTCGATCCCGGTGATCGACCCGCCGGCGGCCGTCCTCAATCCAACTGCGATGGCGATCGCCTCCTCCTCGTCGAGTAGGAGCGGCGGGATGTCGGCCACGGGCTCCAACTGATAACCACCGGCCGGACCTGGCGTAGCCCGCACGGGATACCCCAGGTCCCGCAGGCGTTCGATGTCCCGCCGCAGCGTCCGCTCGGACACCTCGAGGCGTTCCATCAACTCCTGACCCGACCAAGTGCGCCGGGTCTGGAGCAGCGAGAGGAGTTGGAGAAGACGGGCGGTGGTGGCCATGAAGACAAGATCGTATCGGTTGCGGTCAGAACCTGACATGAATACCGAATACCTTCACCACCGCTGAGATCGAGGCGGCCGATCGGTCTGTACCAGGTGCAACAAACGGAGGAAGAGATGAAACCAGTGATACGAGCCGAGGGGCTCGTCAAGCACTACAAAGAGGTGACGGCCCTCGACGGCCTCGATCTAGAGGTGGCCGAAGGCAAGGTGTTGGGACTGCTCGGGCCGAACGGAGCCGGGAAGACCACCGCGGTCCGGATCCTCACCACACTCCTCGTCCCCGACGCAGGCCGAGCAGAAGTCGCCGGCATCGACGTCACCGCCGACCCCAATGGAGTGCGGTCGCGGATCGGCTTGTCCGGTCAGTACGCCGCGGTCGACGAGCACCTGACCGGTTTCGAGAACCTGGAGATGATCGGACGGCTGTACCGCCTCGGGCGAGCGAAGTCCCGCGAGCGGGCGCGTGAACTGCTCGAGCGGTTCGACCTGTCGGAGGCTGGTGACCGGCCTGTGAAGACGTACTCGGGCGGCATGCGCCGCCGCCTCGACCTGGCGGGAGCCCTGGTCGCCAAGCCGGCCGTGCTTTTCCTGGACGAGCCCACCACCGGGCTCGACCCCCGCAGCCGGGCGAGCATGTGGGAGATCATCCGGGAACTGGTGCAGAGCGGGACGACGCTTCTCCTCACCACCCAGTACCTGGAGGAAGCGGATCGCCTCGCCGACGACATCGTCGTCATCGACCACGGCCGAGCGATCGCCCGCGGCACCGCCGACCAGTTGAAGTCCCAGATCGGCGGCGAACGGGTCGAGTTGGTCGTCGAGTCGGTCGAGCACCTGGCGACCGTGAAGGAGACCCTCGTTCAGGTGGCCGTCGGCGAGGTCGTGATCGACGAGCAGAGCCGCAAGGTGACAGCTCCCGTCACGGGAGGTAGCACCGCGCTGATCGACGTGCTCCGCAACCTCGACGGAGGGGTGAGGGTCCTCGACGTCGGTTTGCGCCGCCCCACCCTCGACGACGTGTTCTTGACGCTCACCGGCCACGCCACCGCCCCCGAGCCAAACGGCGGCGGACAGGCCAACGGTGAGGCGCAGATCGACAAGGAGATTGCCTGATGAGTTCTCTGACTTGGGCGCTGGCCGACGGCTTCGTCGTCGCCAAGCGCAACCTGATCAAGGTGAAGCGGGTCCCGGAGATGATCGTCTGGGTCCTTCTGTCCCCGATCATGTTCGTGCTGCTGTTCGCCTACGTGTTCGGCGGCTCGATCGACGTCCCCGGTGGCGTCAACTACCGGGAGTTCCTGATCGCCGGGATCTTCGCCCAGACGGTGGTGTTCGGCGCCTCCTACACCGGCGCGGCCCTGGCCGAGGACATGCAGAAGGGGATCATCGACCGGTTCCGCTCGCTGCCCATGTCCCGGTCGGCCGTGTTGTTCGGCCGGACGGCGAGCGACGTCCTCTACAACGTCCTCTCGATCACCATCATGGCCCTCACCGGCCTGTTGGTCGGCTGGACGATCCGGACCTCTTTCTGGGAGGGCGTGGCTGGGTTCGCCCTGTTGCTCCTGTTCTCGTACGCCTTCTCGTGGGTGATGGCGACGGTGGGCCTCCTGGTCCCCAATGTGGAGGTCATCAACAACGCCTCTTTCATGGTGATCATGCCCCTCACCTTCATCTCCAACGCCTTCGTGCCGGCTGAGAACCTGCCGACTCCGCTGCGGATCTTCGCCGAGTGGAATCCGGTTTCGGCGGTGACTCAAGCGGCGAGGGAGTTGTTCGGCAACACCAACCCACTGGCGGCCACCTCGGAGGCGTGGTCGATGCAGAACCCCGAGCTGTACACGCTCATCTGGGTCGTGGTGATCCTGGCGATCTTCATGCCCCTGTCGGTGAGCCTGTACAAGCGCTCAGTGACCAAGTGAGACGGCAGTCGACAGTCGGCAGACGACGGTCTCAGCCGGAGTACGAGAAGGGCCCCCGCCGAAGCGGGGGCCCTTCCTCATTTGCGGCTTCTGGTCGGATCAGAAGTCCATGTCGCCGCCGTGGCTGTGGCCAGCACCGGCGGGCTGCTCTTCCTTCTGCTCGGCGACCAGGGCCTCGGTGGTGAGCAGCAGAGCGGCGATCGAGGCCGCGTTCTGCAGCGTGGAACGAGTCACCTTGGCGGGGTCGATGACACCGGCCTTGAACATGTCGGTGAACTCGCCAGTAGCGGCGTTGAAGCCCATGGAGCCTTCCATGTTGCGCACCTGCTCGACCACCACGCCGCCTTCCATGCCGGCGTTGACGGCGATCTGGCGCAGCGGCTCCTCCATGGCCCGCTTCACGATCATGCGGCCGGTCTTCTCGTCGTCGGTGCCACCGCGGATCTTGTCGATGGCGGCCTGGGCACGGAGCAGAGCCACACCGCCGCCGGGCACGATGCCCTCTTCGACAGCGGCACGAGTCGCCGAGACGGCGTCCTCGATACGGTGCTTCTTCTCCTTCAGCTCCACCTCGGTGGCGGCGCCGACCTTGATCACGACCACACCGCCGGCCAGCTTGGCGAGACGCTCCTGGAGCTTCTCACGATCCCAGTCGGAATCGGTGTTCTCGATCTCCCGCTCGATCTGCTTGATACGAGCCTTGACGTCGGCCTCGGAGCCGGCGCCGTCGACGATGGTCGTGGTGTCCTTGTTGATGACCACCTTGCGGGCCCGGCCCAGCATGTCGAGCGTGACGTTCTCGAGCTTGAGGCCGACCTCCTCGGAGATCACGGTGCCACCGGTGAGGATGGCGATGTCCTGGAGCATGGCCTTGCGGCGCTCGCCGAAGCCGGGGGCCTTGACGGCGGCCGACTGGAAGGTGCCCTTCAGCTTGTTGACCACCAGGGTCGCCAGGGCCTCACCCTCGACGTCCTCGGCGATCACCAGGACCGGCCGGCCGGCCTGCATGACCTTCTCGAGGACGGGCACCAGGTCGTTGACCGAGGAGATCTTCTGGTTGGCGATCAGGATGTAGGGCTCCTCGAGCACCGCCTCCTGGCGATCCGGGTCGGTGACGAAGTAACCGGACAGGAGGCCCTTGTCGAACTGCATGCCCTCGGTGTACTCGAGCTCGAGCCCGAAGGTCTGGCCATCCTCGACCGTGATGACGCCGTCCTTGCCGACCTTCTCGAAGGCCTCGGCGATCACCTTGCCGATGGACTCGTCGTTGTTGGCCGAGATGGTGGCGACATGAGCGATCTCTTCGGAGGTCTCGATGTCGCGGGCCATCGACTGGATCTCCTCGACGACCTTCTCGACCGCCGACTCCATGCCCCGCTTGAGCTCCATCGGGTTGGCGCCCGCCGCCACCTGACGAAGACCCTCGCGGACCATCGCCTGGGCGAGCACGGTGGCGGTGGTGGTGCCATCACCAGCGACGTCGTTGGTCCTGTTGGCCACCTCGTACGCGAGCTTGGCGCCCATGTTCTCCCACGGGTCGTCGAGCTCGATCTCCTTGGCGATGGTGACACCGTCGTTGGTGATGGTGGGGGCGCCCCACTTCTTCTCGAGAACGACGTTGCGGCCCTTGGGGCCCAGCGTCACCTTTACGGTGTCGGCCAGCTTGTCTACGCCGGCCTGGAGACCACGGCGGGCCTCCTCGTTGAAGCGAAGTTCCTTCGCTGCCATATGCGATCGACTCCTCTAAGAACTCAGTTGACGATGGCCAGCAGGTCGCGGGAAGACAGCACGAGGTATTCCTGGCCGTCCAGCTTGACCTCGGTACCGGCGAACTTGGAATACAGGACGCGATCGCCCTCCCTCACATCCATCGGAAGTCGATTCCCGTCGTCGTCGAGGGCGCCGGGACCGACGGCCACGACCTTCCCGATCTGCGGCTTCTCCTTGGCGGTATCGGGAATGACGAGACCCGAAGGCGTCCTCTGCTCGAGTTCGTCTTCGGGCTCTACCACTACCCGATCGCCCAGAGGCTGCAGCTTCATACGATTCCTCCTTGAAGCTCCTCTGACTGCCGTTAGCAGTCGCGGCTTTTGACTGCTAAGAAACTAGCACTCGACGTTTTCGAGTGCCAAATCTTTCGGAATGGATCTGAGTCTAACAGGCTCAGGTTTTCTCACGCGTGAGGATAGGGGCAGGAGTGACTAGTCCTTGCGGTGGACCTCACAACCGTCCTCATCTCCTGACACGCCCGGGCCGATGTATGGGGTGATGGATCGGACGGACGGTCCATACATCGAATCTGAGCTGGGGATCGATGTTCCGCCCGTCTGCCCGTCTGGCCGGTGGGCTGCTGCTCAGACGGGGCAGATGGCCGGCCTATCCGTCACCGCGGAGCGGGCTCCGGAAGCAGGCACCGGAGCCCGCTCCCCTCATTTCAGGCGAGGATCATCCCCGGGTCGACGGTTTCGGCCCAGTCGGTGATCCGGCCCTGACCCAGCCAGTGAGCGCCCGCCACCCCGATCATCGCCCCGTTGTCGGTGCACAGGAGGGGCGAGGGAAGGCACAGCGTCACGCCTCGCTTGTCGGCTTCCTCGGCGAACCGCTGCCGGAGACGACGGTTGGCGAGCACCCCGCCGCCCCCGGCCACCACCTTCACCCCGGTGTCGTCGACGGCCCGGAACGTCTTGTCGACCAGGACGTCGACGATCGCTTCCTGCACGGCGGCGGCGACGTCTCTCCGCTCGGGAAGCGATCCCTCCTTCTGCGCCTTCTGCAGGAACGTGACCACCGCCGTCTTCAGGCCCGAGAACGAGAAGTCGTAGGGCCGGTCGGGCAGAGCGCGGGGAAACGCCACGACGGTCGGGTCGCCGCCCTCCGACTCCCGGTCGATGGCCGGTCCGCCGGGGAACCCGAGGCCCATCACCCGGGCGAGCTTGTCGAACGCCTCGCCGGCGGCGTCGTCGATGGTGGACCCCAGGGTCTCGTACTCGCCCCACTCGCGGACGTACACGATCTGGCTGTGACCCCCAGAGGCGAGCAAGCCGACGGCGGGCAGACGAAACTCCTCGAACTGGAGGCGGGGCGCCATGAGATGTCCCTCCATGTGGTCGATGCCGACGAACGGCAGCCGCCGCGCCCAGGCGATCGCCTTGGCGAAGGAGTGACCGACCAGGAGGGCGCCGATCAGGCCGGGACCGGCGGTAGCGGCCACGCCGTCCAGGTCGTCGGGATGGACTCCGGCCTCCCGCAGCGCCTGGTGTGTCAACGAGCGGATCGCCTCGACGTGGGCTCGGGCGGCGACCTCGGGCACGACGCCCCCGAAGCGGGCGTGCAACTCCACCTGGGAGGAGAGCACGTTGGATAGGATCTCGGTCCCCCGTACCACCGCCACGGCCGTCTCATCGCAGGATGTCTCGAAGGCGAGGACGGTTGGGTTCACGGGAGGTCCTCTCGGATCTGGCGCAGGCGCTCGGCGTAGGAGGGCGAGTCGATGTCGTGCGCCCACATGATCAAGGCGTCCTCGTCGATGTAGTACGCCTTGCGGACTCCCACCGGCACCATACCGAAGCGCCGGTACAGTGCCTGGGCGGCGGCGTTGGACACCCGCACCTCGAGGGTGAGGCTCCTGGCTCCCCTTTCGATGGCACCGCTGACGAGCTCGAGCATGAGGCGGGTCCCGATCCGAGCCCCACGATGAACGGGATCGACCGCCACGGTCGTGATGTGCGCTTCCTCCCCCACCTCCATGAGGCCGCCGTAGCCGACGACACGGCCCTCGGGATCGACGGCGACGAGATAGATGCGGTTGTCGGCGGCGAGCTCGTCCCGGAAGATCTGCTCCGACCACGGCGTGGCATAGGTGCGCTGCTCGAGAGCGAGGACTTCGCCGAGGTGCTCCTCGGTCATCGGGACCAACGAGACGTGGCGGGTCGAGTCGGGAGTCGTGGACACGTTCATCCCCATGGTCCCCGATCGTGGATCTTGTCCCAATTGATCGTGACGTCCGGGTCCCGCAGATAGAGCGGGCGCACGTCTTCGGGTGGCGGGATGTCGTCTCGCTCGAGGCGGCCGGCGGCGAGCTCGGCCACCGCCGCCGCGGTGGGATACGGCGGGCGGCCGGTCTTAACCCGGTGGAGACCGGTGAGCACCTTCTCGGCAATGAGCGTCGTCTCGCCGACGACCAGCGAGTCGCTGGGATCGGAATCCAGCCGAGCGCGCAGGCCCTCGAAGTCGACGAGCTCCGGGACGCTGTCGCGCACCACACCTCCCGGGACAGGGCGGTAGGACGCCACCGCCAGCTCTCCTCGACGCACGTCGATCACTGCCCAGATGTGGCGGTGGCCGGTGGCGGCTTCGAATGCCAGGGCGTCGAGGCCGGAGACCGGGATCACGGGTATCCCGAGGGTGGCGCCGAGGCCCTGGGCAGTGGCGACTCCTACCCGGATGCCTGTGTAGAGGCCCGGGCCGACGTCGACGGCGATCCCATCGAGGTCCTGGGGCGACCAACCGACCTGGTCGAAGCAGAAGTCGATGGCAGGCACGACGAACCGGGAATGGCCCGTCCGGTCTACGAGCGTCGCCCCGGCGACGACCCGGCGTCCCTCTGCCAGGGCGACCGAAGACCCGGGGGTGGCCGTTTCGATGGCGAGGATCTTCATGCCACCACCCGGCTCAAGTCCCTGTGGCACCAGTCACCCTGCGGGCGAAAGCGGAGGGTGCGGGCCCCTTCCTCGTCCACCTCGAAATCCACCACGAGGACGTCGGGCGGGAGGGCAGCCGCCACCGCATCGCCCCACTCGATGACCAGCACCCCGTCGGCGGATCGCTCGAAGACGTCGAGATCGTCGAATTCGTGGATCGAGCCGAGCCGGTACACGTCGACGTGAACGAACGGCAGGAACCCGCTGCGGTACTCGCGCATGAGGACGAACGAAGGGCTGACCACCGTCTCTTCGACACCGAGGCCCGCCGCCAAGCCGCCGGCGAACCGCGTCTTGCCGGAACCGAGGGCGCCTTTGAGCACGATGACGTCACCGGGCCGGACCTCAGCCGCCAGACGGCCGGCCACCGCCACGGTGTCGGCCTCCGCAGGACAGACGACACTCAACTCCACAGTGTCGCCTGGTAGGGCTCGGGGGCAGGGCTTGGCTCGTCTGGTTCGGGCTCCTCGGCGGCGTCGAGGGTCTGGCGCATGAGGGCGAAGTCCTGGCGCATCTGGTCGAGCACCCGGGGCCCGCCGCGCAGGGCCGCCGCCGGATGGAACGTGGGGATCAGGGTGGCGCCGAGCCACCACGGGTAGGCGGTTCCCCGCAGCCGCGTGATGCCGGCGGTGGTGTTGAGGAGCAGCTTGGTCGAGAAGTTCCCGAGCGTCACCACCACCCGGGGACGGATCAGACGGATCTGCTGGCGCAGGAATCCCTTGCAGGAGTCGATCTCGTCTGGCTGGGGATCGCGATTGCCCGGCGGCCGGCACTTGAGGACGTTGGCGATGTAGACCGTCTCTCGGGGAATGCCCACCTCGTCGAGCAGGCGATTCAGGAGTTGGCCCGCCGCTCCGACGAATGGCTCGCCCTGGAGGTCCTCGTTCTTCCCCGGCGCCTCCCCCACGAACATGAGCGTCGAGTCGGGCCTCCCCACCCCGAAGACGACGTTGGTCCGAGTCTCCGCCAACCGGCAGGCGGTGCACGACTCGGCTTGGCTGCGCAGCACGTCGAGTTCGATCATCCCGTCATGTCCAATTTCGTCGGCGTTCCGCTCCCCGGCCCAACCCCGGAATTATTCCACGGCCGAACGGATCGCTGCTTCTATCGCTCTGCCGGTGGCCTCCCAGGCCGCTTCCGCCACCATGTCGGCGTCCGCCTCCACCGGGCCGCATGACGCCGCGAACACCGCATCCCCGTCGTGGCTCGTATGAGCGGGCCTCACGCACACGGCGATGGCATCGTGACCTCGAACGGCGAGGCGGCGCAGGCGGTGACGGGGAAGGGAGGCATCGGTGGCGACGAAGACGAGCGTCGTCTGCTCCAACGGTTGGCCGACCGCCGACGGCGGACCCGGCACTGGGGTCCCTCCGGTGAGCGGTTCGCCCTCCAGCGTGAACACGTCCCCCACCGAGTTGACCACCGCCAGCGCTCCGACTCTGAAGCCGTCGCCGGAGACCAGCGCCGATCCCAACCCGCCCGGCCGCGACGCCTCGAAGCCTCGCCAGCCTGCCACCCGTGTCCCGGTCCCGGCGCCCACCCGGCCCATCGAAACGGGTTCGGCTGTGGCGGCGCGGTAGGCGGCCTCGCCTTCGTCCGGGCCGGGGCGGACGGATGGGTCACCGGTGTGGAGGTCGTAGACGACGGCGGCGGGCACGATGGGGACCCGTCCCATCAGGGTGGGATGGCCCCGGCCGTCCTCTTCCAGGGCACGCATCACCCCGTCGGCAGCAGCCAAGCCGAACGCCGACCCGCCGGTCAGCACCACCGCCTGCACCTGCTCGACGGCCATCCCTGGCTGGAGGAGAGCTGCCTCCCGCGTGCCCGGTGCCGCCCCCCGGAACTCGGCTGTGATGCAATTCGGCTCCGGCAGGACGATCACGGTGCATCCCGTGGCCGCCTCGGTGTTCGTCCAATGACCTACGCGGATGCCTTCGATGGCGGTGAGGGTGGTGTTCATCCCGAGTATCGGCGGGGGACGCGGGGACCGATGTCGCACACGACTTCGTACGAGATCGTGTCCACTTTCCGGGCCCACTCATCGGCGCTGATCTCCTCAGCGCCCTGGTGCCCGATGAGCACCACCTCGTCGCCCACCTCGACGGGGTCGTCGCCCACGTCCACGACTATCTGGTCCATGGTCACGGTCCCGGCCAAAGGGTACCGACGGCCGCGGATCAGCACCTCTCCGCCGGTGGCGGAGAGACGGCGGGGGATCCCATCGGCGTAGCCGATGGGAACAGTGGCGACCTTCGCCTCCTTTTCGAGCGCCCGACGACGCCCGTAGGACGGCCGCTCGCCGGCCGCAAGGCGCTGGACGTAGACGACCTGGGACACGACCCGGAGAGCCGGCCGCAGTTGGACTACGTCCCGTGTCTCGGGACAGGGATGCAGGCCGTATGTGCCGAGCCCTACCCGTACGAGGTCTCCCCGCGCCGCCGGGAAGAGCAGCGCCCCGGCGGTGTTGGCGAGGTGGAAAGGCACGTCGAGGCCGGCGACGGCCTTCTGGAAGCGCTCGATCTGGATCTCTGTGTACTCGGGATCCTCGTCGGCAACTGCGAAATGGGTCCACACCCCTCCGAGGCGCAGCGGACCCGCCACTTCCCCTACTAGCTCGTGGAGGCGAGCAACCGGGGCGCCCACGCGGTGCATCCCCGTGTCGATCTTGATGTGCACGTCCAGAGGCTGGTCGGCAGCCTTCGCCAAAGCATGCAGGAATTCGACCCGGTAGGCGGTGGGCGTGAGACGCCAGCGGACGACCTCGGCCGCGTCGGAATGGGACGGCTCCGACAGCACCAGGATCGGCGCTTCGATCCCGGCTTCACGGAGGCGCACTCCTTCCTCCACCAGGGCGACCGCCAGACAGGCCGCCCCCGCCTCCAGGGCGGCCTCGGCGACGGGGACATCGCCGTGGCCGTAGGCGTCCGCCTTCACGACGGCACAGAACTTGGCGGGCGCCACGACACGCCCTATCTCGGCGACGTTGTGGCGGATGGCGGCGAGATCGATCTCGGCGTGGGTCGGTCGCACTGCGCCAATCTTGGCACGCTCCCATACAGTGTTGACCATGGGAGGGATGGCGCACAGCCTGTCATCGGTTCCGCTGGGCGACACCGGGCTCCAGGTATCGCCATTGGGCCTCGGCCTGGCTGCCCTCGGGCGGCCTGCCTACATAACCCTGGGACGCGACCTGGGAACACGGCGAGCCATCCCCGACCTCGAGAGGCGCACTCACGAGGTCCTCGATGCCGCCTGGCGGGCGGGGTTCCGCTACGTGGACGCCGCCCGCTCCTACGGCCGGGCCGAAGAGTTCCTCGCTTCCTGGCTGCAGGCCACGGGCAACGACCCCACGGTCGGCTCGAAGTGGGGCTACCGCTACGTGGGCGACTGGCGGCTGGACGCCGAAGTCCACGAAGTGAAGGACCATTCCCTCCAGGCCCTGGAGGAGCAGTTGGCGGAGAGCCGCCGCATCCTCGGCGACCATCTGGACCTGTACCAGATCCACTCGGCCACGCTCGACAGCGGCGTGCTGGAGAACCGAGCGGTGCTCGGTCGTCTCGCCGAACTCGCCGACGAAGGCCTTCTCATCGGGCTGTCGGTGAGTGGGCCACGCCAAGCCGACACGATCCGGGCCGCCCTCGAGGTCGAGGTCGACGGGGTGAACCCTTTCCGCTGCGTCCAGGCGACCTGGAACCTCCTCGAGCAGTCGGCCGCCCCGGCCTTGCAGGAGGCGCATCGGGCCGGCTGGGGAGTCATCATCAAGGAGGCGCTGGCCAATGGCCGCCTGGTCGCCGGGGGCGATGCCATCAGGGTCGAGAAGATATCGAGCCGTCTCGGCGTCGACCCAGATGCGGTGGCGATCGCCGCTTGTCTGAGCCGACCCTGGGCGGACGTGGTCCTGTCGGGCGCCACCTCCGTGGCCCAACTCGAGAGCAACCTGAGGGCAATCAGCCTCGACACGGTCGAGGAACTGCTCGGCGACCTCGAATCGTGGCGCCAGCACCCCGACGAATACTGGGAGACCCGCTCCTCCCTCCCCTGGCGATGACCTCTCCCTGAACCGTTCCGGGCGCCTGTTTCGTATCGCCTCACAGCAACCGCCGGAAATAGCGGCTCCAGCCGACATGCCGATCCGGCGGGCGTTATGGTCGATCGGCGAAGGGTCCCCCAGTCGACCGGCTGTGAGGGGCGGAGAGGCGTATGTCACCGGTGGGAGGTGAGAGGTGTATCCAGCGCCATTCGAGTACTCGGCGCCCACCACGCTCGAGGAAGCGACGGCACTCCTGGCCGAGCTAGGCGATGAGGGGAGAGTCCTAGCCGGCGGACAGAGCCTCCTTCCGATGATGAAGATGCGGCTGGCCACCCCGGCGCACCTCGTGGACATCAACCGCATCCCGGGCCTGGACCGCATCGAACAGGTCAACGGCCACATCGAGATCGGGGCGCTGGTCCGGCATGCCGACGTCGTGGCGAGCCAGGAAATCAGCGACGCCAGCCCGCTGATGGCGTCGACCGCCCCCTGGGTGGCGGATCCACTGGTCCGCAACCGGGGAACCGTGTGCGGTTCTGTGGCCCACTGCGACCCCGAGGGTGACTGGAACTCGGTGATGCTGGCCTTGGGCGCCCAGGTGGTCGCCACTTCCCACAACGGGGAACGTGTCATCCCGATCGAAGACTTCATCGTCGACTACTTCACCAACTCGCTCCAGCCGGGCGAGATGGTCACGGCTGTCCGCATTCCCCGGGCCGACGCCGGGACGGGCGGGAAGTACCTGAAACTCGAGCGGAAGATCGGCGACTACGCCACCGTCGGGGTGGCCACCCACCTGCGGGTCGAAGGAGGCACGATCACCGAGGCGGGCATCGGCTTGACGAGCGTCGGCCCTCACAACATCAAGGCGAAAGAGGCGGAGGCGATGTTGGTGGGGCAGGCGCCGAGCCCCGAGCTGTTCGCCGAAGCGGCCCGGGCCACAGCCCTTGCCTCCGAACCGGAGGACGACGTGAGAGGGCCCGCCGAGTTCAAGCGGGCCGTGGTGGAAGCGTACGTGCGGCGAGGCCTCGAAGCCTGCGTCAGCCAGATCAGCGAGGAGGGATGATGCGAGTCGACGTCACGATCAACGGAGAGTCTCGCTCCGTCGACGTGGAGCCGCGCACCTTGCTGGTGGACTTCATCCGCACCCACCTCGGCCTCACGGGCACCCACATCGGCTGCGACACCACGTCATGCGGGGCGTGCACGGTGGTCATGGACGGCAATCCGGTGAAGTCGTGCACGATCCTGGCCGTGCAGGCTCACGGCTCTGAGCTGAAGACGGTCGAGGGCCTGCGCCAGAATGGGCAACTCCACCCGATCCAGATCGCCTTCAAGGAGCATCACGGCCTCCAGTGCGGTTTTTGCACCCCGGGCATGATGCTGGTCGGGGCAACACTGCTGGAGAGAAACCCGGACCCAACCGAGGAGGAGATCCGTTGGGAGATCAGCGGCAATCTCTGCCGTTGCACCGGGTACATGAACATCGTCAAAGCGATCAAGGAAGCGGGCGCCGGCAGTGCCGGGGACGCCGTAGGCGAGGACCTGGGCGCCGCCGAGAGCGTCGCAGCCCTGGAGGACATGGAGGAGGCACACACATGACGATCACGGCTCCCCATCCGGCCACGCCCCCGGAGATCGGGGGTCTGGGTCATTCGGTGCGGCGGAAGGAGGACGACCGCTTCATCCAGGGAGCCGGCCGGTACCTGGACGACATCGTCCTGCCGGGCATGCTCCACATGGCGATCGTCCGCTCTCCCGTCGCCCACGCCCGCATCCGCTCGATCGACGCCTCGGCCGCCGAGGCGATGGAAGGCGTGGTAGCGGTGGTCACCGGCGAGGCTCTCGCCGCTCACGGGCTGGCGTGGATGCCGACGCTGTCGGGTGACACGCAAGCGGTGCTCGCCACCGACAAGGTCCGGTATCAGGGCCAGGAGGTGGCAGCGGTGATCGCCACCGACCCCTACATCGCCCGCGACGCCGCCGCCGCGGTGTACGTCGACTACGAGGAATTGCCGGCGATCACCAACCCGCAGCAGGCTCTCGCCGAAGGTGCGGTGCTGATCCGAGACGAGAAGGAAGGCCAGACCGACAACGTCGCCTACGAATGGGAAACGGGTGACAAGGAGGGCACCGACCGGGCGTTCGCCTCGGCCGACGTGGTCGTCAGCCTGGAGACCCACTACCCCCGCTCCCACCCTGCCCCGCTGGAGACGTGCGGGGCTCTCGCTGACATCGACCCGGCTACCGGCCAAGCCACGATCTATCTGACGTCACAGGCTCCCCACGCCCACCGCACCCTGTTCGCACTGGTGGCGGGGCTGCCGGAGGAGAAGATCCGGATCATCGCTCCCGACATCGGCGGCGGCTTCGGCAACAAGGTGCCGATCTATCCCGGCTACGTGGTCGCCACCGCGGCTTCACTCCTCCTCGGCAAGCCGGTCAAGTGGGTCGAGTCACGGTCGGAGAACCTCATCTCGACCGGCTTCGCCCGCGACTACCACATGAAGGGCGAGTTGGCGCTGTCGTCGGACGGGAGGATCCTGGCGATGCGAGCGTCGATCCTCTCCGACCAAGGAGCGTTCTTCGCCGACGCCCAACCGACCAAGTTCCGGGCAGGCCTCTTCCACATCTGCACCGGCTCCTACGACATCCCCTACGCCCATGTGTCGGCGAAGGGGGCGTACACCAACAAGGCCCCGGGCGGTGTGGCCTATCGGTGCTCGTTCCGGGTCACAGAGGCCAGCTATCTGATCGAGCGCCTGGTGGACAACGCTGCCTGGAAGCTCGGCATGGACCCGGCGGAGTTCCGGCGGAAGAACTTCATCAGGAAGGACCAGTTCCCGTACCGCTCGGCCACCGGGTTCATCTACGACTCGGGCGACTACCACGCGGCGATGGACGAAGCGCTGCGCCTCTCCGACTACTACGAGTGGCGGAGTCGTCAGTCACAAGGACCGACGCCCGAAGGCAAGCTGGTCGGCATCGGGTTGGCCTCGTTCACCGAAGTCGTGGGCGCAGGCCACTCGAAGGAGTACGACATCGCCGGGCTCAAGATGTTCGACTCCGCCGAGTTGCGGATCCACCCCACCGGCAAGGCGATCCTGAAGCTGGGTGTCAAGAGCCAGGGCCAGGGCCACGAGACCACGTTCGCTCAGATCGTGGCCGAGGAGCTCGGGATCCCCTTCGACCAGATCAAGGTCGTGGAGGGCGACACCGACAACACGCCCTATGGCCTCGGGACGTACGCCTCCCGCTCGACGCCGGTGGGCGGAGCGGCAACGGCGATGGTCTCCCGCAAGATCCGCGACAAGGCGAAGAAGATCGCCGCCCATCTGTTGGAGGCCGCCGAAGAGGACCTGGAGTGGGAACCCGGCAAGTTCACCGTCCGGGGCACTGACCAGAGTGTGAGCATCCAGGACATCGCCTTCGCCGCCTACACGAACCCGCCCGATGACGAGGAAGCCGGTCTCGAGGCTGTCCACTACTACGACCCGCCGAACATGACATACCCGTTCGGTACCTACGTCGTGGTCGTCGAGGTAGACCCGGCCGACGGCACGTGGAAGGTCGTGAACATGACCGCGGTCGACGACTGCGGAGTACGGATCAACCCGATGATCGTGGCCGGCCAGATCACCGGCGGGCTCGCCGAAGGGTTCGCCAAGGCCAACATGCAGTGGATCACCTTCGACGAGCAGGGCAACTGCATCGGTTCGAACTTCCTCGACTACCTCGTACCAACCGCCTGGGAGACGCCTTCGTTCACGCTGGGGGCGACGGTGACACCCTCGCCCCATCATCCGCTCGGAGCCAAAGGCGTGGGCGAGTCGGCCACGGTGGGCTCGCCGGCGGCGTACGTCAACGCCGTGCTCGATGCCCTCCACCACGGTGGGTACGACATCGACAACATCGACATGCCCCTGCTTCCCCATCGCGTGTGGGGCGCCATCAACGGGATGGAGGTGTCCCCCTGAGTCGGAAGTCGGAAGCCGGAAGTCGGAAGTATTTCGACGCGAACCGCTGGTCGTCCGGGTTCGAAGACTCCCGCGACCATCGACGCGACCATCTAGCGGAGTCTGTACGCCGACGCGCAGGGGGTTTAGGGGGTCGTCCCCTCACCCGGGCGGAGCGAGGGGAGTCAGCGTCGACGGTCGGAAGTCGGAAGTAGCGGTGGACCTCCTCGCCCGCGGGGCCCGGCTTCGGGAGGAGGGTGTTCCGTTCGCCCTGGCGACGGTGACGTGGCGGCGGGGGCCGTCGTCGGGCAAGGGCGGGGCCAAGGCGATCATCCATCCCGACGGCCGCGTCGAGGGCTGGATCGGCGGAGCCTGCTCTCGACCCACCGTGGTGCGCGAAGCGTTGGCGTCGCTCTCGGACGGCCGGCCGCGACTTCTCGTCCTGGGTGAGCAAGATGTGCGGCCCGACGTGGTCAGTGTGCCGATGGCCTGTGCCAGCGAAGGAGCGATGGAGGTGTACGTGGAGCCGTTCCTGCCTGCACCGGACGTCCATATCGTTGGGTCCTCACCTATGACCGCGGTTCTCGCCGACATGGCGAGACGCTTGGGGTGGCGAGTGCGGCACATCGACGACCCCGAATTCGAGGAGGTGACGGAGGCGTCGATGATCGTCGTGGCTACTCAGGGCCATTACGACGAGCCGGCGGTCGAATCCGCCCTCGCCACCCCCGCCCGCTACGTCGGACTAGTCGCCTCGGAAAAGCGCGCCGCCTCGGTCCGGGCATGGCTCCAGGAGCGGGGGGTTGCGCCGGAAGCGCTGACACGGCTTCGAGCCCCGGCCGGCCTCGATCTCGGCTCGGTGGAGCACGAGGAGATCGCAGTGGCGATCCTCGGTGAGTTGGTTGCTTTGCGCGCCACCGGAGGCTTCACTGAGACCGTGACCGTGCAAGAACCCGACATCGCCATCGACCCCGTCTGTGAGATGGAGGTCGATGTGGCCACAGCCCGCTTCAAGACGGAATACAACGGCGAGACGTACTACTTCTGCGCCGCCGGCTGCCAGCGGGCGTTCGAAGCCAACCCCGAAGCCTTCCTCGGCGGCTGAGCGGGCTCAGATCCCGGCGTAGCGGCCGACATGGACGGCGAGGCGGTCGGCTGTCACCGCCGTCTCCCCGGCGAGGTCCGCCGCCGCCACCCCATGCCAGAAAGCGCCCGAGCGGGCCGCCTCCAGAGGCGACAGGCCTCGAGCCCACAGGGCGGCGATCATGCCCGCCAGCACATCGCCCGTCCCGATCGTGGCGAGCTCCGGTCCGCCGCTCACCACCGCCCACGGCACCCCGCCGTCGGTGACGAAGGTCGGCCATCCCTTGAGAAGGACGACGCAGCCCATCTCCTGAGCCAAGACGGCGGCGCCTTCGGGCCCGGGAGTGTGGTCGGTCAGCCGGCCGAACTCACCGACATGGGGCGTGATCACCAGGCGGCCTCCGGCCCGCTCCAGGATGTCCCGACGGGCCAGGGCGTCGGCGTCGGCGACCACTGCCTCGGCGTGCTCGACAGCCGTGGCGACGACGTCGGGGAGATCGCCCAGCCCGGGGCCCACCACGACGACGTCGTAGCGCCGGCACAGAGGCTCGAGGTCGTCGACCTCGTACGTGAGCAGCTCAGGACCCAGGCCGGCCACGGTGCTCCGCTGCGGCGACGCCACCCCCACCGCCCCGGCGCCGAAGTGGAGCGCAGCCCGGCCCGCCATCACCGCCGCCCCCGTCATTCCGGCATTGCCCCCGACGACCAGCACCGACCCCGCCGACCACTTGTGGGCCCGGCGCGGCCGCTTCGGCCGCGGGCAATCGATCGCCTCGGCCACACGCAGTGTGGGGTCGCCTTCGGCTAGCCCGATGTCGGCGATGGTGACGATGCCCGAGCGGTCGGGGCCTTCTCCCAACAGGTGGCCCGCCTTGAGGGCACCGAAAGTGACGGTGCGGGTCGCCGTGAAGGCGCCATCGGGCGCTTCTCCCGTGTCGGGGTCGAGGCCGGTGGGTACGTCGACCGACAGGACCGGCACGTCGATGTCGAACCAAGACGCCAGTCCGTCGGGAAGGCCGCGACGGAACCCTCCGCCGAACAGGGCGTCGATGACGAGGTCACAGTGGGACGGCGGGCCCCAGGGATCTATCCGAACCCCGGATCTTCGGGCAGCCTCGGCCGCCTTGCGCGCCGCATCCGTCCGCGGCTCGGCCAGGGCATGGACGCTGACGGCGACGCCGCGGCGGGCGAGATAGCGGGCGGCCACATAGCCATCTCCGCCGTTGTTGCCCGGTCCGCACAGAACCACGACCTTCGACCCGTATCCGGCACCCATCTCCACCGCCTCGAGGGCGACGGCCAACCCGGCTCGGTCCATCAGCACTTCGACAGGATCGGCGGAACGCTGGTCCATCCGCGCCGCCTCGGCGGCGGTGACGACGGGAATCACGCCCGGTGCTCCTCCGGAAGCTGCCCGATCGGCTCGTGCTCAGCGACCGCCACCGCCATCACCAGCGCTGACGTGTCGGTGTGGGTGATGGTCACCAGGACGTCGGTGACTCCGAGCATCTCGGCGCGTCGGGCGGCATTGCCGCTCAGCCTGACCTTGGGAGCACCGCCGCCCGTGATCTCGATGTCGGTCCAGCGGATCCGCCGCCAGCCGACACCCATCGACTTCATCACGGCTTCCTTCCCGGCGAAGCGGGCAGCGAGGCGCCGGGCGGGGTTGGCAAACCGGAGGGCGTACTCCTGCTCGTGCGGCGTGAAGCACCGCTCGATGAAACGCGGGTACTTCCGATAGACCGCCTCGACGCGCTCGATGTCCGCCAGGTCGACACCGAGTCCGATGATCCGCACGGCACCCAGGTTAGAGACGAACGGTCGCCCGGGCCTGCGACGGCGATCCGGGCGACCGGTTCGGCTGCTCTCTACTCGACCGTGACGGTCTTGGCGAGGTTGCGCGGCTTGTCGACGTCGAGGCCTTTGGCCGTGGCGATGTGATACGCCAAGAGCTGCAACGGCACCACCGCCGTCACGGTGCAGATCAGATCCGAGCCACGGGGCACCTCGATCACATGGTCGGCCACCTCCTTCGTGTCCCCGTCGCCTTCTTCGACGACCAGGACGATGGTGGCTCCTCGTGCCCGCATCTCCTCCATGTTGGAGAGAGTCTTCGGCTTGACGTGACTGTCGGTGGCTACTCCGACCACCACCACCCCCGGCTCGATGAGGGCGATCGGCCCGTGCTTCATCTCGCCGGCCGCGTAGCCCTCCGCCCGGACGTAGGCGATCTCTTTCAGCTTGAGGGCACCCTCCATGGCGACGGGGAAGTCGCCGGAGCGGCCCAGGAAGAAGAAGTCGCGCACGTCGCCGAATTCGGCAGCGATCTTGGCGATCTCGTCGTCGCGCTCGAGGACGCCCTTCACCGCCTCGGGAAGGGTGCGCATCTCGGTGACGAGCTGCTCGATCGCTCCGGGATCCATGCTTCCCCGCACCTGGGCGAGGTAGAGGCCGAGGAGCTGCATCACCACCAGCTGGGTGGTGAAGGTCTTCGTGGCTGCCACCCCGATCTCCGGCCCCGCCCGGGTGTAGAGGACGGCGTCCGACTCCCGGGCGAGCGCCGAGTCGACCACGTTGGACACGCCGATGACGGTCGAGCCCTGGGCCCGGGCGTAGCGGACGGCGGCCAGTGTGTCGATCGTCTCGCCCGACTGGCTGATACCCACCACCAGGGAGCGGGCGTCGAGCACCGGGTCGCGATAGCGGAACTCCGAGGCGATGTCGATCTCGACCGGGAGGCGAGTCCATCGCTCGATGGCGTACTTGGCCATCATCGCCGCGTGGTACGACGTGCCGCAGGCCACGACGAAGACCTTGTCCACGGCGCGGAGCAGGCGGTCGTCGAGCTCGAGTTCCCGTAGCTGCACCTGCCCCGAGGCGTCGACCCTCCCGAGCAGCGTGTCGGCGATGGCGTCGGGTTGCTCGTGGATCTCCTTGAGCATGAAGGTCGGGTAGCCGCCCTTCTCGGCCGCCGCGAAGTCCCATTCGATCTTGCGGTCCTGCACCTCGACCGGGTTGCCGTCGAGGTCGGTGATCGTGACCGAATCGGCCCGCACCTCGATCACGCGGTCGTCCTCCAGGACGACCATGTCGCGAGTGTGCTCCAGGAAGGCCGGTATGTCGGAGGCGATGAAGTTCTCTCCGTCACCGCGGCCGACCACCAGCGGGCTGTGACGGCGGGCGCCGACGATCAGGTCAGGGTCTTGGACACGCATCACCACCAGGGCGAGAGCGCCGTCGGCTCGCTTCATCACCTGGCGGACCGCCTCGGCCAACGGGAGATCCGACATCTCCTCGATCAGGTGGGCGACCACCTCGGTGTCCGTGTCCGACGCGAAGGAGTGCCCACGCGCCAGCAACTCCGACTTGAGGGCGGCCCAGTTCTCGATGATCCCGTTGTGGACGACCACCACCGAGGCGGCGCAGTCTTGGTGGGGATGGGCGTTGGTGGTGTTGGGCGCCCCGTGGGTCGCCCACCGGGTGTGGCCGACACCACCCCGCCCGCCGTTCACTTCCAAGCCGGTGACGGCCGCCTCCAACTCGGACATGCGTCCGGCGCGCTTCACCACGGTCATGGTGTCGCCGCCGTGGATGGCGATGCCCGCCGAGTCGTAGCCGCGGTATTCCAATCGGCTGAGGCCGGGAATGAGCACGTCGGTCACAGGGCGCGGACCGACGTAGCCAACGATTCCGCACATGCGTATCGATCTCCTTCGCTTACGGGCGCGTCACAGAACGCGCTGTGTGCAAGTCACTAGGTGCAGGTACGAAGGCCACGACACCGGTCCGCTGACCGGTACCACATCGGCTGGGCTTCTGTCCCCGGAGTCACCTCCGGGTTTTGGTCCCACCCGTAACGACCGTGGTCTGGCCGGGAAGGCATCCGCCGAAGACTTCGATCACCTTCCTCCTCGTCATCTGCGGGACACCCGCAGATCTGGCGCTATGACTTGTCCGTCTCGAGTCCGAGACTCACGAGGTCGTGGCCACAATGGATCTCGTGGTCTGTTTCTCCCTCTACTCCTTTCCTAGCTCCCCGGCGACGACCGTCGCCAGGCGCTCAGCATACTTGTGAGCGGCCTCTTCGGAAGGGGCTTCCACCATCACGCGGATGACCGGCTCGGTTCCAGAGGGCCGCAGGAGGACACGGCCGTCCTCCCCCAGCTCGCCCTCCACCTCCGACACCGCCTCCCAGACCGCGGAGGCACCGTCGAGGTCGACGCCTCGGCCCACCTTCACGTTCAGGAGGACCTGGGGATATTCGGTGATCGCCTCGACGCGGAGTTGGCGCAGTTCCTTCCCCGTGCCGGCCATCACGTCGAGGAGCCGCACCGCGGTGAGCAGGCCGTCGCCGGTCTTGCCCTTGTCGAGGAAGATCACGTGGCCGGACTGCTCGCCCCCGATGAGGCCCTTGTGCTGCTGGAGCGCCTCCATCACGTAGCGGTCTCCGACCTTGGTCTCGACGATCTCGATGCCGGCCTCGGCCATCGCCTTGCGGAAACCGAGATTGGCCATGACGGTGGTCACGACCAGGTTGTTGCGCAGCCCGCCGTTGGCCTTCCAATGGCGGGCGATGATGGCCATGATCACGTCGCCGTTGGCGGGCCGGCCGTCCTCGTCGACGGCGATCAGGCGGTCGGCGTCACCGTCGAAAGCGAGCCCGACCCTGCCTCTGGTGCGAGCCGCGAGGTACTCGGGATGGGTGGCGCCGCAACCGTCGTTGATGTTGACCCCGTTGGGCTCGGCTGCCAGGACCTCGACGTCGGCCTTGAGGCGGCTGAACAGCTCCGGCGCCGCCTTGAAGGCGGCACCGTTGGCGCAATCGAGCGTCAACTGGATGCCGCTCAACCGATACATGGACACGCTGGCGAGGTATCCGACGTATTCGTAGAGGGCGTCATCGTCGACGAGGCCGATTCCGATCGCCCCGCCGACCGATGACCTCCCGGAGCGGGACCGCAGGCGATCCTCGATCTCCCTCTCCACCTCGTCGGGGAGCTTCGTGCCGTGTTCGCCCAGCAGCTTGATGCCGTTGTCGGGGGCGGGGTTGTGAGACGCAGAGACGACCGCGCCCATGCGGGCGCCCGTCTGGGCGGTGAGGAGGCTGATGCCGCCGGACGGCAAGACGCCAACGTCGACGGTGTCGATGCCGACGGCCTGGAACCCGGCCTGCAACGACGACGCCAGCATCGTGCCGGAGCGACGAGTGTCACGACCGACGACGACCGGGCCGTGGCTGAGAAGGCAGCCTGCGGCCCGGCCGATGTCGAGAGCCAGCTCGGGAGTGAGCTCGGTGCCGGCCTCCCCGCGGACGCCGTCGGTCCCGAAAATCGGCCGACCCGCCTCGAGGAGCGCCCGAAGGTCAGCCAAGCTGCAGAGCCTCTCTAACGCTTGGTGTACTGCGGAGCCCGCCGCGCCTTGCGGAGGCCGTACTTCTTGCGCTCGACGCGCCGGGCGTCACGGGTGAGCAGACCGGCCTTCTTGAGGACGGCACGCAACTCGGGGTCGAGCTCGACGAGACCCCGGGCGATACCCAGCCGGAGGGCGTCGACCTGGCCGCTGACGCCGCCGCCGTGCAGGGTGGCGTCGATGTCGTAGCGGCCCTGCGTGTTCGTGATCTGGAGGGGCTCCATCACCCGCATGCGCTGGGCCATCGTCGGGAAGTACGACTCGAGGGAGCGGCCGTTGAGGGTCAGCTGACCGCCTCCGTCGCGGAACCGGACACGGGCGACGGCTTCCTTACGTCGTCCTGTGGCCTGGACGAGGGGCTTGGGCATCAGCGTTCAACCTTTCGAATGTCGAGTTCCAACGGCTTCGGCTGCTGGGCCTGATGCGGATGATCCGGCCCGGCATACACCTTCAGCTTACGGGCCATCTTCCGGCCGAGCCTGTTCTTGGGGAGCATGCCCCGGACGGCGCGCTCGATCACGGCCTCGGGGCGGCGACGGATGAGCGAGGCGAAGGTCTCGGCCTTGATCCCACCGGGGTAACCCGAGTGGCGGTAGTAGATCTTCTGCTGCGCCTTCTCCGACGTGACGGCCACCTTCTCGGCGTTCACCACGACGACGTGGTCGCCGGTGTCCATGTGGTTGGCGTAGATCGGCTTGTGCTTGCCGCGCAGGATCTTGGCGACCTCCGAGGCGAGCCGGCCCAGAGGCAGGTCGGTGGCGTCGACGAGCCACCACTCACGGGTGATGTCGCCGGGCTTGGGCGAGTATGTCTTGTTGACGGTCATGGCAAAACAAAATCCCTCTCGATCGAGGGGCGGCGTGGGAAACGAGCTCCCGGCGGGAGCAGATACAGGATACGAGGAACCAACGGAATTCGCCAATTCCCACCGCTAGTGCCGCCAGCCGCCTAGGAAAAGCCCACTTCCCACAGAACGAGGCCATGGGGCGGGGCGATGGTGCCGACCGCTCGACGATCTCGAACGGCGATCACCTCCTCCACCTCCGCCGCCCGCCGCCGTCCCAACCCCACGTCGACGCACAACCCGACCAACGACCGCACCATCTGATGGCAGAACGCCTTGGCCCTGACTCCGAAGACCACCCGCTGGTCCTCTGTCCACCAGCCCGCTTCGAAGACGTGGCGCACCGTCGTCGCCCCTGGTCGCCGGCGACAGAAGCTGGCGAAGTCGTGCTCCCCGACGAAGGCGGCAGCAGCGACGTTCATTGCCCCCAGGTCGAGCGGCTTTCCCAGATGCCACACCCAGTTGCGCGTCAAGGGATCGGTGGCCGGACGTGGGTCCACGAAATAGCGATATGCCCGCCAGGTCGGCGAGAACCGGGCGTTGAAGCCCTCGGGCGCCTCCGACGCCGACAGGACGGACACCTCGCCTCCCATCACGCCGTCCAATGAGCGGCGCAGCCGCTCCAGGTCCGGGAGCTCATCGACCTCGAAGCTGACCACCTGATGGCGAGCATGGACCCCGGCATCGGTGCGACCCGCCCCGATGGTCTCGTAGCGGCGCCCGAGGACCCGCTCCAAGGCGTCTTCCAGCACCCCCTGCACCGTGCGGACATGTGGCTGGCGGGCGAACCCATGGAACCCGGTGCCGTCGTAGGAGATGTCGAGTCGGACTATCGGCACCTCAGAACAAGGAGCCCAGGACCATGAAGGGCAACCGGAAGATGAGACGAACGACGACGATCAACGCGAATCCGATCAGCACCGAGCCCACCGACTTCGGCGTGTCGAGCGAGGCAGCTTCCGACGTGGCGACGACCTTGGCGACCAGGGACCACACCAGGCCGATCCCGCCGGCGACGTCTCCGAAGATCCACAGGAGCAGGGGAAGCTCGCAGTGGCCGTGGAGGCGGATCATGGTCTGCATGTGCCCGCTGCCCGAGAACAGGCGGGTGGCGACGAACCAGGTGGCGGCGGCGAGGATCAGCCAGGAGATCAACCCGTAGATCACCGCCTCCAGGAGGCCCGTGAGGGACACTGCCCCGAACCCTGCGAACCGCACGACCCTCGTGGCATAGACGACGGCGCTGATCGCCGCCACCAGTAGGACGGCGTCGGCGGTGGCGTCCGAATCGAAGAAGAGCTCGGAATGGGCCCTCCGGTCGAGGATGGAGGCCCGGACGGCCCGTCGAAGCGCGCGCATGGCCGGGGAGCGTACTAGACCGGGACCTCGACTCCGCCGGGCAGACGGCGCTATCTGCGCCGCAAGTGCACCAGGTCGACGCTGTGATCGCCCGATTTCTCGAGGATCAGGGTGGCCCGCTCCCGTGTGGGGGCGATGTTCTGCTCGAGATTGGGCTTGTTGATCTCGTTCCAGATCCGCGTCGCTTCCGACCGAGCCTCCTCGTCGCTCAGAGAGGCGTAGCGATGGAAGTAGTTGGTGGGATCCTGGAACGCGGTGTCCCGGAAGGTCAGGAACCGCTGCACGTACCACCCCTGGATGTCCTCAGGGCGGGCGTCGACGTATATCGAGAAGTCGAAGTAGTCGGACACGTAAGTGCCGTGGCCCCCGCCTTGCAGCACGTTGAGACCCTCGATGATGACGATGTCGGGGTCCTCCACCACCCGGGTCTCACCCGGGATCACGTCGTAAGCCTTGTGCGAGTAGACCGGCGCTTCGAGCGGCGAGCGGCCCGACTTGAGATCGACGACGAACTCCAGGAGGCGGCGCCGGTCGTAGCTCTCCGGGAAGCCCTTCCGCTGCATCAAGCCGCGCTCTTCCAGCACCTCGTTCGGCAGGAGGAAGCCGTCCGTCGTGACGAGGTCGACACGCGGATGGTCCGGCCACCGGGAGAGCAGCGCTTGGAGCACCCTGGCGGTCGTCGACTTGCCGACCGCCACCGACCCGGCGATGCCGATCACGTACGGCACGGCCGTCGTCGGTTTGCCGAGGAAAGTGTCGGTGACCGAAAAGAGTGTCTGGCTGGCACGTACGTAGAGGTTCAGAAGCCGGGAGAGGGGCAGGTAGATGTGCTCGACCTCGTCCATCGACAGGGCGACGTTGATCCCTCGGATCGCCTCGACGTCCTTTTCGTCGAGCGTCATCGGGGTGTTGGCGCGCAGCGCCGCCCATTCATCGCGCGTGAAAGTCAGAAAGGGAGTGGGGTGAGGAGTCATCTCGCGGGAGGGACGTTAACCGGACGCCGACTGGTATCCCATCCGGGCCGGTTGAGATCGAGTCTCCATAGACTGCCTTGGGTGAAGTCCGTGCTGCGCTGGGTGGTCACCATCCCGTTCCTGCTCTCGTTCGGGCTGGTGCTGCTCGTCTTCGATATCGCCGGGCGGTTGGTGCTGCCGTTCTCGATGACAGCGTTCGAATACGTGATGGCCGGCCTGCAGCGCGCACTGGTGGGCGTCTTCCAGCTCTTCGGAACCCGCATCACGGTGCACCGATCGCCCAAGGTGGAACCCCACACCGGTTACGTGATCATCTCGAACCACCAGTCGATGCTCGACATCGCCCTCATCGGCGGATACCTCTTCACAAACCTCCCGAAGTACGTCGCCAAAGCGGAGTTGGGGAGATGGATCCCCTCGGTGTCCCTCAATCTGAAGAAGGGCGGCCACGCCTTGATCGATCGGGCGGACGCCGTCCAGGCTCTGGCGGCGATCCGCGACTTCGGAAAGCGCGTCCAGGACCGCAACCGCTCGGCGGTGATCTTCCCTGAAGGGAGCCGCTCCCGGGACGGGACTCTGCAGCCCTTCAAGCGTTCGGGGGCCCGTGTCCTCCTCGATGCCGCTGATCAGATGCCGGTCGTCCCGGTGGCGATCAAGGGATCGTGGCAGCTCAACCGCATGTGGCCGTTCAGCCCCGGAGCCACGGTCGAGATGTGGATCGGCGACCCGATCCCCCGGACCGCCGGCGACTCCGCCGAGCGGCTCCGCGAAGCCCACGAGTGGATCCGCCAACGCATCGGATCGAATGCCCAGACCTGAGCCGGTACGCATCGACGACCGTACGGGGGTCCTGCACCCCGAGAACTTGGCGCGCTACGACGCCCGGCGGTTCGAAGCGCACCCCGACATCGCGGCGGTGGTCGACCACTTCTGGCAGGTCCGCTGGCACCTGGACGCGGGTGAGGTGATCTCTCAACGGATCATCGACGCCGCCAGTGTCCATCTGACGGTCGAGCAAGGTGCGGTGCCGGCGCCTTTGGTGATCACCGGCGTCCATCGCCGGGCCTGGCACCGTCTCATAAGGGGGAGCGGGTCGGCGTTCGGGATCCGTCTCCGTCCCGCCGGGTTGGCCGTCGTCTCCGACCTCACTCCCCCCCAGATCGCCGACGCCACCGTGGCAGTGACGCCGTCGCTCGACCGGCGCCTCCATGAGCTGATGACCCGGATCGCGGAAGCCGCCACCTCAGAAGACCGGGTCGAAGTCGCCACCGCCGCCATCGCCGAGCGCCTCGCCGAGCGCCCGGTGACGGCAGCCGGGACCCTGGCCAACGCCATTCTCGATGCGCTCACCACCGAGGTCCGCTCGCGGGTCGGAGTGGACCTGCCCGAGCGCCTCGGCGTCAGCCCGCGGACCATCCAACGTGCCCTCAAGGAAACCGTCGGGCACGGACCCAAGTTCGTGAGCCGGCGGGTCCGATTGCAGGAACTGGCGCGCCTCCTGGCGACGCGGCCCGACATGGACCTGGCGCAGCTGGCGTACGAACTGGGCTACGCCGATCAGGCGCACCTGACGAACGACTTCCGCGCCGTCGCCGGGATCAGCCCAGGCGCGTATCGCCGTTCGGTTCGGGTACTGGCGGCGAGCTGACTCAGACCAGTTCGATGATGGCCATCTCGGAGCCGTCGCCCCGCCGCTGGCCGACCTTCACGATCCGGGTGTAGCCGCCGGGACGATCGGCGTAGTTGGGGCCGACCTCCGTGAACAGCTTGGTGAGCGTTTCCCGGTCGGTGATGGTCTTGCGGACGATGCGCCGGTTGTGCGGTCCGTCTTCGCGGGCTCGCGAGATCACCTTCTCGGCGAGAGGCCGGACTGCCTTGGCCCGGGCCAGCGTGGTCTCCACCCGGCCGTCCCGGATGAGGGCGGTGGTCAGGTTGATCAGCAGGTGCCGGGAGTGAGCCGGCGACCCACCGAAGCGCGGACCTTTCTTGGGCCGAGGCATCAGGACTTGGCTCCTTGACCAGCGTCGGCCAGCGACAGGCCGAGCTCGTCCAGCTTGGCGACGACCTCTTCGAGGCTCTTCTGACCGAAGTTGGTGATGTTGAGGAGATCGTCGGAGGTGCGCTGCACCAACTCGCCGACGGTCTTGATCTGGGCCCGGCGGAGGCAGTTGCGCGGCCGCTCCGAGAGGTCCAGCGCCTCGATCGGCAGGTCGAGGTCCGGGGACCCCGTGCCTTCCTGTTCCACCTCGCCCAACTCGAGACCGACACCTTCGGCCATGTCGGCGAACAGACCCATCAGCTCGCGGAGGGTCTTGCCGGCGGAGGACACCGCCTCGCTGGGCTCGATGGCGCCGTTGGTCTCGACGTCGAGGATCAGCTTGTCGTAGTTGGTCATCTGCCCGACCTGGGTGTTCTCGACTCGGTAGGCGACCTTGCGCACCGGCGAGAAGATCGAGTCGACCGGAATCACACCGATCGGCTGGCCCGGCTCCTTGTTCTGCTCGGCGCCCCGGTAGCCGACGCCGGGGGCGACGGTCATCTCCATCTCGAGACGACCGGAAGCCGACAGTGTGGCGAGATGCAAGTCCGGGTTGACGATCTCCACTCCCGCCGGGACCTTGATGTCACCCGCCTTCACCTCACCGGCGCCCTTCGCCGACAGATAGACGGTCTTGGGCTCGTTGTCCTCGAGTCGGACGACGATCTGTTTGATGTTGAGGATGAGGTCGACGACGTCTTCGACCACCCCTTCGATCGTCGAGAACTCGTGCTCGACACCTTCGATCTGGATCGAGGTCACCGCCGCCCCGGGAATCCGGGACAAGAGCGTGCGGCGCATGGTGTTGCCGAGCGTGTAGCCGAAGCCGGGCTCGAGCGGCTCGACGATGAACCGGGACCGGTTCTCGCCGACCTGCTCCTCTTGGATATGGGGTCGTTGAACGATCAGCACTGGGGATTCCTCACTTCGAGTAGAGCTCGACGATCAGCTGCTCCTGAACGGCGGTGTCGATCTGCTCGCGGCTGGGGAGGTCGCGGACCATCACCCGCCGCTGCTCGTGGTCGACATCGAGCCATTCCGGGACCGGCCGGTCGAGGGTGTCGATGGCGTGCTGGATGACGACCAGGTCACGTGAACCGTCCTTGATCGTGATCACGTCACCCTTCTTCACCTGATAGGAGGGGATGTCGACCTTCTTGCCGTTGACCCGGAAATGGCCGTGGTTGACGAGCTGCCGGGCCTGGGCGCGAGTCTGGGCCAGACCCGCCCGCCACACGACGTTGTCGAGGCGGCACTCGAGGATCTGCAAGAGGTTGTCGCCGGTGATCCCGGGACGACGCTCCGCCTCCTCGTAGTAGCGGCGGAACTGGCGCTCGAGGACCCCGTACATCGTGCGCAGCTTCTGCTTCTCGCGCAGCTGGATCTGGTAGTCGCTCTCACGAATGCGGCCGCGTCCGTGCTCACCCGGGGGATACGGGCGACGCTCGACGGGACATTTCTTCGACTGGCACAGCGGGGTGCGAGCGCGACGGCAAGCCTTGTGCTTGGGACCGGTGTAACGAGCCATCTCAGCCTCTCCGACGCTTCTTCGGACGGACACCGTTGTGGGGAATGGGGGTGACGTCGCGCACGCCGCTCACCTCCATGCCCATGTTCTGCAGGGTGCGGACGGCGGTATCCCGCCCCGACCCGGTTCCGGAGACGATCACGTCGAGCTTGCGAATGCCGTGCTCGCCGGCCCGTCGGGCGGCCTCCTCGGCCGCCACCTGGGCGGCATACGGCGTCGACTTGCGAGAGCCCTTGAATCCGACCGAGCCACCCGAGGTCCAGGTGATGACGTTGCCGGCCTGATCGGTGATGGTGATGATCGTGTTGTTGAAGCTCGCCTTGATGTGGGCCTGGCCGTGGGAGATGTTCTTGCGCTCCCGACGGCGCACCCGCTTCTGGGACGATGCTGCCTGCTTCTGCTGCCTAGCCACCGCTGCTCCTACTTCTTGGCCTTCTTCTTACCGGCGATCGCCTTGCGAGGACCCTTGCGGGTGCGGGCATTGGTGTGTGTCCGCTGACCCCGCACGGGAAGGCCACGACGGTGGCGGATACCCTGATAGGTGCCGATTTCGATCTTGCGCTTGATGTTCTGCTGGACCTCGCGGCGGAGGTCGCCTTCGACCTGGTAGTTCTGATCGATGAAGCGGCGGATGCGAGCCACCTCGTCGTCGGTCAGCTCCCGGACCTTGGTGCCGGGGTCGATCCCGGTGGCCTCGCAGATCTGGACGGCGCGGCTGCGCCCCACCCCGTATATGTAGGTGAGGCCGATCTCCAGACGCTTGTCGCGGGGAAGGTCTACTCCAGCGATTCGTGCCATCAGCCGATCACCCCTGCCTCTGCTTGTGGCGAGGGTTCGGGCAGATCACCCATACCCGCCCGCGGCGGCGGATGATGCGACACTTCTCGCACATCTTCTTGGTCGAAGGACGCACCTTCATTGGTATCTCCAGACGTTTCCGTCGGGCCGATGGCTACACCGGCACTTCGACTCTTTGCCTACGTTCTTGTCACGTTTCGCGCCCCGGCAGCCATCACCGAGCGACAGGGCGTCGCACATGGAGGGTGCTTCGGGAACGAGACCATGGGACCATGAGGGCATGGCGAAACCACGGCCAGATCGAAATGATACCGACCTGGTATCTCTATCTTCAAATCTGTTCGGCAACCGGTTCTGGCGTCGCTTCCACCGCCAGAGGTTCTTCGCCGGCGGTGAAGACCATCACTCCGTCTTTGGTGATGGCCACCGTGTGCTCCCAGTGAGCCGAAAGTGAGCCGTCGGCGGTGCGGACGGTCCATCCGTCGGGATCGACCTTGGTGTGGCGCCCCCCCATGTTGAACATCGGCTCGATGCACAACGCCATCCCGGTGCGCAGCTTCATGCCCGTCCCCCGGACCCCGACGTTGGGCACCTGGGGCTCCTCGTGCATCTGACGGCCGATGCCGTGCCCCAGGTACTCCTCGACGATGCCGTAGCCGTAGCGCTGGCCCACCTCGGAGATGGCGGCGCCGATGTCACCCAGGCGCCCACCGTGGCGCACGGCCCGGATGCCGGCCCACATGCCCTCTTCGGTGGCGTCGATCAATCGCTGCACCTCCGGGGGCACCTCGCCGATGGCGAAGGTGAGGGCGGCGTCGCCGTGGAATCCCTCGTAGATGGCCCCGGCATCAACGGAGAGGACGTCGCCCTCCTTCAGCCGGTAGTCGGTGGGGATGCCATGGACGATGACGTCGTTGGGCGACAGGCACAGGGTCGCCGGATAGGTCCCGTGATAGTTGAGGAACGACGACTTGCAGCCCCGCTCGGCGAGGATCTGACGCGAGATGTCCTCCAACTCGAGAAGCGACACTCCCGGCTGGGCCGCCTCCTTGACGGCGCGATGGATGGCCGCCACGCAGGCGCCGGCGATGGCCATCTTCTCGAACTCGCGTCGGGACTTGATCGTGATCATCGGGAGAGGGTCATTGTAGGGGTGCGTCCGCTCTTCGTTCTGCGGCGATCGTTCAGGAGAACTGCACGGAGCGCTTGGAAAGGCCGAACCAGAACCCCTCGACGGCGTTTTCGGGGCCCGCCCCTGTGTCGATCGCTGCTCCCAGTGCCACGAACAGCGGCGCGAAATGCTCCGTGCGGGGATGGGCGATATGGGCGGCAGGCGCCGCCCGTTGGAAGTCGAGAAGCGAGTCGATGTCCCCGGCGGCCAGGGTCCGGTGCAACCAGTCGTCGAACTCCACCGACCAGGAGGGCGGCTCGCCATCCGGGCCGGCGTGCCAGTTCATCTCCCGGAGGTTGTGGGTGCTGAAGCCACTTCCCACGATCAGCACGCCCTGATCGCGGAGCTCAGACAGCCGACGCCCGATGTCGAAGAGCACTCGGGGATCGAGCGTCGGCATCGAGATCTGGAGCACCGGCACGTCGGCCTCCGGATACATCTCCATCAGCGGGAC
This sequence comes from Acidimicrobiia bacterium, assembly GCA_036380875.1. Classification (GTDB taxonomy): domain Bacteria; phylum Actinomycetota; class Acidimicrobiia; order Spongiisociales; family ZC4RG35; genus ZC4RG17. The sequence goes on from DASVDX010000047.1 coordinate 30,736, forward strand.
GTAGGCACCGTGATCCAATCCCCGCTCGGGGTCGTGATAGACCGGATGATCGGGAGTCGACAACAGCCTCGCCACCTGGGCCGCCAGCTGCGGCGCTCCCGGAGCCGGGTACTGCACCTCGTAGTAGCGCTGGGGGAATCCCCAGAAGTCGTAGTAGAGGGGGACGGTGGTGGTTGCGCCCATCGTGAGAGGGTCGTTCTCCCAGTGGGCCGAGACCATCAGCACCGAACTGGGCTTGGGCATCGCCGCCGACCACTCGGCCAACTGGCGGGTCCACACCGGGTCGTCGGCGAGCGGTGGAGCACCGTGGCTCAGATAGATGACCGGCATGCGCCGGTCGCTGAATTCAGGCAGGGCGTGGTCCATGTCAGCGCCCAGCGTAAGCGAAGGATCCGCTGGTCCGAGCCTCTGGTTGATGTCCCTTCACCCTTGTAGGTTCGGGGCATGATCGAACGGTCGTTCGATACCAGGGGGAACGAGGCGATGGATCGGGTCGCTGATCGGTGGGGGAATCTCACCGCTTCCCGTTTGGAGTTCCTGTCTGAGGTGGCTGCTCTGGACCGGGAGCAGGGGTTCGATTACGACGGTCACACCTCCACCGCCGCGTTTCTGATGCATCGGTGTGGCATGTCGGCCCGTCGGGCTCGCCGGGAGGTGTTCCTGGCCCGCTCCCTCGAACCCATGCGGCTCACGTGGGGGGCGGTGGCTTCCGGCAAACTGAGTTTCGATCAGGCGGTGGTGTTG
>DASVDX010000048.1:0-5112 GCA_036380875.1 Acidimicrobiia bacterium
GCGAACTCGGACGAGACCGAGGACCCGAGCGACGACAGCGACGGAGGTTCGACCGGTGGCGGCCCGGGATCCAGCGGAAACGGAAATCCGGGTGGTGCCAGCGGCGATTCCGGAAGCGGAAACGGCGGCAGCGGAAACGGCGGTTCCGCCTCCTCGAGCGACGCCAACGACACCACTGGCGGAAACCAGAAGAGCGACCCCGATCCAGCCGATGGCGGAGATACGACGCCCGATCCGTCGACCGGGGACGTCGATCCGGGAGACGGCGATGGCGCAGTCGACGACCCCGCGGGCCCCGGCCACGGACAGGACGGAGGAAACGCAGACGACGACTCGACTGATCCGACCGACGGATCGAAGAGCGGACAGGGTTCTGCAGCCGGATCTGGCGGCAGCGGTGATGGCACCGATGTCGACGACGAATCGGCAGGGTTTCCCGGGCTGAGCTCCTCCGGAACCGATGGGAATTTCTATTGGTGGGACCGACACGGCAGCCGCGGCCAGTGGACCGCCCATTTCACCTACACCAACTCGACCGATCGCCATCAATATCTCGACATACAGGTGACGCGCACGTATGCGGATGGCTCGACAGAAAACCACGTCGTTTACAGCCATTTCGTACCCGCCAAAGGCTCATCGAAGATGACGGTGTGGAGCAACGACTACGAGGTGGGCGGGGCGAACCAGCCGAGAAAACAGAGCGTGGTCAAGGTGGAGACCACAGTGCTGAAAGTCACGACGTCGGACAAGAACTGGCAGCCGTTCTCCACACTCACCGGTGGTCCGACGATGGTGGTCGACGTCCCACCCCATCCCTGAGCTGTCGGCTCACTCGGGCCTGGTACAACGAGGCGCGGTCTACCGTGAGGCCATGGCAACGGGCAATGCCGGCTGGTCGTGGCTGATGGGCAAGATCTACGGGCTCGTCGCCCGGAACCCTTCCTCGAACCGAGAGGTGGTATCTGAGGCGCAGCTGAAGCCCGGCGAGCGGGTGCTCGACATCGGGAGCGGGGCAGGCGCAGCGCTGAAAATGGCGGCCGAGGTGGTCGGCCCGGAGAACGTCTTCGGCGTCGACCCGACGGCGTCCCTCGCCTCGACTGCCGAAAAGCGCATCCCCGGAGCCAAGGTGGCCGTGGCGGTGGCCGAGGACCTTCCCTTCCCCGATGACTCGGTCGACGTGGTGTGGTCGATCGCCTCGTTCCACCATTGGGAGGAACCTGACGCCGGCCTGCGCGAGGTCGCCCGCGTGCTCGCCCCAGGTGGCCGCCTGTTGGTGGCGGAGCGCCTGCTCCGCCGGGAAGGCGGCCACGGCCTCACCCCTGCCGAGGCGGAGAATCTGTCCCAGCGTCTCGCCACACTCGGCTTCGACGACGTGGAGGTGGTGAGACGCAAAGCCGGTCGCCGCGAGATGGCGATCATCAAAGGTCGACTCCCGGTCGCCTGAAAGGGCGCGAAAACTCGGGACCGTGTCTCGTTTTCCCGAACCGGGTCGACTGCGGTAGCTTCCCCGCCACTTCCCCACCGCCCTTTCTGGGCGCACTTCCCCAGCCGTTCGTCGGCGTCGACGGAGCCTTCTGGCGACAAATCCGAAGTTTCCGTTGACGGACGACACAGATGTAATTACATTGGTGTGTTCACCCCAAGATGTGGTGTCTGCGGAACACGCGACCACAACATCTTGTGGTTTGGCCCCTACCGGCGGGCCAGGAGAGGAAGAGTCGTCCGATAGGAAGGAGAGCGCCATGAGCGCCGGTCTGCAGATCACTCGCCGTTTCACCGAGGCGGGCAGAGACCCCTACGAAACCATCGAGTGGTCGCGGCGCGACAGCCGCATCACCAACCCCGACGGCTCCGTGGTGTTCGAGATGAAGGAGGCCGAGATCCCCGCCGACTGGTCGCAGGTGGCGGCGGACATCATGGTGTCCAAGTACTTCCGCAAGGCCGGCGTCCCCCAGTACGACGAGAACGGCGAGCCGATCCGCGACCAGAACGGCGAGGTGGTGACAGGCCCCGAGCGGTCGGCCCGCCAGGTGTTCGACCGTCTCGCCTCCACATGGCGCTGGTGGGGAGAGAAGGGGGGCTATTTCGCATCCCCCGAGGACGCGCAGGCGTTCGAAGACGAGATCAAGTACATGCTGGCCACCCAGATGGCTGCCCCCAACAGCCCCCAGTGGTTCAACACCGGCCTGAACCACGCCTACGGCATCACCGGGCCCGCCCAGGGCTTCTGGTACGTCGACCCCGAGACCGACGAGGTCGTCCCCTCCCCCGACTCCTACTCCCGCCCCGCCCCGCACGCCTGCTTCATCCTCAGCGTCAAGGACGACCTGGTGAACCCGGGCGGGATCATGGACCTGTGGGTGCGGGAAGCCCGCATCTTCAAGTTCGGCTCCGGGGCCGGCTCCAATTTCTCGAAGATCCGCGCCGAGAACGAACTCCTCTCCGGCGGCGGCAAGTCGTCCGGAGTGATGAGCTTCCTCAAGATCGGCGACCGGGCCGCCGGTGCCATCAAGTCGGGGGGCACCACCCGCCGCGCCGCCAAGATGGTCATCCTCGACATCGACCATCCCGACATCGAGGACTTCATCGATTGGAAGATGGTCGAGGAGCGGAAGGCCCGCATCCTCATCGAGCACGGCGGTTACCCCGCCGACTTCAACGGCGAGGCCTACGCCACTGTCTCCGGCCAGAACTCCAACAACTCGGTGCGGGTGACCAACGAGTTCATCCAGGCCGTGATCGAGGACGGCGAGTGGGACCTCGTCGAGCGCACGACCGGCAAGGTCCGCAAGACCGTCAAGGCTCGTGAGTTGTGGCAGCGGATCGCCAAGGCGGCGTGGGAGTGCGCCGACCCCGGTCTCCAGTACGACACCACCATCAACGAGTGGCACACCTCGCCGGCGGGCGGGCGAATCAACGCCTCCAACCCGTGCTCCGAGTACATGTTCTTGGACGACACGGCCTGCAACCTCGCCAGCATCAACCTGGTCAAGTTCGAGACGCCCGACGGCGGATTCGACATCGAGGCCTACCGGCACGCCATCCGCCTGTGGACGATCGTCCTCGAGATCTCGGTGGCGATGGCCCACTTCCCGTCGAAGGAGATCGCCCGGGGTTCCTACGACTACCGGACTCTCGGCCTCGGCTATGCCAACCTCGGGTCGCTCCTGATGCGCCGCGGCGTCCCCTACGACTCCGACGAGGGCCGGGCGATTGCCGGGGCGATCACCGCCATCCTCACCGGCCAGGCCTACGCCACTTCGGCGGAGATGGCGGCCGCCGTGGGGCCCTTCCCGAAGTACCACGAGAACGCCGAGGCGATGCTGCGGGTGATCCGCAACCATCGCCGGGCCGCCTACAACGACCCCGACTACGAGGACGTCTCCCACAAGGTGATGGGCATCGACCCGGCTCTCGCCCCGACGGACCTGCTCCAGGCGGCGCGCCAGGTGTGGGACGAGGCCCTCGAGTTGGGAGAGCGCCACGGCTACCGCAACGCCCAGGCGACGGTGCTGGCGCCCACCGGCACGATCGGCCTGTTGATGGACTGCGACACCACCGGCGTCGAGCCCGACTTCTCGTTGGTGAAATTCAAGAAGCTGGCCGGCGGCGGCTACTTCAAGATCGTCAACCAGTCGGTGGCCCCGGCGCTGCGGCACCTCGGTTACTCCGAGGACCAGGTCGAGGACATCGTCACCTACATCGTCGGCACTTCGTCACTCGACGGCGCCCCGCACATCAACCGGGAGTCACTGGCGGCCAAGGGCTTCACGGCTGAGGAAATCGACAGGATCGAGAAGACGCTCCCGTCGGTGTTCGAGTTGCGCCACGCCTTCAACGTGTTCACGGTCGGCGAGGAGGCTCTGCAGCGGCTCGGCCTGACGCCCGACGAATACACGTCGTTCGAGTTCGACCTGCTCACCTGGCTCGGCTTCACGAAGGAGCAGATCCAGGAGGCCAACGACCACATATGCGGCCGGCAGACGATCGAAGGCGCCCCGCATCTTCGTGACGAGCACCTACCTGTGTTCGACACCGCCAACAAGAACGGCAAGTACGGGAAGCGGTTCATCCACTACACCGGCCACATCAAGATGATGGCGGCCGCCCAGCCGTTCATCTCCGGGGCGATCTCGAAGACCATCAACATGCCGAACGATGTCAGCCCGGACGACATCGCCGATGCCTACATGCTCTCCTGGGAGCTGGGCCTCAAGGCGATGGCCCTCTACCGGGACGGCTCGAAGGCTGCTCAGCCACTCAACTCCAAGTCGGACGACGGTGTCTCCGACGAGGAGGACGAGGAAGTCGCCAAGGCGGTGGAAGAGGACATCAAGCTCCACTGGGGCAACATCCCTGCCGGTATTTCCCCCACCCAGGCGTACGCCTCGGGGATGAAGCCGCCGCGGTTCCTGCTCCCGGCTCGTCGCCGTGGCTTCAACCAGGAGGCCCGGGTCGGAGGCCACAAGGTGTTCCTCCGCACCGGCGAATACGACGACGGCACCTTGGGCGAGATCTTCATCGACCTCGCCAAGGAAGGCGCCACGCTGAAGGGCATCCTGTCCTGCTTCGCCATCGCGGTGAGCAAGGGCCTCCAGTACGGCGTGCCGCTCGAGGAGTTCGTGGACACGTTCACGTTCCAGACCTTCGAGCCTCGGGGCATCGTCGAGGGCCATCCCAACATCAAGATGGCGAACTCGATAATCGACTACGTCTTCCGGGCGCTCGGTGTCGAGTACCTCAGGAGGGACGACCTGGCACAGGTGCCGCCGAACCGGGAAGGCGAACTGCCCGAGCCCAAGTCGGGCATCGCCGCCGAGGCCGGCTACCAGCTGGAGCTCGGCGACGCCCTGGCCGACACCGATGTCGACGCGGTGGAGGACGCCGCTCGTTTCGCCGACTCGCCGGTGACGAGCGCCGCCATTCCCCAGCCGTCAAAGGAGAAGGTGGCCGTGGCGGCAGTCGACGCCGGCACGCTGAGCATGCAGTCGGCGCTGGGCGACATGATGGGTGATGCCCCGCTGTGCGACACGTGCGGGCACATCACCGTCCGCAACGGCTCTTGCTACAAGTGCCTGAACTGCGGTAACAGCCTCGGCTGCAGCTGAT
>DASVDX010000049.1:0-105193 GCA_036380875.1 Acidimicrobiia bacterium
TGCATCGGCGATGTTCGCCACCAGCTCCAGCGCCTCACGGCGGTCGAGGGACTCGGAAACCTGTGCCAATGTCGGGCCTTCGATCAGCTCCATCACCAGGTACGGACCGCTCTCGTCATGACCGACGTCGTAGACGGTGACCAGATGGGGGTGACTGAGAGCCGCCGCCGCCCGGGCCTCGCGTTCGAAGCGACGGTGTGAGTCGTCGCCGGCGGGAGCGGGGTGAGGCCGCTTCAGGGCGACCGCCCGATCTAGCCGGGTGTCATGGGCCCGCCAGACCGTAGCCATGCCGCCCGAGGCGATGACGTCGATGATCTCGTAGCGGTCATCGATCAACTGGGGCACCCGGACAACCTAACGCTCACCGCAATCCAAAGACCTCGGGTATCCCGACGCCTTCGAGAGTCCGGTGCGAAGGGGCGATGGCCAGGCGAAATGTGAAGTGTGATCCATCTACGAGGACAACCGATTCGACGTTGTCGTTTCGAACCCCACGCACCCGCTTCACGAACGACGGTTGGCCGGGTGCGCGTCCTCTGGAGGCTCGGAACTGCACGACGGGACCATTAAGAAGCTACTTTTGATCGCCGCTGATCCGCACGACACATCTTCCACAGATCGTACGCAGTTCGCCTTGACATGCCTGGACCACACCGCGCCTTGTCGAATTCTCGCCCGCGCGCTCAGCTAGTTTCCGAGTTTGCCCGCTCAGACCATCAACCTGCCGGCTTTAGACGTCGCCACCCAACGTCACGGCATCAATCTCCTGGGCCAGCTCTTCGTCGAGACGCCATGAGGCGGACACCGCATTGCGCTCGACCTGCTCGGGAGTTGTTGCCCCCGCAATTACCGAAGCGACGACGTTCTGGCCGGCGAGCCACGACAGCGCTAACTCCAGCAATGTGCGTCCACGTTCTCGTGCGAGCTGGTCTAGTTTTCTAGCAATCTCCACGGCTCGGTCGTTTATAAACCTGGCGCGATTGGGTATCTTCGACAGACGCCAGCGAGGGTCCACTTCGGGTTCGAAGTATTTTCCTGTCAATAGACCTGAGGCTAACGGAAAATACGGGAGAACCCGTAGGCCAACCGCTTTCGCTTTGTCGATCACAGTCAGCTCCGCAGTCCGGTTGAGCAGATTCCACTCCACTTGCGTCGATGCGAAGGCCCGCACTCCCATGGCCTCTGCTACGCGTTCAGCCTCGTCAATCTCGACTGCACTGAAGTTCGCATGACCGATCTCACGGATTTTGCCCGCGGTTACCAATTCGTTTAGCGCGCCGAGCGTCTCGCTGATAGGCACACGCGAATCGGGCTCGTGCAGCTGATATAGATCGATGTAATCCGTATCCAGCCGACGAAGGCTCCCCTCGACAGCTTTTCGAATCCACGTCGGGGACGCTCCGCCCCAGCCCGCGTCACCCTGTGGGTGCGGTTTGCCGAACTTGGTTGCCACAATTACTGAGTCCCGTCGACCTCGGAGCGCCTGACCCAGCTGAACTTCTGAGGCGCCCTCGACGCCAAAGTAGACGTCCGCTGTATCAAAAAAGTTTATGCCGGCGTCGATCGCCGCACTGACAACGGAGTCGGCTTCGGCAGACGACAGATGCCTGCCAAAGTTGTTGCACCCGAGACCAACAACGGACACCCTGAGCGAGCCAATCGTACGAAACTCCATCATATTCTGTAGTCCCGGTAGAGACTCGTCCTCCGACCGTCTTCGATTAACCCTTTACAGCCCCAGCGGTCAAGCCACGGGCCAAGAACCGTTGCAGCGTGAAGAACAGCGTCATTGGCAAAGCGATCGCAATGACGGCTGCTGCCGAAACGACGACCAAAGGATCCGTGCTACTAGTTTGAAGTAGCGCAGCAACACGCACAGTGAGTGGTGCCGCTTCCGGCGGTAGGAACACCAGCGGGGTGAGCAAGTCATTCCATGAGAACAGAAAATGAAGTATGAAGACTGACAACAAGCCGGGTCGAGCCAACGGCAGCGCCACACGGACGAACGCCTGGAGCGGCGTAGCGCCATCAACTTCTGCGGCCTCCACGAGCTCCTTGGGCAGATTCTGGAAGAATGCCACGAGAATGAATATTCCAAGGGGCATCGTGTATCCACCTTGATAGATCCACATGGCAGGCAATGTGCCGTTTACACCAATCCAGTTGAAGAGCTTCAACACGGGAACCAAGGTAATCTGTGGGGGAATCAACATCAGCGCCACAATTATCGCGAAGGTCGTCCGACGCCCTAGAAATTCCATTTGTGCAAATGTATAGGCAACGATCGCGGACACCGACACCAAGACGGCATTGGCAGGGAGCGTGATCAGCAGGCTATTGAGTAGCGCGCCACCCATCTGAGCCTGGCCCCAGGCCGCTGCATAATTGTCAAACGTGATCCGTTGATCGGTAAAGACTCCCCACCAGCCGACCTCAAAGGCGTCTTCTAGCGTTCGCAGAGATGTCACCACACCTTCGACAAGCGGCAGAATCCACACGACGCACAGGAGCAGTATCACGAGATGGGTGCCGACTCGCCCTGGTAATGCGACGAGTTGCATGGAGCGCTGTTTCACGTCGATGCCCCAAACGTACTGAACAATCGCCGTATGTTTATGACCATAATGGGCAAAATGGCGAAGAATAGCATCGTTGCCAGAGCACTGCCTCTACCCCAATTCAGGGCTGCAAACAGTTCGTTGTAGACCCGCACCCCGATGATGTCCGTTCCATAGCGTCCCTGAGTAAACACGAACACGACATCGAATGTCTTCAGGACCCAGACAACCATCGTTGTAGTAACAACAATCACTGCTGGCTTTAGCTGGTGGAGCGTGACGTAGCGAAAAACCTGCCATTCCGAAGCGCCGTCGACACGCGCTGCATCCAGCAACTCGTCGGGAATCCCTTTTAATGCGGCGGAAAGCACAATGGTCACAAAACCCAGGTATGACCAGATGACAATGAATACGAGTGCAGCATTTGCGGTCGATGGGTTAACGGTCCATGTGATGGGCTCTTTGCCTAGGAGCGTCCACAAAGCATTCAGTGTGCCTCGCTGTGGTAGGCCGGCTGGTCGAAACTTGAACACGAGCGACCACATCACCGCTGCGGCCACGAACGAGATGGCTGTCGGCATGACTAGTACACTCTTTGCAAAGGACTCATACCGCACTCGATCGATCAGCACCGATGCAACAAGTCCGAGTAACAGTGTCACCAACGGAATGACCGTTACCCACACGGCGGTATTCCGAAGGACGTCGACGACGCCTGGCGCCGTGAAGATCCACGCGTAATTCTCGAGTCCAACGTATTCGCGTCCGCTCGCGTCGTGCAGGCTGAGCCTCAGCGTGTCTAGCAGCGGATACACCAGGACGGTACCCATGAAGACGAGTCCGGGTGTGATCCATATCCAAGGACGTGTTTGCTGCAGTGCTTTGAAACTGAGCACGGCACGCAGCCCACGGTCCGCCAGCCCCACGATCGCGACAAGCACCACAGGAAAGAGGACGATGACCGTTGCAGCCAGCAAGATTCTCACTTGTATGCTCATCTCGCCCTGGCCTAGTTCGGGGGTGCGGGTCGGCCTCCAGCACGGAGGCCGACCCATTTTTGCTGGACGCTGGCGAACATCACTGTGAGTCTGTGACGCTCATGCACCTAGTCCATCAGTCTTTACGGCCAGTGACGTACCTGTCATTGGTTCAATTGATCAACCGCTTCCTGCACAGTCTCGAGCTGCTGGTCGAGCGATTCAGGTTGGAGCATGTAATCGGCAACTGCCCTCAAGTACGGCATCCGGACGGACGTAGGCATGATGAAGAACGGACCGAATGCAACGTCCTCGGCGTCATGGAGCTGCTGCTGAGCCTTCCGCATATGCTCTGTCGGATACGCCTCGGGGGCCACATCCTTGTGGGACATCACCCACGAGCCTCCGCTGGCTAGGAGGTTTTGGAACTCGGCCGACGCCCAATACTCCATGAACGCCCTCACCTCAGGACGATCATTGAAGGCGTACACCGCCCAGCCTGACGCCTGCTCATGAGTCGGGAACCCACCCTCGGGCGCTGGCGTCGGGAAGAAGTCGACCCTGGAGGGATCCAAGTCGGGGTAGATGTTGAGGATGATGTTTCCCGTGTATGAACCCCAATGTATGACCTCGCAAGTGGCTGGCTCTGAGTACAGCCCGACAGGTCCCTCACCTCCCGGAGTAGCCAAGGCTCCTTGGCGTCCGCCGGAGATCATGTCATCGACGGTACCGATCTCACCCCACATCTCGAAGGCGGTTCTGACCTCGGGCGAGGTCCACGGAAGCTGTCCTGACGCCCATTGGCGGGCGAGCTCGGCTCCGTAGGTCTTGACAAATATTTCCTCAATGAAATAGGCAGCCTGGACCGGTGTGTTGTCACCCGCATCCAAGCCCATGCAGAAGGGTGTGCGGCCCTCTTCCACTACCCCTCGCGCCCATTCAAGAAATGCCTCCCAGTTCTCTGGTGGAACGTCCCCCGAGTGGTTCGCTGGGTCGTACCAGACCCCCATCGAGTGCCAGGCGGAAGGTGAGGAGTAAGGAGTGCCGTCGACAGACGCGGCTTCAACCGCTCCACTGTGGTAGTTCTCTTCGAACCCCTCGATGAAGTCGAGCGGAACCAATCGTCCTTCTCTGGCCCATCTCTGCATGTTCCCAGCACCTGACTCGTGAGCCACATCGGGTGGGTCACCGGCCCGAACGGCGGTTTCGAGCCGAGTTTCGAGGTTGCGTCCTCCCGTGTACGAGACATCAATACCTGTCGCCCGCTCAAACGCAGAGATTGCCTCGACAAGTAGGGCTTCCTCGAATCCGCCTAGGTGGCCTTCCACCTGCACTGACGTACCCGAAAGATCTTGGTCTCCTACGATCTCCGACGCCTTCTCCTCGGCTTGTGTCACAAAGCCAGGATCGAATGTGACATCGAATTCCTCGGAGGCTGGGGCTGCCGTCGTGGTTGTTGCATTTTGCTCTGTAGGCGCTGATTGAGAAGTGGTGTTCTGCGGCTCCGCAGATTGACCGCTCGAGCAGGCGCCCGCGATGAGAGCTATCGACACTAGCTGCCACAGAAGGCGCTGTCGCGGCCGGATCCTTGTTGTAGTCATTGCCTCCTCCTTTTTCGCCCAAAGGGGCACGTCGGCTACTCGATTTCGACGAGCTCAGCGCCCGACACCTCAGCGATATATGGGTAGCACCGAGTGTTCAACGAACTCGCGGGCACTCAAAATAAGCTGGCGAGGATCCCTGGCAGCGTCGAGCTCGAGAACGACCCAGCCTCGGTATCGAATATCTCGATATGCCTTTGCTAGGCCAGCCCAGTCAACGCGACCGAGCCCGATTCGCGCGTAATGGGTATGTAGATCGGTCAGGTGGTTCTCATCGATCTCATCGTGCGCTGACACCGGTTCAAGTGCATCCTTCCAGTCAGAAATGATGATGCGACTTCCGTGGTCGCGAACAATCGCAACGGGGTCACCTTCGCCGAGCGATATGTGAGCTGTGTCGGGACAGAAGTAGACATAAACCGGGTCCGTTAGAAGCATGAAGAGATCGATGTCTCGTCGGAGCCAGAAGACACCATGGGTCTTTGGATGCAACGCCATCTTGACGCCGCGCCGCAGCGTCTCATAACCCATGCGATGCAGCAGGTCAGCGAGTCGCTGCGCGTAGTCAAGGTCTACGAGGACACGATCTTCGCTGTGCCAAGTTGCTCTGGGCGGCAAGCCTACGACCATGATCGAGCAGCCGGCCGCTGCGAGAAAATCTGCGTACTGCTTCGTCTCCTCGAGAATTCCCTCCTGCTGGGACACGGACTCCCAGTTGCCTCTGCTCAGGAGTGTCGAGAACCCTGCCGCAAGCTCCAACCCACGAGCATCTAGAGCCTCTGCGAATCTCTCAGCTGTGCCATAGCGTTTCAGGGCGTTACGCCAGTGACTAGGCCCGAACGTCAAACGCACGCCGTCAATCCCCGTCTCGGCAACCAGATCCAACGCCTTGTCCCAGAAGACTGAGGGATCGATCACCTCGGGATCAAAGAAGTCGTAGAAGCTCGGTACGTCCCAGAGTTCACGGTCGTAGAGCGTGATCATGTCGACTGCGAACCGCAGCCCCGACCCCTGCTCGAACTCGTCCATAGATACCCTCCGAGTGGTCCGATTCGGCGCGGCGCGAAGATATCGGTCGTACTTTTGTCTGTCAAGTACGAAAGTTCCATGAGTTTGGGTCATCCACGGCTATAGTCCTAGGTCGATGAAGGAAACGCCGACCACTAACCCAGGAGAAGCGCTTTGAGGTACGGAGTCGACTTGATCACGCTGTATGACCCTGCTTTCTGGGGTCTGAGCGACTTCAACTCCTTCTACAACACCGAGATACTGACGCCCGAAGTGTTCTGGGACCGGGCTCTGGACACTGTCGCCGCCTCTGGCATCGAGGGAGTCGAAATCACATTCGGACCCGCGCACTGGCGCAACGCCCTGGCTCGCTATGGCACTGCCGAAGCCTTCAGGGAGGCTGTCCAGAGACGCGGATTGACTGTTTGCAGCGGCTTCTATACCGGGTTGGTGCTCGGAGGGGACTGGCGGGCACCCGGACGGGAGGAAGTGCTCGTTGCAGAAGTCGCCGAGTACGCCGAGTTCCTGGCAGAAGCGGAGTGCGAGATCATGATCGCCGGCCTACCCATGCGATCGACCTGGGATTCGGACGCACCTCAGTTCGTTGATATGGCGTATGCCGCCGACCTGGCGAGAGTTCTAAACCGCCTTGGCTATGAGACCCTCCGGCGCGGCGTCAAGCTTGCTATCCACCCAGAGACACACGCCGTTCTATGGTTTCAAAGAGATATCGATCTCTTCCTCGAGCTCACTGACCCTGTCTACGTGTGGTTCTGCCCGGACACGGCTCACATCAGCCTGGGAGGGACTAACCCATCACAAGTGGTACGAGACCACGCCTCCAGAATCCTGATCTCGCATTGGAAAGACGTCCGGGGTCGTCCTCCCATCCATATGGGGATTGACGAGAATATCTTCCGAAGCCACCATCCGTTCTTCTCACGGATTGGGACAGGAGAGGTGGACTGGGCTGAATGGGCACGGACCCTGCGAGATATCCGATTTGAAGGCTGGGCAATCCTTGAACTCGATGCGGCGGCGGACCCTCCTTCTCAGATTTCGGCCGCCAAGGCTTTCGTCGACACTGCTCTAGAACCCATTTTCAACTAGGACTCAGGACCTTCACCGAGCGCATGACAGAAGGAGTTCTCGACCCCGATCGACGTGCCTTCGTGTCTCCTGCTGGCAAAGACACTGACTACGTCGAACCCGGGTCCGTTGGTCACGTACTCAGCTTGGTGAGAGCTGGCGTCGCCCAGACCCGGCCCGAGCTCAGCAAGGCGACCGGAATGTCGAGATCGGCGCTGAGCCTTCGACTCGACGCACTCTCAGCAGCGGGCTTAGTCGTCGAGGACGGATCAACACAGTCAACAGGAGGACGTCCTGCTGCCCTGATTAGATTCGAGAATCGTGCGGGCACGATTCTGGTCGCCGACGTGGGTGTGAACGTGTCGCGACTCGCCGTCACTGATCTGGCAGCGAACCCGATCAGCACTCGGACCCTCAGCCTGCCGATCAGTGGAGCCAGTCCAGACGCCGTTCTGGCCGAAGTCTCTTCGAATTTTGAAGACATGCTCCGACGTGATGCGAGAGGTTATGGGCCCGTGCGCGGAATCGGGATCGGAGTGCCAGGACCTGTTGACGTTCGAACCGGAGAACTTGTTTCACCGGTGAGCATGCCAGGCTGGGATCGATATCCCATTCGATCCTTCTTCTCAGAGCGATTCCACACCGAGGTCATCGTGGACAACGACGTAAATTTGATGGCTTGGGGTGAATACACGATGCATTGGCGATCCAAGACAGCTGACTTTGTCGCCATAAAGATTGCTAGTGCTGGAATCGGATGTGGCATCGTGTCCTCAGGCACACTTCACCACGGGGTGACGGGTGCAGCGGGGGCAATTGGACACATCCGAATCTCGGGCTACGACGATTGGGTGTGTCGTTGCGGTAACACGGGTTGCCTCGGCGCCGTGATGAATGGTGATGCAATCGCGGAGAGACTGCGTCGCCGCGGTTTTGAAGTAGCAAATGGCCGAGCGGTGGCTGAGTTAGCCTCGGCGGGCACCGTTGAAGCTGTGCATGAGGTCCGCTCAGCCGGGCGCGCGCTTGGCGAAGTTGTCGCAGGCATCATCAGCTTCTTCAATCCTGAGTTGATAGTCATAGGCGGAGACATCGCCCGCGCTCACGAGCACCTTCTGGCGGGCGTCAAAGAGGTTGCATATCGCGAATGCACTCCCCTTGGCACGAGCAGACTGCAGATTTTGCCCTCGCGGCTAATGGAGGACGCTGGCATCTATGGAGGAGCGACAATGGCTATTGATGCTGTCCTCTCGCCATCAGCCGTCAATCGCATGCTGGGCAGCCAAATCGCGTAAACTCTCGCCGAAGCCTGACCGACTGCGTAAACGCGGTTTTCAGCCAGCGCCGCATCCGGGGGGACGAACCTAACTGAAAGCCGATTGTGGCCCCGGCCGTGCGATCAGATGCGCGTCGTCTGACCATCCGAGATCGGATAGGTAGTCTTCGCTCTGGGATGGCTATCCGTTGCCCTGGGTGCGGCTTCGACAACGACGCCAGTCACCGGTTCTGTGCCGGCTGCGGCAACAGGCTGGGAAAGACGTGCCCGGCATGTGGGCGGGGGTGTGACCCCACTCACCGGTTCTGCCCCGAATGCGGCACCGCACTGACTGACGAAACACCCGCCCCGCGCGTCGACCCAGAATCCGCGTCGCCGGCTGCGACCGAACGTCGCCTGGTCACGATCCTGTTCTGCGACCTCGTCGGCTTCACCACGCTCTCGGAGCGCCTCGACCCGGAACGTGTCCGGGCCCTGCTCACCTCCTACTTCGATCGCTGCCGTGGTGTGGTCGAGGGTTTCGGGGGCGAAGTCGACAAGTTCACCGGGGACGCCATCACCGTCTTCTGGGGAGCGAAGCGTACGGAGCCGGACGACGCCGAGCGCGCCGTGCGCGCCGGGCTCGAACTCGTGGAAGAGGTTCTCGCTCTGGGCGAAGAGACAGGCATCGACGGCCTCCAACTCCGGGTCGGTGTGAACACGGGCGAGGCCGCCGTCGGCCCCGGCGGCAACGAGAAGGGTTTGGTCCTCGGCGATGTCGTGAACACCGCGGCGCGCCTTCAGGCCATCGCCGAGCCGGGCACTGTCGTAGTCGGCGACACCACGAAGCGTCTCACCGACGGCGCCATCGCCTACCAGGACCTCGGCTTGCTCGACCTGAAGGGCAAGGAAGAGACGGTGCGGGGCTGGAAGGCGTTGCGAGTCGAATCGGCCCGTCGCGGTCGGGGCCGCACCGACGGGATCGAACCGCCCTTCGTAGGCCGCCAGTACGAGTTGAGGATGCTGAAGGAACTCCTCGCCGTGACCGGAGAAGAGCGGCGGGCGCGGCTCGTCTCGATCGTGGGGGACGCCGGCATCGGCAAGTCCCGGCTCGCCTGGGAGTTCCAGAAGTACGTCGACGGGATCGTCGAGACGGTCTACTGGCACGAAGGAAGATCTCCTGCCTACCGCGACGGAGTCACGCTTCGGGCGTTGAGCGAGATGGTCCGCCAGCGCGCCGGTATCGGTGAGTTGGAGGACCAAGAGAAGGCGCGGCTGCGTCTTCGCACCGCCGTCACCGAATACGTGCCGAACGCTGATGAGCGACGGTGGATAGAGCCGCGTCTGGCCGGCCTGCTCGGCCTCGACCCGATGCCGGCCGGGGATCGGGCCGAGTTGTACGCCGCCATCCGCACGTTCATCCAGCGGATCTCCGACCGAGGGACAGTCGTGCTCGTCCTCGAGGATTTCCATTGGGCCGACGATGGTCTCATCGAGTTCATCGAGGAACTCGTCGACCGCTCACCGAATCATCCGATCCTCGTTCTTTCCCTGGCCCGTCCCGAACTGCTGGAACGAGCGGAGAGCTGGGGAGGCGGCCGGCCGAACCTGACGTCTCTCAACCTGGGACCGATCTCCGAGTCGGCCATGCGTGAACTGGTCGAAGGAACCGTGACGGGGCTCGACCCGATGCTCGTCAACGAGATCGTCGACCGAGCCGCGGGGGTGCCTCTGTACGCCGTCGAGATGATCCGGATGCTGGCCACCGACGGCACCCTCGTGGCAACGGGAGACGGCAAGTTCCGCGCGCAGAGCGACGTCATCACGATCGCCGTTCCGGACTCGTTGCAGGCTGTGGTCGGCGCCCGCATCGATCGTCTCGAGCCGGACCTGCGGGAGCTTCTCAAGAACGCGGCGGTGCTCGGCCAGTCGTTCACGGTCGAAGGGCTCGGCGTGGTCACCGGCGAGTCCCCGGAGGAGGTCGACGATCAGCTGGCTCGACTGGTGGCGGCCGAGGTCCTTCGCTACGAGAACGATCCACGTTCACCGGAGCGTGGCCAGTACAAGTTCGTCCAGAGCCTGATCCGCGAGGTCGCTTACAGCAGGCTCACGCTCGCTGAACGCAAGGAACGTCACCTGGCGGTGGCGGACTATTTCGAGAGTATCGGTGAGGTGGAACTCGCGACCGTGGTGGCCTCACATCTGTTCGATGCGTTCCGGGCCGAGCCCGAGGCCCCGGATGCCCAGGAATTGGCGGCTCGGGGCAGGCAGGCTCTAGTCCGGGCGGCGCATCGAGCGGCCGACCTCCATTCCCACCGTCAGGTTCTCCGACTCGCCGCCCGCGCCGCGGCGATGGCGACGAGCGACGAAGAACGAGGCGAACTCGAGATGTTGAAGGCCTGGGCTGCCAGAGGCCTCGGCGACATGGAGGGGGCAATCGAAGCAGCCCGTGCCGCTGCCGACTTCTACCAGGACACCGATTTCGAGAGCCATATTCGCGCGGTGACTCTGCTCGGCCGCTGTCTCAGCGACGAGGGGCGTCACGACGACGCCATCGAGGTCATGGAGAGCCTCGCTGCGCTCCGCGCCGTGCCTGAAACAGTCGCCGACGTGGAATTGGCCGCCGCGCTGGCGAGGAGCTACATGCTGTCGAATCACCCCGAGCATTGTCTGCGGGTGGCCGAGGCTGCTCTGGCCACCGCCGAACGACTCGACCGCGTGGAGCCGCTGGTCGACCTGCTCATCACCAAAGCCGGTGCGTTGATGGAACTGGAGCGGGGGCATGAGTCTCTCGCCCTCCTGCGGGGGGCCCTCGCCTTGGCCGAAGCCCACGACCTGACGATGGCGGCCTTGCGCGCCCACAACAACATCTCGGTGGTTCTCGAGCGAGAAGACGATCGGGCTTCGACCGAAAACGCGAGGAGGGCGTGGGCCAAGGCATTGGCACTGGGTGACCCGGTCTGGATGGGCGCCTTTGGCTACAGCGAGGCGGTCGCCGCAGAGGTCGAGGGACGATACGACGACGCTCGAGCGGTCGAAGCGCAACTCGGCGACCGCATGACCGACAGGACCCGACGACAGTTCGCATTCCTCTGGGCATACTCGGGCCTGACCAGAGGGGAGGTCGACCTGGCGGAGGCTCTGGAGACACTCCAGGCCACCGTAGACCCCCAGGATCCCCAAACCCTGATTATTCACGACCACTTCGCGAGCGAAGCACACCTGTTGGTCGGTGACTTCGATCGAGCTCATGAACTGGCCCAGAGGGTGGGAGGGCACATCTTCGGCTATCCCTACCATCTCGAGACGGCGTTGCATGCCGCGCTGTGGACAGGGGAACCCGAACGGATCGAGTCGGCCACTTCGTCCATCGAGAGGTTCGAAGGCAAGGGCAGAATGATCGACTGCCTGCGGCTACTGGCCGATGCGGCGCTCGCTCATGGGGAAGGTCGCATGAGCGACGCCATCGCCCTCGGGCGGAGGTACCTCGACGAAGTCGTCAAGATCCGATACGGCTTGAGCCTCGCGCTGGCCATCGTCCCGATCGCCAGATTGTTCGGGTTGGACCATCCCCTCGGTGAGGAAGCGGCCGAAGAGGCACACCGCCTCCTCTCAGAACAGGGACGGACCCGGCTGTTGACCACCTTCGCCGACTGCCTGCCGACTTCACAGCCCGAGGCTGCGATCGGCTGATCACGCCAGGCCCATCCTCTTCTGATGCCGACCTGACGTCAGTCGAGCGCTCGACGGAGTAGGGCCGCCATCTGTGCGCGGGTGAGAGGCGCGTCTGGACAGAATCTGTCGTTGGCGGGCGGGTTGCACCCAAACGTGATCCTGGCATTCGCCAGGCGATCGATGTCGTCCTCGAAGACGCTGTTGTCGTCGTCTGTGAAGTGATCGGTCCCGGTTGGCGGAAGGTCCAGGGCCCGAGCCAGGAAGGCTGCCGCCTGACCGCGCGTCACGGTGCCGCTCGGACAGAACCGATCGTTTGCCGGTGGATTGCACCCGCGGGAGATCCCCGCCGCGGCCAAACGATCGATATCACCGGCGTAAACGGTGTTGTCGTCGTCGGTGAAATGATCGACTGTCGTTGCAGCGAGACGGAGCGAGCGGTTCAGCAACGCCGCTACCTGGCCCCTGGTGACCGAGTCATTGGGGCACGCACGATCGTTGGCGGGTGGGTTGCACCCGCGCAGGTATCCCCTCGCCGCCAGCCACTCGAGATCCGCCTCGAACTTCGTGGAGTCGTCGTCCAGGAAGGTTCCGCTCCGAGAGCACTCCGGGAACTCGGATGTCACTTCGGCCGTGCGGCGGGTGACGTCGTCCGCCAAGACGACGGCGGTGCCGAAGCCCTCCCCCTCGAGCGGATAGAGAGTGATCGTTGCCCCCTCCTGCCCGTTCGGATCAGAGCTCCGCTCGTATACCTGCACCTGGACGACGCCGTCCTGCCGGCAACTGAACCATTCGCTGTGGCTGGGCCCGATCCCGATCCATATCTCTGGAATCCCTTGAGTGGCGAGAGTCAGGAGAACCAAGCCGCAGTCCTGGAACACAAAGAAGGCGAAGCTCGCTCCAACGGCGTTCGGACCTGCCATCACCACGATGACAGGCCTTTCCGCCATCTCCACCACCGACTCGGGCCGGGGGTGTGTGAAGCTCGTATCCACTTCGTCCAGTCGAATGGCGGTGGACCATCCGCCCTGGAATCGCACGTGGAGATATGCCTCGCCGTTCGGTCGGGTGTAGCCGGTGAGAAGCTCACGTCGGCCGTCTCCATCGACATCGGCGAGGATCTCCCGCTCG
The DNA here is from genome assembly GCA_036380875.1 of Acidimicrobiia bacterium. GTDB lineage: Bacteria > Actinomycetota > Acidimicrobiia > Spongiisociales > ZC4RG35 > ZC4RG17. The sequence goes on from DASVDX010000049.1 coordinate 13,289, forward strand.
ACGAAGGCGTCGGTCTGGAGCGGCATGGTTGGCTCCACATCACATGGCGCGCCGTCCGTCCCGACCCGAGGAAGAACGCCCACCATGGAGATGAAGAGAATGAGCGCCAGGGCCCCCTGCATGGGTCACCGAGCCTTCCAGCCAGCTGCTTTCCGTCCCCCAATCCGAATGTACGCGTCTCGGATCAACGATGACGGATGCGCTCTACATCAGAGCTCGATGGCCTGCCAGAGGTCGTCGCCGTAGCGGATCACGACCCCGGCGTCATCGACCTCGATGTCGCGTTGGAAGCCGGGCGACGTGTACCGATACATCCGATCGCCGAGCCTCTCGTAGGTCTGGGTCAGCACCTCGACTTTCATCTCGGGGAAGCGAACCCATACCGCATCGAGATGCGCCAACTCGCCGACTTCCAGGCCGAGCCGCCGGATGGGCAGCGTGTTCGTGCACGGCGAGATGCCGAGATCCACGTCACGGCACGCCGACAGCGCGAGACGCTCGCCGCCGTCGACCGACCAGTGGCCGGCGCCGTCGTGTTCGATCTCGACGGTTCGGCCCGACTCCGACGACATGGTCACCACGGCACGACGGGTGATCCACTGCGAGTCGGCGGTGACCTCGTAGGACACCGCACAGGGCGCTCCGTCGAAGGCCGCCACGACCCACCCGGTCATCACCACCCCCGAGCCCTGCTCCTGGAGGTCGAACAACTCGGTCCCAACGAGTTGGGGATGGTCGACGCGCCACATCGTTCGAGTCATCTCTCGCGACGCTACGAACACGTGCGGGGCTAATCCACCAGTCGAGGAAAAAGCAGGAAGAGTTTCTCAGGGGCCGATCTAGGCGACCTTCGTCCCGCCGATGACCAGATATGCCATCGGCTCATTGAGCATCTTCGTCACAGCCTCCCGCGCACTGGCTGCGGCTACCTCCCAGCGGTCCTGTGGCTCGAGCAAAGAACGTGCAGCCACCGCGGGAGGGAAAACCTCCAGGAACATGTCGGGGTCCCGCATGTCTTCGGGCCGCAACGGGATCTCGGCATCCGCCAATTCGAGGTCGATGTCCCCTCCGAACAACTCACGCACGTGGTCGCGATCCCCCCACAACATCGGTGACTGTGCGAACGGGGGCGGGGGTGGCAGATGTCTGCCGAGAGCGACCATGAACCGGGCCACAACACCGTCCGGCACCCACGTCGCTATGCCGATTCGGCCTCCGGGACGCAGCACGCGCACGATCTCAGAAGCGGCGACAGCATGCCGGGGAGCGAACATCACCCCGAACGTCGACAGGACGACGTCGAACGACTCGTCGGAGAACGGCAGCGCCTCGGCGTCGCCCTCGACGAACTCCACCTCGACGCCGGCCTCGGCGGCGCGGCGTCGTCCCGCCTCGAACAACTCGGGCGTCAAGTCGAGGCCGGTGACCTTGCCCCCGGCCTGAGCGGCCTGGATGGCGGCGTTGCCCGTCCCGCATGCCACGTCCAGGACCTCGTCGCCGGGACCGACGCCCGCTACCCCGGTGACCACGCCTCCGGCCGCCCAGATGCCGTCCGCCACCACGTCGTAGTTCCCCAGCGCCCACGTACGGCGCGCCCGCTGCTTGAACTCCTCCAGGCCGACTTGCACGGAAGCCTCAGACATAGCCCCTCCTCGATCAGAGGTTTCAGATAACAGACCGACCGGTCGGTTTCTTACTGTAAGGGGAGTCGACTAACTTGTCAACGGTGGACGTGGACTCAGTCGAGCGAATCGACGGCCGACGAGCCCGAGGCGAACGTTCCCGCCGCTCGATCCTGGAGGCGGCGGCAGTCCTCGCCAGCGTCGAAGGCCTCGAAGGCCTTTCTCTCAACCGCCTCGCCTCCCATCTGGGTATCAGCAAAGGCGGTCTCTACGCCCATTTCGACTCGAAGGAACAGCTCCAGGTGGAAACGGTCCGGGCCGCGGCCGAGATGTACGGGCGCGACGTCATGGCCAAGGCCGTGGAAGCGCCTCCGGGCATCGGTCGGGTCCTGGCCTTCGCCGACACTTTTCTCGAGTATGTGAAGGACGGGCCCTTTCCCGGCGGGTGCTTTTTCATCGCTTCGTTCCTGGACCCGGCCAATCTGCGCGGGCCGGTGCGCCAAGCCCTGGCGGAGGTGCAGCGCGGGCTGCTGGATTTCTTCGCCGAAAACATCCGCATCGCCCAGGACGCCGGTGACCTCCCGACAGATCTCGATCCGGAGGAGACGGCCTTCGAGATCGATGCGATCCTGGTGGGCGCCGACGTCAACTACGTGCTGTTCGATGATCCGAAGCGTCTCGAGAACGCCAGGCTCGCCGTGCGTCGTCTCCTCGGCGCCGACCCTGGATCGTGAGACTCAGAAGCGGTCGCGCAGATTCCCGGAGGCTTCGGCGATACGGCGCTGGATCTCCTCCGTGGACTCGCCGGTCCGCTCCTTGATCCGACCGACCAACTCGTCGAAGTTGCCTTCGGCAACATCGGTGTCGTCGTCGGTCAGATCGCCCCACATCTGCTTGACCTGGCCCTTGAGTTGGTCCCAGCGGCCTTCCCACTTGAGGCGGTCAGCTGCATCAGCCATGTTCTCTCCCTCTCTTGGCTGCGGCTCCTGTACCCCATAGAGCGGCGGCGAAACGGTTGGCTACCGAACTTCGGTACGGTCGGTCTGGTGACTCGCCTCACCCGCGACGATGTAGCCTCCAAGGCCGGCGTGGAGCCGGCATACGTCGACCACCTCGTCGACCTGGGACTGATAACACCCGCCCAGGACGACTCTTTTTCGTCGGGCGACGTGTTCCGAGCCAGGTGGATCCGGAGCCTCGAGGCCTCTGGGCTGCCGCTGGACGGTATGGCGGCCGCCGTTCGGGATGGATCCCTGTCTTTCGACTACCTCGACGCCAGCGCCTTCGAGCGCTTCGGCGCCCTCACCGAAATCACCATGCAGGAGCTGAGCGAAGCCAAGGGCCTCCCTATGGGGCTCCTGTCAGTGATCCGGGAAGCGGTCGGCTTTCCGGAAGCGAATCCCGATGACCTCGTCCGTGAGGAGGAGCTGGCGATCGCCGAGGCGGTCGCCTTCCAACTCGAATACGGCTTCAACCCGACAGTGATCGAGCGCTTGCTGCGGGTCTACGGCGACTCGCTCCGTCGAATCACCGAAACCGAAACCGACGCCTATCGCAGCGAAGTCACCGAGCGACTGCTGGCGACAGGGATGTCCCAAGCCGAGATGCTCGAGAAGCAGGCTGTGTTCGGTTCCCAGATCGGCCCGCTCCTCGAGCGCGCATTCCTGGCCATCTCCCACCGCAACCAGGAACGGACCTGGACGAGGGTCTGGCTGGACTCCGTCGAGACAGCCCTCGAGGAAGCCGGCTTCCACAGCCGTCCGCACAGCCCCCCTGCGGTCGGCTTCCTCGACCTCACGGGATATACCCAGCTCACCGAGCGAGAAGGCGATGAGGCGGCGGCCGACCTGACAGCACGAATGCGGACACTGGTGCGCCAGCTCGCCCTCGAATACGACGGCGACTACGTCAAGTTCTTGGGCGACGGGGTGATGCTCTATTTCCCGGACCCCACCTCCGGCGTCCAGGCCGCCATATCGATGGTGGAGAAGTCCCAGGAGGAGTCGCTGCCAGCGGTTCGCGCCGGCATCCATGCCGGACCGGTTGTTTTCCAAGAAGGCGACTATTTCGGGCGCACCGTCAACATCGCCGCCCGCCTCGCCGACTACGCCCGCCCCGGCGAGGTGTTGGTCACGAAGGAGGTCGTCGACTCGGCGTCGAACGACGAGCTCGAATTCACTGACATCGGCCCAGTGACGCTGAAGGGAGTAGCCCAGCCCGTCGAAGTCCTCGCTGCCTATCCTCGCTAGCTGCTCATGGAACGGACCATCCGACTCGAGCCCGCCGTTGCGTGGATCCTCCGCGCCGCGTTCTGCCGGCGATCAGGTGGCGTAGACGCTCATGTCGGCGGCGAAGAACCGTTGAGGCAGGATCCGGTAGTAGGGAGCGCCGCTCAAGTCGCCCTCGAACGTCTCTGCCCCGTAGTGATCCCGGAGGAAATCGACGAAGTCCCGGTCGGCGCCTTCGAGATCGAGCTGCTCGGCGGTGCCATGGACGGTCACGACCAGCCCTTCTCCTTCCACGTAGGTCGCAGAAATGGCCGGTGAGCGAGCGAGATGGCGGGCTCGGACTGCGTACGGGGCGGTGCCGAAGCGCACCTCGCCCTTGTAGAGAAACGAGTCCACTGGACCGGTGAGCGGGCGTCCGTCACTGGTCACGGTGGCTACCACGAACACCCTCATACCCTGGAGCCGATCCACCACCTGTTGGGCTGTCAGCCGCGCTCGGTCTGAGTGGATGTCTCGGTGATGACGCCCGGCGGCGGCGTAACTCTCGTCGATGATCGACTGGAGCCGGGCGATGTCTTCGGGGCTCTCTCTCATCGTCTCAATCCTCGCGGCATGGGGAGAAGGGTGCCGCCGACTTTCCGCCCGAGAAATCCACCTGCCGGCTGTCTGCTGACGCGCCACACTCCTCGACAGAATGGCGCCTTCCCTCGTGATCAGACCAGCTCAGCCGGAGGACGCCGCTGCCGTCGCCCGAGTACACATCGCCGGCTGGCAGGAGGCTTACGCGGGCCTCCTCCCCCACGACTTCCTGGCGGGCCTCCCGGAGAGCTTCGACCGACGCCGACGTTTCTGGGAAGAGACCGCCCGTACTCTCGGTGGGCGTGGGGTTTTCTTCGTCGCCGACATCGGCGGAGAGGTGGGCGGGTTCGTGCACGGTGGGGAGAGCCGAGACCATCCGAACGAAGGCGTCGGCGAGATCACCGCCATCTACCTCCTTCCGGCGCATTGGGGGAAGGGAATCGGTCGGCAGTTGTTCGCCACCGCGGTCGATCGCCTGCGGGACGCTGACTTCCATTCGGCGGTCCTCTGGGTACTCGACACCAATGCCCGGGCCCGGCGGTTCTACGAAGCGGCGGGATGGGCACCGGATGGTGCCGAGAAGGAGGAGAGAGTCGGCGACGTGATCTTGCGAGAGGTCCGTTACCGGACTGAGCTCTGAGCCGACCGCTTCAAGACACGATGTTGTCGTGGATGGCGCGGGCCATCACATCGGGACACGTGATCATCGGCCAGTGACCGGAGTCGATGTCCACGAAGTCGACCCGCCGTGCCCGAGCGAGCTCTGGGATGTCCCCCGCCTCGATCCATTGCCGGGCATCGTCGGGACTGAACTCGGGGCATACGACCGTGACGGCGACGTCGTAGCGACGCTCGTCGACCAGTTCGACGACGGCGGAGGCCACGCCGCCGGGCACCGGCACCGCCGTGGCGGCGAACCGCTCCTTGGTCTCCTCGTCGAGATCGACTGAGTCCGGGCCTTCGAACGGTCGCCATCCGGGGAAGGGCATGGTGCCGTCGACGATGTCGAAGAAGTCGGCGTAGGGCTGTCCGTCGGGAGTCGGGAATCCGCCGACGAGCATCACCTGGCGCACCGCCTCGGGCCGGCGGTCGGCCGCCATCCAAGCGAGGGTCGATGCCGCCGAATGGCCGACGACGAGCGGGTTCACGGCGGAGTCCACGGCCCGCAGCACGGCATCTAGCTGATCGTCGAGAGTGGCGGTTGTCGATCCATCATCGACGCCGGGGAGGCGCACAGGTATGGGTAGGTGTCCCAGCTGTTCGAGTTCCCGCGCCACAGCATCCCAGGCCGACGCCTCCAACCACAGTCCGGCGATGAGCACGATGTCGGCCACGCCGCCACCTCCTCCCTACTCAGCGAACTCGCCGATCGTATTGGACTGCCCGACCTACGTCCGACGTCTGTCCCTCCAATCACCTATGTTGACAACGCGCACAAGAAGGAGGGAAATGAGGGCTCGGATATGGCCGTCGGCCATCATCGTCGCACTCGTCTTGTCGCTGATCCCGACCGCGGCCTTGGCTGCCCCGGGAGGGAACGGACAGGGGAAGTGGGGAATCGAAGTCGTGTCGTCGCCTCCCGAATACGTCTCCGGAGATGACGCCCGCCTGCTCGTACACGTCCCCCGCGGACAGATGGGGAAGGTGAAGATCACCGTGGACGGACGCGATGTGACGGACCGATTCACACCTCGGGACGAGGACACTCTCGAGGGTGTCGTGGACGGGCTCGTGCTCGGCGACAACGTCGTCGAGGTGCGCCCCAGCAACAGTCGTGGCAAGGCCAACGCCTCGATGACGCTGACCAACCATCCGATCACCGGCCCGATCTTCTCCGGCCCGCACCAGGACCCGTTCCTCTGTTCGACGGAGAGCCACCGAGGCAACGCCGAGCTGGGACCGCCGCTCGACGGAAATTGCACCATGGAGACGGTCGTGTCGTTCAAGTACCGGACAACGAGTGGAACGTGGGCCGACTACGAACCGGGAACTTCGCCGGCCGACATGGCTACGACCACGACGACGGACGGTGAGGCCGTCCCCTACATCGTCCGGTGGGAGCGGGGCACGATCAACCGCTTCATCTACTCGATCGCCGTCCTCTCCCCGGAGACCCAGGACATCGACACGCCCGACCTGTCGGCTTGGAATCGGCGCCTGATCTATGCATTCCAGGGAGGAGTGGGCATAGGCCACTACCAGGGGAACCCGTCCCGAAGCAACATGCTCTTCGAGTACGGCCTGGCCAACGGGTACGCCGTCATCTACTCGACCGGCACCAAAACGGGCGAGCACTACAACCTCGAACTGGGTGGCGAGACGGCGATCATGGTCAAGGACCGGTTCGTGTCCGCCTACGGGCTTCCGGACTACACGGTCGGGATCGGTGCCTCGGGTGGCGCTATCCAGCAGTACGTGTACGGGCAGAACCACCCGGGCCTGATCGACGCCGCCATCCCCGTCTACTCGTATCCCGACATGGTCACCCAGACGATCCACGTCGGCGACTGCGAGCTCCTCGAGCGGTGGATCGATGTGAAGGTGCTGAGCGGGGATCCGAAGTGGGCCGATTGGGAGAACCGGACCCTGCTGGAGGGCTTCAACGCCATCAACGGGTTCGACAACGACTACCTCCAACTGATGCCCCCCGGCTTCCCCAGCGGGAGCTCCGAGTGCGTGAACGGGTGGCGAGGCCTGTCGCCGCTGGCGCTCAACCCGCACTTCGGCACCGCCCCGGGCGTTACTCCCGAGCAGCAGGCGAATACCGAGTGGAGCCACTACGGCGACCTCATCAACATCTACGGGGCCAACCCCCAAGACGGATTCGCCAACCGGACGTGGGACAACGTCGGCGTGCAGTACGGGCTGAAGGCTCTGGTCGACGGTCACATCACCAAAGACGAGTTCCTCGACCTCAACGCCAACGTCGGATCATGGAAGAACGAGCCGGACATGGTGCAGGAGGGCTGCCCGTTCATACAGACCGCCTGTCCCAGACCGGAGGACTTGGTGGGCCTTCCGGCGATCCCAGATGTCTACCCGAATCGGATCGACCCATGGTCCTGGCGCAACATGAACCTCTCCCCCGACGGTGGCCAGACCCCTGCCCCAAGGGCCAGCGCCGACCCCGGAGCGATCGAGGCGGCCTACGAGCACGGACTGGTGTTCACCGGGGACCTCGAGATCCCGATCATCGACTGGCGCAACTACCTGGAGCGGGAACTAGACATGCACAACTCCCACCAGTCCTTCGCCGCCCGGCAGCGTCTCCTGAACCACGACGGCGATGCTTCCAACCAGGTCATCTGGTTCACCGATGGCAACGACAACGGCGACGAGTTCGACCAGACGCCGCTGGCGTTCGAGGTGATCGATGAGTGGATGGCCAACATCGAGAAGCGGCCGTGGCGCAGCGTGGCAGAGAACAAGCCCGAGATGGCGGTGGACGCCTGCTTCGACGCCGAGGGCAACCTGATCTATGCCGGCGACGACGCCTGGTCCGGGATCCTCGACGACGAGCCACCGGGCCCGTGTACCGAGCGCTTCCCGCTCTTCTCGACGTCACGGATCGTGGCCGGTGGGCCGATCACAGGCGATGTCTTCAAGTGCGAGTTGCAGTCCGTGGAGGACGCCATAGCCCGCGGGGTCTATGGGGACGTCACGTTCACACCGGAGGAGATCGCCCGACTCCACCAGATCTTCCCCGATGGGGTGTGCGACTACTCGGGCAACTGACCCGGAGCGGGGCGGGCCGGACCGGCCCGTCCCGCTTCGTCGTCTGCTGGGCGGCGCCCGACCAGGAACCAGGTGGGAAGCTCGCCTTTGCCCTTGACCTCGATGGTCCCGCGGGGAATGCAGACGAATTCGTCCTGGACCAGGCGGTAGGTCGACTCTGAGATCTGGATCCTGCCCGGCACACCGTGGGATTCCATCCGGCTGGCGGTGTTCACCGTGTCGCCCCACACGTCGTACTGGAACTTCGTCGTGCCGATCACTCCGGCGACGACGGGGCCGGAATTGATTCCGATCCGGAACATGAACGGGCCGTTGCGGGCGCCGTCCAGCATCTCGAGGGCCAGGGCTGCTGCCGCCTTGGCGTGGTCGTCCCGAGCGATCGGAACGCCGGCCGCCACCATGTAGGCGTCGCCGATGGTGCGGATCTTCTCGCAGCGGTACTTCGCGGCGAGAGTGTCGAAGTGGGTGAAGATCTCGTTCAGTTGATCGACCATCTCTTGTGGGTCGGCACCGGCGTACCGCTGGGTGAACCCGACGATGTCGGCAAAAACGACGGATATGGCGTCGAAGCGCCTGGGCTCGACCCAGCCCTTCTCCTTCAACTCGGCCGCCACTCGAGCCGGGAGGACGTTGAGCAGCAGCGCCTCCGCCCGCGCTCGCTCCACGCCCACGCGCCGCAGGAAGTAGACCAGGACAGCGGTGAGGATCACGAGGTTGCCGATGAAGACCGCCGCGAAGAGGAAAGCGCGCAGTGCCGGGTCAGGGGGCAGGCGACGGGCGGCCAGGTCCCTCTCCAGGAAGGCGAACACTATCGCCGTCGCGACGAGGAAGCCGGCAGCCACGATGCCCTCCCGACGTCCGAGGAGGAGCACCAGGGCGAACACCAAGGCGATTCCCCAGGCGAAGTGACCGCCCGAGTAGGCATATCCGCCCAGGGCGATGTGGACGACCACGAGGTCGGCGATGCTCGCAACCGCCGCGGTCACGGCCGGCCCCACCACCTGGCCGGTCGCGAAATACCAGGCGAAGGTGACGAGATAGACGGCGGCGAGACCGAGCGTCCAGTACCCGGCGTCCATCTCGCCGCGATCGAGCATGAACCACGCCAGGAAGCCGGTCATCAGCGCCGACCCGAGGAGGGTGGCACTCACCAACTGGACGATCGCCCGCGGGTTCTCGATGGTGGCGATGCCGGCCGTGGGACGCGTGCGCGCCGCCAGCCTCCCCCAGATGTCGTCATGAGACGCCCTCGGGCTCCGGAGATCGTTCACGACGACTCACGTTATTGGACGCTCGCGAGTCCCGCGGTGGCCGGACGGCTTAGGCACCGGCCCGGGATAGGGTTGAGGCGATGTTCCGGGTGCTCCTCAACCTGATCTGGCTGATCCTCGCCGGTGTCGAGTTGGCCGTCGGCTACGTGATCGGCGGGTTGGTGATGATGATCACCATCGTCGGTATCCCCTTCGGTCTCCAGGCATTCAAACTGGCTGGCTTCACACTGTGGCCTTTCGGACGGGCGGTCGTTCCCACCGACGGCGGATTCTTCACGAGCGTCGGGAACGTCGTGTGGCTGATCCTCATCGGGTGGTGGCTGGCTGCCGCCCATTTCGTCTTCGGCATCCTCCTGTGCCTGACGCTGATCGGTATCCCGATGGGTGTGGCCTCCTTCCGGATGGCGGGTCTCGCCTTGTGGCCGTTCGGCCGCAAGGTCGTGGAACGCTCCGCCCTCAGCGCTCTCCCCGAGGGATCGGTGACGGTCGACCGGCCGTGACATCTGTCACGCCCAACTCCTGATCGCCGCCACTACCGGAATCGTCGCCTCTCGGGCATCTTCGCCTCGTACGCGAAGAGAGGACTTTCGATGACACATGTACTCGCGGTCCACGACGTGAGGCACGCCTACGGGGACAATCTGGCCCTCGCCGGCGTCACCCTGTCCGTCGACGCCGGCGAGTTCGTAGCCCTGCTCGGCCCCAACGGTGCGGGCAAGACCACGTTGGTCCGGTCCATCATCGGCTTGATCCAACCGGCCACCGGTTCGATCGAGGTGGCCGGTGGATCGCCGTCGCAGGCAGCGGTGCGCCGCCGTCTCGGCGTCGTCCAGCAGGACGTCGGATTCCCTTCGACTCTCACCGTCCGGGAGATCGTCGAAGGAGCCGCCGCCCGGGCTGGAGCCGACCGGGGCCGGGCCGAGGAAGCGATGGCGGAGATGGGCTTGCGCGATCTCGCCGAGCGCCGGGCCTCGAACCTGTCCGGAGGCCAGCAGCAGCGCCTGCAACTCGCAATGGGCCTCGTGGCCGATCCCCTGCTGCTGGTGCTGGACGAGCCCACCGCCGGGTTGGATGCGGCGTCCAGGAAAGCGTTCTGGGCGACGCTCGACGAGCGACGCCAGCGAGGCACCGGAGTGCTGCTGACCACTCACATCGTGGAAGAAGCGGCGGCCCTCGCTGACCGCATCGTGGTGCTCCACCGGGGACAGGTCGTGGCCGAGGGCACTCCTGCCGAGCTGAAGCGAACTCTCCCGGGGCGCCGGGTGACTGCCCGCACGTCGTTGCCGGCAGAGGTCCTCCGCGCCGTCGACGGTGTGGTGAGCGTCACCACCCACGACGGAGAGGTGGACATCACGGCCACCGAGGCGGAGCCGGTCGTTCGCACGATGCTCGACCTCGATCCGGCGACGAGCGACCTGGTGGTCGCCACCGCCTCGCTCGATGACGTACTGATCGCTTTGACTGACGGAGAAAAGGAGTTGGTGGCATGACCGCCAGAGCCATGTGGTTGGAGATCAGAGACGAACTGCTCGGGATCCTGCGGGAGCCCACGGCGCTGTTCTTCTCGGTGTTGATGCCGGTGGGGTTCTATACGTTCTTCGCCGCCGTGTTCGGAAACCAGGGTGGTGACATCGGGACCGAAGCGATTGTCCCGTTCGGGACGTTCGGCGTTCTCGCCGTGGTGCTGATGAACCCGGGTATCGGCATGGCGGATGCCCGCCAGCGCGGCTGGCTCCGGGTGAAGCGGGTCTCCGGGATCCCGCTCTGGATGACGGTGACCGCCAAGGTGATCGCTTCGATCCCCTACGCACTGGCGGTGTTGGCTGCCATCACCACGTCGGCGGTGTTCGTCGGCGGTATGCAGTTCGAGCCCGCAGAAGTGGCGGCCGTGTACGCGGTCTTGATCCTCGGGGTGCTCCCATTCGCCTTCTTCAGCCTGGCGATCGGATCGCGGGCGGGGACGAACGCCTCCGCCGCCATCCTCAACGCCATCCTGATGCCGTCGGCGATAGCTTCGGGGCTGTGGTTCCCCTACGAGATGCTCCCCGACATCGTGGCCCGAATCGGGAGCATCCTTCCCACCTACCACCTCGCCCAACTGGCCATGGTTCCCGTCGATGGTGGCGCATGGCTGGGTCACCTGCTGGTCCTAGCCGCCACGGCGGCGCTGGGCGCGATCGTGGCGACGATGGCGTACCGTACTGCTCGACTGTGAGCCAGACGACGGAGACGACCCGAGAGGAGACCCCTCAGCCGAATCGCTTCCACGAGCTGTGGTACCTGATCTTCTTGGTCTTCATGTTCGTGGCGCCCGCCTTCAACCCGGAGGCGGGCGCTGACGACTGGTTGTGGGCCGCGGCGATCGTCGTGGCCACTGCCGCGATTTTCGTGTACGCCTGCCTGCGGCGTCGCCACTCGCTGATCGCGGCGGGTGTGTTGATGGTCCTCGCCGTGGTGGGGACTCTGCTCGAAACCGCGGCGATGGGTGCACTCCCCATCTACGCCGCGGCTCTAGTCGCCCAGGTCGGCACGCGCCGGCAGGTGATCCAACGCTTGATGCTGATCTCGGTGATCCTCCTCGCCACGGCGCCCTTCTCGCCCATCCCGATGCCGTACCTGCTCTTGGCGCACGGTCCGGCCCTGATCCTGGTTTGGCTCGTTGGCCTCTCTGTGTTCGAAGACATGTCGCGTAGCCAGGAGGCGGACAGGCTCCGCGCCGAGAACGCCCGAATCCAGTACCTGGCGACGGTCACGGAGCGTGAGCGGATCGCCCGGGACCTCCACGATCTCGCCGGGCAGGCCTTGACCGCCGTTGCCATGCGGAGCCAGCTCGTGCAAAGGCTCGCCGACTCCGACCCCGAGCGGGTCAAGCGGGAAGCGGCTGCCATCGAGGAGACTGCCCGTCAGACGCTGTCCTCGCTGCGGGAGACGGTGGCCGGGTGGCAGCAGGTCGACCTCGACTTCGAGTTGGCCAAAGGTCGTGATGCGCTCGAGGCAGTGGGTGTCACGGTCGAGGTCGAAGGGGACTGGCGCCATGACCTGGCTCCGTCGGTGGAGACGGTCCTGGCGCTGGCGTTGAGGGAAGCCGTCACCAATGTCGTGCGCCATGCCCGGGCGTCGCGCTGTGTCATTTCTATGAACGGCTCGCCGGGAGAGGTCGTCCTCGAGGTGGCCGACGATGGGGTCGGGGCCAGGGGGCCCGAGGGGTCGGGTTTGCGGGGGATGAGGGAAAGGGTGATGGCAGCCGGCGGTCGCGTGGAAAGGGGCGGTCCGCCGGGGATGCGCCTCAAAGTGACGGTCCCCGTGGGAGCCCAATGATCCGAGTCGTCCTGGCTGAAGATCAGACGATGGTCCTGTCGGCTTTCGCCTCACTCCTCGACCTCGAGGAAGACATCGAGGTGGTGGCCACCGCCACCGACGGGCGCCAGGCACTGGAGGCCGTCCGAGAGCACCATCCCGATGTGCTGCTCACCGACATCGAGATGCCGGAGATGAGCGGGCTCGATCTGGCCAAGACCGTCGCCGAGGAGGGCTTGCCTACCAGGGTGCTGATCGTCACCACCTTCGCCCGCGCCGGGTATCTGCGCCGTGCGCTGGACGCGGGTGTCGCCGGATACGTGCTGAAGGACGCCCCTATCGGTGAACTGGTCGACGCCTTGCGCCAGGCGCACAGCGGCGGGCGGGTGATCGCTCCGGAACTGGCGGTGGCGGCATGGGGCGAGACCGACCCCCTGACCGATAGAGAGCGCGACGTGCTTCGCTTGGTGGGCGATGGCCTGCCCAACCGCGAGATCTCAGAACGGCTGCACCTGGCGGAGGGAACGGTCCGCAACTACCTGTCGTCGGCGATCCTGAAGCTCAACGCCCGTAATCGAACCGAGGCGTATGCGGTTGCTCGGCAGCGGGGGCTGCTCTGAAACCACCCGGGTCGCTTCCGGCACCCGGCCCTAGACTGGCGGCGATGAATCGCCTCAGAAACCTCCTCTTTCTCGCCACCGTCGTGGGTACGGTGATCACTTTCCTGCGCAATCGCCTCGCCGAGCCCCCGACCGTGGACAGGGGAGGGTGGAGACCTGTCGCACCCCCTCGATGAGGGTGGTCGTGGCCGCCGAGAGTGAGGCGACCCGCCGGGCGGCATTGAGTCTCTCCACTCATCCCGACGTCGAAGTAGCGCTCCTCGCCCCCACGACGTCGTCGCAGTTCGCCGTCGTCGACTCGGCCGTCGGCTACGACGCCGTGATCGGTGGCGAGAGGGCGGTGCGAGCGGCGGCCGAGGCGGACGTGCCGGCGGTCGTGCCGGGAGCGCTCCAGGGGCACCAGGGGATCGAGCACTGTTCGATCCCGGGCCTGGCGTTGGCGCTCGCCGCCGATCTGGAGAGCCCGGGAACCGTCGCCGTCGCCATCCCGGGTCACGGCGGGGGCGACGAGACGATCGTATTCCCCTCCCCCATCGACTCCCGCCGGGCGCACCCGGAGACCTTGACAGGGCGCACGCTGTTCATCGCCGACAGCCCGGAGAACGTATCAGCGGCGATGGCCCTCGGGCGAGACCGTCATCTGGTGATCCTCGACGACTACCGGTTCATGGAAGGGATCGCCCTCGCCGCTGGCGTCGGGCCGCTGCTCGCAGGTTTCGAGCACGGTCCGGTGTGGGAGCACGCTGCGGCGTACCTGCAGGCGGCGACAGAGATGGGCTTGGTGATAGGCGAGCGAGCCGCCTGATCAGCGGACGGCCGGCGCTTCCTGAGTGGGGAGGTCTGCGTGCTCGGGCGGAGGCGTGGTCCGTCCGCCGTTGGTCTGTTGGGTGTTGTAGCCGGCAGGCGCGTGGAGCACAGGGCCGTTGGCCGGCCCCAGGTGCTCTTCGAGGATGACCACTTCCAGGCCGCCCACCACGTCGGTGACGAGGTTGAACATCACGGCCGTGAGGGTGGCGAAACCGGTCATCATCACCCACCAGACGATCGAGCCGAAGACCACGAAGCGGAAGAACTGCTCGCTGTTGGCGAACGGGTCGGTGCCTTGCTCGATCAGGGTGATCCTCACCAGGAACTCCGTGATGGCATCGGGAATGCCAGCGTTTTCGATCACCGACCAGAAGATGACGATCCCGAGGACCATCGCCACGGCGGCGACGCCGAACAGGACCGCCGAGACCTTGAGAACGGTCCAGGGATCGATCTTTCTGATGATGCGCCGTACGCGCCTGACTGTTGCCATAGGAATCCTTCCTGGCAGTGTATGGGGAAGGCCTGTACTAGACCAACGACTGCGAGGGGAAAGGGGTTCCCCGAAGGTTACTCGTCGTGATCCCCATTGCCGATGACGGTGAACGCCGCCAAGGTCCCGTCGCCGACGTTGATCACCTTCACACCGGTCGAATCGCGCTTCTGACGGCTGATCGAATCGACCGAGGTGCGCATGGCGACACCGCTGGAAGAGACGAGGAACGCCTGGTCCCCCGGCGACACCGCAGCCGCGCCGACGAGGGTGCCCCTCACTCGGGTCAGCTTGAAGGCCTTGACTCCCAGCCCGCCGCGGGCCTGGGCCCGGAACTCGGCGAGCTTCGTGCGCTTGCCATAGCCGGATGAAGTCAGGAGCAGGACCTCGTCGCCGTCCACGGAGGACGTGGCGCTGACGACGTAGTCCCCTTCCCGCAGCTTGATGCCGCGCACACCCTGGGTGGCACGGCCCATCGGGCGCAGGTCGCTCTCGGGGAAACGGATGCCCATCCCGTCTTTGGTGAAGATCAGGATGTCGTTTTCGCCGTTGGTGGTGCGGACCGAGACGAGCTCGTCACCATCGACCAGCTTGATGGCGATCAGGCTCTGGTACTTGGAGTCGTACTCCTTGAACTCGGTCTTCTTCACCTGGCCGTGTTTGGTGACCATCACCAGGTACCGGTTCGTCTCGTAGTCGCGGGTGTCGATCACCGCCTCGATGCGTTCCTCCGGCTCGAGGGGCAGCACCGATTGGGCGAGGACGCCCTTGGCGGTGCGGCTCTGGCGAGGGATCTCATGGGCCCGGATCCGGTGGACCATCCCGGTGTTGGTGAAGAACAGCAGGTAGGCGTGAGCGGTGGTGTGCACCAGATGGGCGATGGCGTCGTCTTCGCTGAGGTCGGCGGCGCGCACGCCCCGGCCACCCCGGCCCTGGGTGCGGTAGGTGTTGGCCGGAACCGACTTCACATAACCCGTGCGGGACACGGTGATGATCAGCTCGTCGTCGGCGATCAGGTCCTCTAGGGACATCTCGCCGTCGTCGGGGACGATGACCGAGCGGCGGGGGTCGGCGAACTTCTCCTTGATCTCGCCGAGCTCCTGCTTGATGATGTCCCGCCGCTTCGCCGGGTCGGCGAGGATCGCCTTCAACTCGGCGATGAGGGCCTGGAGTTCGGCCAGTTCCGTCCGCAGCTTGTCGACCTCGAGGGCGGTGAGACGCCGCAGCGGCATGTCGAGGATGGCGTTGGCCTGCACCTCGGAGAGCTCGAACCGTTCCATGAGGGCGGTGCGGGCCGCGGCGGTGTCGGCGGAGCCGCGGATGATGCGGATCACCTCGTCGATGTTGTCGACGGCGATGATCAGGCCTTCGAGGATGTGGGCCCGCTTCTCGGCCTCGTCGAGACGGAAACGGGTCCGCCTCTCGATGACCTCCATCTGATGGTCGAGGTAATACCCGACCATCTCGGCGATGTTGAGGGTGCGGGGCACCCCGTCGACCAGCGACACCATGTTGTATCCGAAGGTGTCCTGGAGCGGGGTGTTCTTGTAGAGCTGGTTGAGCACCACCTGGGGGACGGCGCCCTGCTTCAGCTCGATGACCAGGCGGGTGCCCACCCGATCGGAGGACTCGTTGCGGACCTCGGCGATGCCGCTGAGGCGCTTCGACTCGACCAGTTCTTTGATCTTGGCGACGATCCGCTCGATCGACACCTGGTACGGGAGCTCGGTGACGACGATGGCGGTGCGACCCTTGCGGATCTCCTGCACGTCACACACGGCGCGGACCTTGACGCTCCCCCGGCCGGTGGTGAGGGCCTCGCGGATCCCGGCCCTGCCGACCAGATAGCCGCCGGTCGGGAAGTCGGGCCCCTGGATGAACTTCATCAGGTCCTCGGCGGTGGCATCGGGGTGGTCGAGCATGTGGAGGCAGGCGTCGATCACCTCGCCGAGGTTGTGGGGCGGGATGTTGGTCGCCATCCCCACCGCGATCCCCTGGCTGCCGTTGACCAACAGGTTGGGGAAGCGGGCCGGCAGCACCGTGGGCTGCTGCATCTCGCCCGAGTAGTTGTCCTCGAAGTCGACGGTGTCCTCGCGGATGCTCTCGAGGAGCATCATGGCGAGGGGGGTCAGGCGGCACTCGGTGTAGCGCGGCGCTCCCGGAGGGTCGTCGGGGGTCCCGAAGTTGCCCTGCGGGTCGATGAGCAGGTGCCGCATCGAGAAGTCCTGGCCCATCCGCACGAGGGCGTCGTAGATCGCCTGGTCGCCGTGCGGGTGGTAGTTGCCCATCACGTCACCAACCACCTTCGAGCACTTGCGGTGGGCGGTGTTGGGCCCGATGTTGTTCTCGTACATCGAGTAGATGATCCGCCGCTGCACCGGCTTCAAACCGTCGCGCACGTCGGGCAGGGCACGCGAGACGATCACCGACATCGCGTAGTCGATGAAGCTCTGCTCCATCTCCTCGACGATCTCGAGCTGCGGGTAAGGATTCGGTTCAGTAGTCATTTGTGTTTCTCAGGCGGAAGTCGGGACGGAGGAAGCCGCGGTGGACGATCTCATATGTCGAGGAACCGGACGTCGGCGGCGTTCTGCTGGATGAAGGCCTTCCGGTCGGCCACCACATCGCCCATCAGGATCGAGAACGTCTCCTCGGCCCGAGCGGCGTCCTCCATCTCTACCCGCAGCAGGGTGCGGGTCTCGGGGTTCATGGTGGTCTCCCACAACTCGTTGGGGTTCATCTCACCGAGACCCTTGAACCGGGTCGGCTTGACCTTCGGGTGGTCCTTCTGGAACTCCCTCAGGGCAGCGTCGTCGTGGAGGTAGTGGACCTTCGACCCGACCTTCACCCGATACAGCGGCGGCTGGGCGATGTAGATGTAGCCCGCTTCGATTAGGCCCCGCATATGGCGAAAGAAGAGCGTCAAGAGGAGGGTGCGGATGTGGGCGCCATCGACGTCGGCGTCGGCCAGCAGCACCACCTTGTGGTAGCGGGCCTTGGTGAGGTCGAACTCGTCGCCGATGCCCGTTCCCAGTGCGGTGATGATGTCCTGGACCTCGGCGTTCTGGAGGGCCTTGGCCAGCCGGGCCTTCTCGACATTGAGGATCTTGCCTCGGATGGGAAGGATCGCCTGGGTGTTCGAGTCGCGCGCCTGCTTGGCCGGTCCCGCCGCCGAGTTGCCCTCGACGATGAACAGCTCCGACTCGCCAGGGTCGCGGGACGAACAGTCGGCCAGCTTGTCGGGCAGGCCGCCGGACTCGAGCCCCGACTTGCGCCGGGTCAATTCCCGGGCCTTGCGGGCCGCCTCCCGGGCTTTGGCGGCGTTGATCGACTTCTCGACGATCCGTCGCGCCTCTGGGCTGTAGCGCTCCAGCCACTCGGGCAAGCGGCGGTTGAGGACCTTCTCCACATAGGAGCGTATCTCGGTGTTGCCGAGCTTTGTCTTCGTCTGCCCCTCGAACTGGGGATGACGGACGCGCACCGAGACGACGGCGGTCAAGCCCTCCCGGACGTCCTCACCGGTCAGGTTGGGATCCTTCTCCTTCAGGAGGTTCTTCGCCCGGGCGAAGTCGTTGATCGCCTTGGTGAGAGCCTTGCGGAAGCCTTCCTCGTGGGTGCCGCCCTCATGGGTGTTGATCGTGTTGGCGAACGACAGGACCGACTCGTTGTACGAGGTGGTCCACTGCATCGCCACCTCGACCTCGCCCTCGTCGTTGGAGTCGACGATGTCGATGATGTGGGGGTGGAGCACCTCACGCTTGGCGTTGAGGTGCTTGACGAAATCGATCAGGCCGCCCTTGTAGTGGAAGCTCTGGGTGACCGGCTCGTCGCCCCGCTCATCGGTGAGAACGATCTCGAGCCCTCGGTTGAGGAACGCCATCTCCCGCAAGCGGGCGGCCACGGTTTCGTAGTCGAACTCCGTGCCCTCGAGGAAGATCTCCGGATCGGGCCAGAAGGTGATGGTGGTGCCGGTCCGCTTGACGGCCGCCCCCTTCTTGGGGTTCTTCGAGTCGGGTACGCCGCGGCGGAAGCTCTGGGTCCAGACGTGCCCGCCCCAGCGCACCTCGGCTTCCAGACGCTCGGACAGGGCATTGACCACCGACACGCCAACACCGTGGAGGCCACCGGACACCGTGTAGGCGCCTTCCTGGAACTTGCCGCCGGCGTGGAGAGTCGTGAGGACGGTGGTGAGACCCGAGAGGCCGGTCTTGTCTACCTTGTCCACTGGGATGCCGCGTCCGTTGTCGACGACGGTCACTCCCCCATCGGCGCGCAGGGTCACTTCGATGCGGGAGGCGTACCCTGCCATCGCCTCGTCCACGGAGTTGTCCACGACCTCCCAGATGAGATGGTGGAGACCTCGTGGTCCTGTCGTACCGATGTACATGCCCGGGCGGAGCCGGACGGCCTCGAGGCCTTCGAGGACGGTGATGTCTTTAGCTCTGTACGTGTCGCGCGTGGCCGTCACAACACTCCTTCAGGGGATTCAGGGACCTGGCGGCACAGGCAGACCTGCCTGCGGGGAAGAGGATTTACACTCGTGTAAGTCTACCGGAACGGAGGCTGTTTCCCAAGCTCTCCGACGCCTCCTGGCGAGGTTTCGCCGCTCTGTGGTGGCGTTTCGGTTCGTCGGGCAGGCGGACGCAGATCCACTCCTTTGATGGTATCGGCGCCGAATTCGGCGGCCAGCCGCTGATGCAATTCCCCCACCGCGTATCGTAGGAACGCCACGCCGCGTCGGTCCTTCGCCTCCACCACCAGGATGCCGTCTCGCAAGTGGATCGGCGAGGCTTGATCCGCCCACCGGGGCCCGGCGATCCGCTCCCAATCCCGGGCGATCGTCATCATCACCATGGGCTCGGCCAGTCCCAGCCGGCGCAGCGTCGATTCGAGTGCCTCCTCGAGTGGTATCACGACGCCTCCTCGAGTTTGCCATCGCTCACGTCCCAGCGGCGCCCTCTGATGGGCACGTCTTCGGGTCGGGCCGACGAGATCAACGTCTGAGCTGGGGGGAGCGCGGCGGCCAGCCGCTCGGCTCTTCCCTCGTCGAGCTCGCTGAACACGTCGTCCAAGAGGAGCACAGGCGCTGACCCGGTCCTGTCGGTGACGGCGCGGTGGACGGCGAGCCGCAGCGCCAGGGCCGTGCTGCGCTGCTCCCCTTGGGAACCGTGGACTCTGACGTCGTGGCCGTCGAGGAGGAGCGACGGGTCGTCGCGGTGAGGCCCCACCGTCGTCACTCTCCGTTCCATGTCGTGGCGCCGGTTGGCGGCAATGGCCTCGGCCAAGAGGCGGGCGTATTCGGCGGCGCTGATCGTGGCGTCAGCCGAGCCGCCCCATTCGCTGTCGTACGAGAAAGAGAGGCCAGAGGCGGTGCCGCTGATGGCGCGGTAGGCCTCGTCGACGAACGGTGCGAGTTCTGTCATCACTGCGGCTCTTCTCGCCATCACCTTGCCTCCTGCCTGGGACATCCTCTCGTCCCACACCGACAGCGTCACTTCGTCAGGCGCTCCCATCTTGAGGAAAGCGTTCCGCTGCCGGACTGCCCGGTCGTATTCGGCGAAGTCGAGAGCGGCGGCGGGCCGGAGCTGGACGGCGGCTTCGTCCAGGAGGTCCCGGCGGCGGGCCGGGCCCCGTTTCACGATGTCGAGATCTTCAGGGAGGAACGTCACGACTCGGACGATCTCGACCAGGTCCGAGACCCTCCGGAGTCGCTGGCGGTCGAGTTGTGTCCGACGAGGACCATGGCGGGGTATCTCGATCTCGACCAGCGCCTCTCCCCGGTCCTCTCCCCTGTCGACCCCCCCTCGAACATAGGCCCGCTCCGCTTCGTCGTTCACGAGGACATCGTCGGTGACGCTGCGGAAGGAGCGCAGGGTCGCCAGATATCCGACCGCCTCCAGGGCATTGGTCTTGCCGGCTCCGTTGGGGCCGATCAGTAGGTTCACGCCCGGGTCAGGACGCCACTCGAGGTGACGGTAAGAGCGGAAGTCGGTCAGTTCGAGCCAGGCGACATGCACAGCCGTCTAGACACGGACCGGCATCAGGAGATAGATGAAGTTCGAGTTGTCCCCGCCGTCGACCACGCTCGGCCGGACACCATCTATCACCTGGATCCGGACGTCCTCACCCTCGACCGCACCGACGCCATCGGCGAGGTAACGCGGGTTGAAGGCCACGGCCACCTCTTCCTCTTCACCGGCGTAGACACCGGAGATGTGCTCGGTCTCCCCGCCGACGTCCTGGCGGGTGACGGTCACGTCGACGCCTCCTTCCGACAGCTTCAGCCGGACCGGGATGTGGTCCTCGGCGACGAGTGACACCCTGCCGAGCGCCTCGAGCACGTCTTCTTTCTTGACGATCACCTGGTTGGGATAGCTCTCCGGGACCAGCGACCGGTACTTCGGGAAGGAACCCTCGATGAGCCGCAGACGGAGCGTCCCCCGCTCCGAACTGAAGACGGCCTCCCTCTCCCCGAGGCGAGCCGTGATCTTGGCGGCCCCGATGGTCCGAGGCAGTTCGCGCAAGCCGCGGGCCGGTACCAGACCGGTCCCTTCCAATCCCACCCCGGCGAGATCACGCACGGCAAGCCGGTACGAGTCGGTGGCGACGAGGCGGAGGCCTTCCTCGGAGGATTCGAACAACACACCCGTGAGGATCGGACGCGCCGTGTCGGTCGAAGCAGCAACCACGACCTGGTTGATGGCATTCGCCAGCTCCTCACCGTCGACTTCGACACCGTCCCCCGTCGTCTCTGTGATCTCGGGAAAGTCTTCGGTGTTGAGGGGACGGATGGAGAAGCGAGGTCCCCGGCCGACGATCTCCACTTCCCCATCCGACGTGCCGATCGTCACCTGCCCCGGTGGCATGCGTCGAACGGCATCCGCCAAGAGCCGACCCGGGATGACCACCCGACCTTCTTCCATCACCTCGACCTCCATGGAAGCCCGGACAGTCATTTCGTGATCGGTACCGGTGACCCAGAGGTTCGATCCAGCCACCTCGCACAAGAGCCCCTGGAGGACAGGGATGGCAGTGCGAGCACCGATGGCCCGGTTGGCCCGGCTGAAGATGTCGGCTAGGTCGTCCCGCTCGGCTCGGATTCTCACAGGGGTTTTCCCTTCTTCTCTTTCCTACTTGATGGATCTTTTGAAACTCGTAGCCGTAGTAGAGCCTGTGGATTGTGGATGATCGTAGAGCATCCGCTCAACCAGGCCGTTTTCGGCGCGATCAGGGCTGTGGACAAACACCGTCGGGATCCACATGAGTTCAGTCTCGCTCCTGAGGGTTGTGGACATAACCCGGGATTTCAACAGGTCCATGTTCAAGTTCCCCGCAACTGCTGGGACAGGCGGGTCACCTGGTCGAAGACTTCCCGATCGGTTTGGAGCAGGGTCGTGACTTTCTCGATCGAGTGGATCACTGTCGTGTGGTCCCGTCCCCCGAAATGGGCGCCGATCTTGGGAAGGGAGAGATCGGTGAGATCCCGACAGAGATACATCGCCACCTGGCGGCACAGGACGAGTGGTTGGCGGCGGCTCTTGCCCACGACCTCATCGACGGAGAACCCGAAAGCCTGCGCGGTCGCCCGGATTATCTCCTCGGCCGTGAGTTGTTTCGGCTGGTGGCCAGGGAGGAGGTCCTGGAGCACGGACTTGGCCATCGCCAGGTCGATCTCCCGGTCGGTGAGCGTGGAAAACGCCGTGACACGAGTCAAGGCGCCCTCGAGTTCGCGGATGTTGTCCGACACCAGGCCGGCGATGAATTCGAGGACGTCGATGGGCACATGCCGGGGAGCCTGCTCGGCGTTGCGCCGCAGGATGGCGAGGCGCGTCTCGACGTCGGGCGGCTGGATGTCCGTGAGGAGGCCCCACTCGAATCGACTGCGCAGACGGTCCTCCAGCGTGGACAGGTGGCGAGGGTGACGATCGGAGCTGATCACCATTTGCTTGCCCGAATCGTGCAGGTCGTTGAACGTATGGAAGAACTCCTCGAGGATCTGTTCCTTGCCTTCGAAGAACTGGACGTCGTCGAGCAAGAGGATGTCGACGGACCGGAAACGTTGCTTGAAATCGTCGACCCGCTTGCGGCGGATGCATTCGATGAAATCGTTCAGGAAGTTCTCGGAGGTGACGTAGCGCACCGACAGGTAGGGATACAGCTCACGAGAGTGGTGCCCGACTGCGTTCAGCAGGTGGGTCTTGCCGAGACCCGCCGAGCCGTAGATGAAAAGAGGGTTGTAGTTGATCCCTGGGCGCTCGGCGACGGCCATTGCCGCGGCGTAGGCGAATCGATTGGAGGGCCCGACCACGAAGGTGTCGAACCGGTACCGGCCCATCAGGCTCACGGGGGCGTGCTGCTCGGGTTCGGCCGGAGCCGGCGGCTCCGGCTCCGACACGTCGATGTGGAACATCGGCGCTTGGGGGTCCTCGGAAACCCGATAGCCGACTCGAACCTGGGACCCGTAGGCGGCGGTGGCCGCCGCCTGGATCGCATCGTGATGTTTCTCGCGAATCCACTGCAGGTGGAACTCACTCGGCACTGACAGGACGATCTCGTCGCCTTCCTGGTGATGACACGTGATCCGGCTGAGCCATGTCTGCCAGCTGCTCTGGGGCACAGAACCACGCAGGAAGTCGACGAACGTCCCCCAGCGATCCGGGGATTGTCGTACTTGGACCAAGAAACCTCCTTCCGGTTCTGTCGGCCGGGCAGCCAACGGAGTTATCCACAGCCGTCTCCACAGCTGTGGGTAAATCCCAACGACCCGGGGGCTGTTCACATGTCGGCGCGCACAATCACCACGGCGTGTTCGGGGAAGTGAGCGTGGTGTTGCTCAGTGGCGGGGGAGTATGCGAGCGGCCCCCGGCGGGCGTCAAGAGCGCGGAAATCGGACTTGGCGGCGCTGCGAGGTATTCTCCGGTGGCGGAGAAACCCTGGTCAGAGCGAGCTTTGCCAGGGGTTTCCTGCACCGGTCGGAGCCGAATTGGGACGAAGACCCACCAATCTGGTTTTCGCGAGGATGACATTTTCTTCGCGACTCTCGGAAACCAGGTGGTCACCCGCCCCGTATGGGCCTCGAGCGCCTTTGACAGGGCGTAGAGGCTCTCCGTAACCTTCGCCGGTCCGCCCCGTCCACCGAGTCGAATTCGTCATGAAAAGAACGTATCAACCCAAGGTGCGCCGCCGGAAGCGCAAGCATGGATTCCGGCACCGTATGCGGACGCGCTCCGGCCGAGCCGTCCTCGCCGCCCGCCGTCGCAAAGGACGGAAGCGCCTCGCCGTCTGAAACGACGACCCTTCGGACTTCCTCGGAATTCCGGCGGGTGCTATCTACAGGCCGACGGATCCGCCGGGGTGCGGTGACCGTGGTCGCTGCTCCCTCCCCGACAGAGGGACCCCGAGTCGGTCTGGTGGCAGGGCGAGGCGTCGGCAATGCAGTACGACGCAATCGTGCGAAACGGCGCATACGACACGCACTGCGAGAAGTGTCATTGGAGCAAGATATGGACTACGTGATCATCGCCGATCGCCAGGTCGTGGAGGCCGACTTCCAAGACCTGATCGGTTGGCTTCGCCGCGCAGTGGAAGCCCTGAGATGAGGAACCTTCCGCGTCGAGCCGTCGCCTCTCTACTCCGGATCTACCAGATTCTGGTAAGTCCCTTGTTGGGCGCCAACTGTCGCTACCAGCCCACGTGCTCGACTTACGCCCGGGAGGCCATCGAGCGTTTCGGTGTGGCGCGTGGCGGGTGGATGGCGCTGCGCCGGCTCTCCCGGTGCCATCCGTTCCATGCCGGAGGCTTCGATCCCGTGCCTCAGGGGGGGCGTGACTGATGGGCGCCATCTTCGATTCCATCCAGGCGGCGCTGGCTTACCTCCTCGACGTCTTCTATCAGGTGATCCCCAATTTCGGACTGGGGATCGTCATCCTCACGGTCGTCGTCAACCTCCTTCTCTTCCCGCTGACGCTGAAGCAGACGCGGGCGACGCGAGCCTTCCAGGCCATCCAACCGGAGATCAGGCGGATCCAAAAGGAATACAAGGATCGGCCCGAGGAGATGCAGAAGGAGTTGATGCGGGTCCAGAAGGAGGCCGGGGCCTCTCCCGGTGGCTGCCTGGTTCCCCTCCTCGTCCAGATGCCGATCTGGTTCGCGCTGTTCCGGGTGCTCGCCCAGGTGCAAGTGACCGAAGAGATCCTCCCCCGGATCGCCCGCTTCATACCCGACGTGAACGTCGGTGACACGGTGGCCGGGCTTCTTCGCTGGCTGCCCGACGGCTCGGCCTTGGGGCAAGCCGTCGCCGCCGGCAATACCGACTTCTTGGGAATGCATCTGTCGTGGTCACCCGCCCAGGCGTTCGCCGAGGGAATCGTGACCGCTCTCCCCTACCTGTTGATGATCATCTTGATGGTGGCGACCCAGTACATCCAGACCTGGCATTCCACCTACGGGCAAGCCAAACCCGAAGGCCCTCAGGCCGGGGCCCAGCAGGCGATGACGAAGATCATGCCGCTGTTCCTCGGGTTCATCTCCTGGAACTTCCCGGCCGGTCTGGTCCTGTATTGGGCGACCGGCAACCTCTTCCGGCTCGGTCAGCAGATCGTGATCTTCAAGATCGACGGTCGGCCCACTCCAGCCGCCACCAACGGTGAAGGAAGTGCGTCGGCCAAAGTGACCGAGCCCGGAGACGAAAACCGCAAGAAGCCGCAGCCGAGCTCGAAGAAGAAGAGCCGGCGCAGAAGGAGCTGACGTGGCGTACGTCGAAGTCAAGGCGAAGACAATCGAGATGGCCATCGAGGCGGCGATGCGCGAACTCGGCGTCACGGACCGGAATCGTCTCGAGATCGAGGTCCTCCAGGAGCCTGAACGAGGTTTCCTGGGAATCGGAGGCCGGGACGCCATCGTCAAGGTCAGTGAAAAGAAGCCCGGACGCAAACGGAGTCGGAGCAGGAAGAAGAAGCGAGAAGGCCGCCAGCCCGAGTCGGTCAAGCCGAAGAACTCCTCCCGACCGGCCCGGCAAGGCGAAGGAAAGGCCAAGAACATGCGCCCTGACGCGGGTAACGAACCGGCTCAGCCCAAGCAGCCGCAAGAGACCTCGAACGGCCCGGATCCTCGCCGGGCGCTGTCGCCCGCCGAGCAGGAGCCTCTGGTGCGTGAGTTCCTCGAGGGCCTACTCGAGGCCGTGGGCCTCGAGGGCCGGGTCGAGACCCACATGGACGAAGACGTGGTGGTCGCCAATGTCATCGGCGAGCAGACCGAAGCCCTGGTGGGGCCCCGCGGTTCGGTCATGGAAGCAGTGCATGAACTGACCAAGACCGTACTGCAGCGAGCGGCCCAGGATCCGGCCCGGGTGCGTATCGACATCGCTGGCTACGCCGAACGGAGACGCCAGGCGCTCACGATCTACGCCGGTGAGCTCATCCAGCAGGTGTTGGAGGAGGGCGGCGAATTGATGTTGGAGCCGATGTCGGCGGCGGATCGCAAAGTGATCCACGACGTCGTCGCCCAGCACGAGGGAGTGCGGTCGTATTCGGAAGGGGAAGCGCCGGCTCGGTACGTGGTGATCGCCAAGGTGGAAACCGAGGTGGCGCCAGAGGAGCCCGTAGCCGAGGAATTCCCGTCTGAAGAGTCACCGGGGGTGGAGACGGGAGAGGCCGACGCATTAGGCGATGGCGCCACCGGGGAGAGTGGGACCGAGTACGCACCCGAGCTCGAAGAGGAACAACGGGTAGACACCGAATAGGTCAACCCTCTAGTTTCACGTGAAACATGGGCCCGGGGCAGTAGCCTCGGGCCCATGTCTGTGCAGGCGGCGGTCCGAGCGGGCGAGTGGGCCGGGTGGCCGCTTGGTCCTGCACAACTCGAGTTGCTGGAGCGATTCGCCGATTGGCTGATAGGAGAAGCCGTGCCCGCCGGCGGGCTAGGACCCAACGAGGCCGAGCGGATGTGGTCCCGCCATGTGGGGGATTCACTCCTTTTTGCTGGGGGATGGCCTTTGTCTGAGCCTCCTCAGTCCGTGGTGGACGTGGGAACAGGGGTGGGTCTGCCCGGGATCCCCTTGGCGATCTTGTGGCCTGACTCCCACATACTTCTCACAGACCGCTCCGGTCGTCGGGTCGACCTGGCGAGGAGGGCGGTACGTGTCCTTGGATTGATGAACGCAGAAGTCGTTCAGGTGGACGCCGGGCGTCTGAGAAAGGAGGCGGATCTGCTCGTCGCCCGGGCGGTGGCAGACGTTGACCTGGTCCGGCAGTGGGTTCGACATCTCGTCAAGCCCGGCGGTCGGGCGGTGGTCGGGGGATCGTGGGAAGAACGGCCGGCTGCCGATCCCGACTTCGATGTCGTCGAGGTCCCGCCCTGGGTGCTTGACCGGCCCGTCTGGCTTCGTATCATGGCCGCCGCATGACCCGGGCAACCATCGTCGCTCTCGCCAACCAGAAAGGGGGCGTGGGCAAGACCACCACCGCGATCAACCTGGCGGCCGGGTTGGCATTCCAGGGTGTCAAGACTCTCCTGGTCGACCTCGATCCCCAGGGCAACGCCACCTCCGGGTTGGGCATAGACCGTCATTCCATCACTCACTCGATATACGACGTTCTTTTGAAGGATTTCCCAATCGAGGATGCGATAGAACCCACCAGTGTCCGCGATCTCTTCGTGGTACCGGCCACTATCGACCTGGCCGGTGCCGAGATCGAGTTGGTGCCGGTCTTCAGCCGCGAGCGGCGCCTCGGGAACGCCCTGAAGCAGGTCGAAGACGAATACCAGGTCATCTTCATCGACTGTCCCCCGTCGTTGGGTCTGTTGACGGTCAACGCCCTGGCAGCTGCCGACGAGGTGATGATCCCGATCCAGTGTGAATACTACGCCTTGGAGGGGCTCAGCCAGTTACTCCAGAACGTGGACCTGGTGAAGTCGAACTTGAATCCTGGCCTAGAGCTCGCCGGCGTGGTCTTGACCATGTACGACGCCCGAACTCGGCTGTCGAAGGAGGTCGCCGACCAGGTCAGAGAACACTTCGGCGACACCGTCTATCGGGCATTGATTCCACGATCTGTTCGGTTGTCGGAGGCACCTTCGTACGGAGAGCCGATCGAGGCTTTCGACGGGATGAGCCGAGGAGCGATCGCCTATCGCGAGCTCGCTCGGGAGTTCCGTCGACGGCACGGGATGGACTGAGGAGAACCATGGCCCAACGACGCGCCGGTTTGGGGAGAGGACTGGAATCGCTCATACCCACCGCCGAGGGGAGAGAGGACTTCCGCCGTCTCAAGCTCGACGAAGTGGTTCCCAACCCGAACCAGCCCCGGACCCATTTCGACGAGGAGGCACTCGCCGAGTTGGCGGCCTCGATCGCGGAAGTAGGCGTGCTCCAGCCCATCATCGTGCGGCCGCTCGACGACGGGAGTTTCGCGCTGATCGCCGGGGAGCGGCGCTGGCGAGCCGCTCGCCAGGCGGGTCTCACCGAGATCCCGGCCGTGATCCGCACCTCCGACGACCAGCACAGCCTCACCGAGGCCTTGATCGAGAATCTCCAGCGCCAGGACCTCGGTCCGCTGGAAGAGGCAGCGGCCTACAAGGCTCTCATGGAAGATTTTGGAATGTCTCACGAGCAGGTGGCGCAGGCGGTCGGGAAGAGCCGGCCGGCGGTGACGAACACCCTGCGCCTACTACAGCTGCCGGCCGCAATCCAGGGGATGGTGGAGCGAGGCGAGCTGTCGGCCGGTCACGCTCGGGCGCTGCTTTCGATCGAGGACGCCGCCTATGCCCAACACATCGCGGCGCGGGCGGTGGCCGAAGGGTGGTCGGTGCGGCAGATGGAGGAGGCGGCCCGCGCTCGAGCCGGAACCCCCGCCAATCCAGCCCCGCGCGTACGGGAGATTCGCCCCGTCGAGATCGTCGAACTCGAACAGCGCCTCCGAGATCGGCTGGGCTCCAAGGTCGACATCAAGTACAGAAACCAGAAGGGGAAGGTGGAGATCACCTTCAACTCGTTGGAGGATCTCGAGCGGATCTACCGCCAGTTCTTCACCTAGCTCCGCCCCGCACGTCGGAAGAAGTCCTCGACTCCCTCGACGACGGCAACTGCGGTCTTCTCATCGAGATGGGCGGATTCGACGACGATGGCGGGGGCGCGGGTCTCTTTGAGCATCGGAGTGGCCCGTCCCTCGTATTCGATGCCCAACCGGGCGGCGACCGCCTGCGCCAGCATCGCCCCGACCTCGCTGCGCCCGAGATTGGACGAGTAGTAGTAGACCATCGGCGGATCCTCGTTGACGCCGAACGAGACGATGAGGTCGGCGCCGAGTCGGTTGGCTCGGCGGGCCCGCAGTCGCTCGGGCATCGTCACGTCGTGGCTGCGGGATAGGAGGGGCACACCTCCGCGTTCCTGGAGGGCGATGGCAGCGGCGTTGGCGGCGATCCAAGAGGCGGCGGCTTCCGACTCGGTGCGGCAGGCGGCGTCGATGAAGATCCGGGCGCCGACGATGGTCGGGGGACGGGCACGCAGCCACTCCAACTCCCGGATCGCCTCCCGTCCCGCCCGCAAGGTCGCCCGCGTCACCAGCCGCAGTTCCGTGATGACTTCGGGACCCACCAACCCGTCTTCTGCCAGGTGGCGGTTGCGCTGGAATTCGAGTACCGCTCGCTGGGTGTCAGGCCCGAAGACCCCGTCCACCTTGCCGGAATCGAAGCCCAAGCCGTTGAGGCGGCTCTGGAGTTCGGCCACGTCGTCTCCGCGCAACATCGGGCGACGCAGAAAGAGGAGACGATCACCGAGGCGGTATCCGGCCTCATACAGGGCACGCCACGTCTCGGGACCGACCACGCCATCGGTGTTGAGGCCGCGGCTCCGTTGGAACTCGATCACCGCCTGGCGGGTTCCGTCGCCGAACTCGCCACGGTGGTCGTCGCCACACATGAGACCGAGCGCGGTCAGCCGGTCCTGGATGTCGCGGATGGGTTCCCCGGTGTCGCCCAGCCGATACAGGCGCATCCGGGCATGGTACGGGACTCAGGCCCTAGACGGGTCTGGGTTCGGACGCGCCCGTATCAGACCTGACCGAGATCGATGGGTCGGGCGTCAGGTCAAGAACTCGGCGAGTTCCTGCTCGAGCGCCGCCTTGGGACGGGCACCGACGATGCGCTTCTTCTCCACACCGTCCTGGAAGACGATCATCGTGGGAATGCTCATGACGTCGTAGCGCCCGGCAGCCTGGGGGTTCTCGTCGATGTTGAGCTTGGCGATCGTGATGGAGTCGTGTTCGGCGGCGATCTCCTCGAGGATCGGAGCGATCATGCGACACGGCCCGCACCACTCAGCCCAGAAGTCGACGAGGACGGGCTTGTCCGAGTTGATCATCTCGTCGAACTCGGCATCGGTGATGGTCACAGGTTGGCTCATCGGGGTGTCTCCTTGTCTTTCGCTCCAGACGTCATTCTCGGGCAGCTAGCCAACGCTCGGCGTCGATCGCCGCCCGGCAGCCAGTGCCGGCGGCGGTCACCGCCTGTCGATAGTAGGAGTCGGCCACGTCACCGGCAGCGAACACGCCTTCTACCGAAGTGCGGGTCGATATGCCGTCTTCGAGGACCACATACCCGGCGGCGTCGAGTTCCAGCTGGCCTTCGAACAGTTTCGTGTTCGGGGTGTGGCCGATGGCGACGAAGACGCCGTCCGTCTCCACGTAGCGGGTCTCGCCGGTGACGGTGTCTTCCAACGTCACGCCCTCGACCCCGTCTTCGCCGTGGATCTCCTTCACCACGGCGTTCCAGATCACGTCGACCTTGGGGTGCTCCAACGCCCGGCTGGCCATGATCTTCGAGGCCCGGAACTCGTCGCGGCGGTGGACGATCGTCACCTGCGACGCGAACTTGGTCAGGAAGAGAGCCTCTTCCATCGCCGAGTCGCCGCCGCCGACCACGATCAGCCTCTTGTCGCGGAAGAAGAAGCCGTCACACGTGGCACAGGCGGACACGCCCCGGCCGGTGAGGCGTTGCTCGCCGGGGACGTCGAGCCACTTGGCTGAAGCGCCGGTGGCGACGATGACGGCCTCGGCGCGGTATTCGTCGGCACCCACCCACAGCCGGAAGGGCCGCTCCGAAAAATCGACCCGGTCGACGTCGACCGTCTGTAGACGGGCTCCGAAACGTTCCGCCTGCTTGCGGAATCGATCCATCAGTTCCGGGCCCATCACACCGTCGGGAAAACCGGGGTAGTTCTCGACGTCCGTCGTGATCATGAGCTGGCCACCGGCCGAATAGCCCTCGAAGACGATGGGGTCGAGGTCGGCGCGGGCGGCATACAGAGCGGCGGTGAGTCCGGCCGGCCCGCTCCCGATGATGGCCAACTTCTCAGTCGTTGACACTTGTGTTCAATCCTTGCTCCGCTTGCTCCACAACAACGCCCCGGCGATGAGAAATAGTCCCGCCAACACGCCCCAGGCGGCAGCGTCGCTGCCGAGGGCGATCGCCAGGGCAGCGAAGACCGTCAGGAACAGGAAGATGGCTGCCATCAGCCCGAAGGCGGCGGCGATCAGGCCCAGCGTCGACAGGCGAACGACCTTGGCTATCCGGTCGACGGTCATCGCGCGCACGCGGGTAGCGATGTCCTCGAGGAACGTCGCCAGACGGGCGGGGAAATCCTCCATCATCGGCAGGTTAGCCGCGGTGTGTTCGCTCACCCGTTCGGGTACACGACCGAGCAGTCTTCGCTGCGGAGGACCTGCACCGACGGTTCTTCCTGGTTGCCGAAGGCGAAGAACCACACCCGATCGCCGTCCATCTCGGCCGCCTCGACCGCCAGCAACTGCTCGGTGTCGACCTCGGCCTCACAGGCGAAGGGTCGCTCGATTCCGACTTCACCGCCGGTGACCCGGTCGAGAAACTCAGCTACCACCTCGGGGAGGTCGGGAGCGGAGAATGCGCGCAAGGCTCGGTCGGTCGTCGCTTCCTCTGGGGCGCCGGCCTGTTCCGTGTCGTCCGCGGCGGCGCCAGTGGTGGCAGAGGCGCCGCCGTCGGCTGCCATCGGAGTGAACTCATCTGCGGCAGCCGTCGTCGCGGCGGCGATGGCCGTCTCCTCTTCGGAGCGGGGCAACTCTGCGGTTGTCGACTCCAGCGCCATGTCTCCACCACGGCCACCGAGGAGGACTCCTCCGACGGCGACGACAGCCGCCAGGACGGCCACGGCGCCCGCCATGCGATACCACCACGCGCCAGACCGCCAGGTGACACGCTCGGCGGCCGGCCCTGTTTGCGAGCCGTCGATCTCGGTCCAGATCGATTGGCGGAGGCGACGACGCTCCAGATCGGTGAGGCGAGGGGTGAGGTCGTTTCGCACAGCCTCCAAGATGAGGAGGTTGTCCTCGTAGTACTCGGCGCAGTCCGGGCACGACTCGATCAGTTCACGCGCCGGGGTGGGATCCTCGAGGGTTCCCCGGGCGAAAGCGGCGACGAGATCGAGGTCATGTCGTTCATGCATCGGGTCGCTCACTTGGATGTCATCCCCATGCCTCACGGTTCCCGAGAATTCGGGCCAGCTCCTTGCGCGCTCGGTGCAAGCGGGACTTCACGGTTCCTTGCGCCACCTGGAGGATCTCTGCCACCTCGCCGATGGGGAGACCCTCGACGTCGGCCAGCACGAGTGTCGTTCGGAACTCCTCAGACAGAGAGGCGAGAGCCGTCGTCAGCCCAGGCCGCAACTCGACCGAGGAGAGGGCGGCATCGACCCGGCGGTCGGGTGGCTCGTAGCCCTCGGGGAGAGGGTCGGCGGGTCGTCGTTTCATCCTCCGCAACAGGTCGTAGCAGGTGTTCACCGCCACCCGGTAGAGCCAGGTCGAGAACTGGGAATCACCGCGGAACTGGTCGGCCTTGCGGAAGACGGTGAGGAAAGTCTCCTGGACCGCGTCGAGGGTGCTCTCGCGGTTGCGCATGATGCGCAGGCAGACAGCGAAAACCCGGTCCTCATGACGCCGCATGAGCTCGTCGAAAGCTGCTCGGTCGCCGCGGGCGGCGCGAGCCAGAAGATCCGGATCTGCGACGTCTTTCACCGGGCCTCAGGCTACCGGCCAGCTCTGGACGCTCTCGACCTGTCTCCGGGTCAGCGGAACCGCAGCTCCGAGAGCGACGCCTGGAAATCCCCGTCGCGGGGGGGAAGGTCTGTGAACCAGATGAGCCATGTGCCGTCGGCCCGGGGCGGCAGCTGGACGGAGGTGGGTCCGGGCTGGGAGTTGAGTCGTCCCAGCACTTCGTAGTCGTCGAGGTTGTCGGTCGGGCGTGGCGCCCACCTGACCTCGAGTGACGCGCCCGCTCCGAGCCCGCTGAGCTCCAGGATGCGGGGAGTGCCTGACACGCCGACCCGCACGCCGACGCCGGGCTTCAGCAACGGGAGGGGATCCAGATAGGTCTCGGTGCGCCACTCCGTGGACGGGTCGCCGTCGAGGAGGTTTTCCACCATCTCGTCGTTTTCGTCGCCGCCACCGAAGGGGTCGAAGGCCTCGGCGGTCGACACCGACACGTCACCGGTGGCGGCCGGGACCGTCGAGGTGCTCGGTGTCTCGGCGACGGTGGTGCTCGGAGAAGGGGATGTTCCTCCGGCCTGTTCCGCCGCCGGGGGAGGGGCTATCGGCAGGCTGTCGGGCGTGAACAGGCGGCCCAGGCCCACGAGCCCCGCCGCCGCTGCTACGAGGGCGATGGCGGTGAGGAGCAGGCGCCTCGACGGTCGGGGTGATTCCGGTTGGGGCCGGCGCGGCGTGGGGGCGCTGGCGAAAGCCTCGGCGAGGGTCCGCGCCGACACGTTCGTGGTCCGGCCGGCGCGCAGTATCCGGTCGACATCGCTACTCAGCCCGTCGATCGCCTCCGAGGGTGGAGTGGTGCCAGGAGGAGAGCCGGTGAGAGCCTCCTCGAGGACTTCAGCCAGGCGGCGGACGTCATCGTGGGGGCCGGCGCCGCGGGACCGGCGACCGAAGGCGCCGAGCTTCGCCGGGTGGGCAACGGTGTATGTGATCGCTCCCAGATCGATGCCGCCGTGGACCACCCCGGCCTCGTGGAGGCAGGCCAACGCCGCGAAGAGGCCGGAGGCATTGGGGAGGAACTCGTCTGGTTCGATGGTGTCGCCGGCGTCGAGGCGGGCTTGCAAAGTGGCGCCGCCGGTCCACTCGGACACGGAGTAGGCCCCGTCTTCGACCTCCTCCACCAAGTAGATGGCGGAGAGATGGAGGTGACTGACGGCGGAGGCACGCTGCACGGCGGTGACGAACTCACGACGTCGTTCCGGTGAGGCTTCGGGGCCCAGGAGGCGAATGAGCACTGGCCGATCGAGGGAGGTGTCGGTGGCGAGCCACTCCTCGATGTCGTCGTCGCGTCCGAGACGCACCTCCAGCCGGAACCGATCGGGTATCGCGATCGGCATCAGGCCTCCTCCTTGGCGAGGACGTGGAGGCGGGCACCGAGCCGCACGAACCCCTCGTCTTCGTAGAGACGAGCGGCGGCGAGGTTCTCGGGCTGGGTATTGAGCAGCATCGTCCGAGCGCCGTGCCGGCGCGCCCAGTCGATCGAAGCCCGCACCAGGGAGCGGCCGATGCCTCGCCTCGTGTGTTCCGGGTCGACGGCGAGACGTTGCAGGTACGCAACAGCGGCCATCTCCCCGACGATGGCAAAACCCGCCACCGAGCCGGCGATCTGCACGACGAGGACCGCCGAGGTGGGGGTGGCGGTCATGGCATCGGCGAGGCCGGCTTTGCCGATCCTCCAGATGTGATCGAAAGCCCTGTCGTCGATGGCAGCCAGGGCGGCGAGGTCGGGCGACTCCTCCTGTGTCACCCTGTGCAGGGGCGGGGGAGGGGGTCGGCGCAGATCCTTCTCCAACACGACCAACTCGAGGTGGTTCTCGAACCCGGCGCGGCGCCACGGCGAGGACTGTTCGTCGGGCATCGCCGGCGAGAGGACTCTCCGCACGCCGCGTTCGCCGAGCCAGGCCACACACGCGCCGAGGAAGCGGTCGCCGCCGCGCTCCAATCGCAGTGACGCCAGCTCGGCCGTTTGGTCGTTCCATGGCCGCGCCTGCGCAGCGGCCCAGCCGCGTCGGAGCCTGACAACGCCCGGCCAGTGGCCTTTCGTGCGGAGTTCCGACTTCACATGTGAGAGAGTACGGAGGTGCAGTTGCTGCATGTGACTCATCCGAGCGGACTCGACCACGACACCGGTCTCTACCACCCCGAACGCCCCGCTCGGCTGAAGGCGGCGGCGGAAGGCCTCCGGCAATCCGGGGTGGCGATCGAGGAAGTGACGGCTGTGCCGCTCGAGGCCGCCGACCTCCAGATCGTCCACGATCCCCTCTACATCGAAGCGATCCGGCGCTTCTGCGAAGCGGGTGGAGGGGACCTCGACCCCGACACCCACGTCTCGTCGGGCTCGTGGGCCGCGGCAGTCGCCGCGGCGGGGGCGGGGCCCACCGCAGTCGACAGGCTGGAGAGGGGTTTCGGTGGCCCGGCGGTGGTGACGGTGCGTCCGCCCGGCCACCACGCCCTCAAGAACCGGGCGATGGGTTTCTGCCTGTTCAACAACGTGGCAATAACGGCCGCCCGTTTGCGTGACGCCGGACACCGGGTGGCGATCGTCGACTGGGACGTCCACCACGGCAACGGCACACAGGAGGCGTTCTACGCCGACCCCCGTGTTCTCTACGTCTCCCTCCACCAGTCGCCCTTCTATCCATACGAAGGGCTGGCGACCGAGATAGGCGAAGGCGAGGCCGCCGGCACCACCCTCAACATCCCGCTTCCGGCATTCACCGCCGGAGACGTCTACCGGCGGGCGTACGAGGAGCTGGTGCTTCCGGCGCTCGTGGCCTTTCGGCCGGATTGGATCCTCGTCTCGTGTGGCTTCGACGCCCACGCCGGCGACCCTCTGGCCGAGCTGCGCCTGACCGAGGAGGACTACTTCTTCCTCGCCGCCGCACTCCCGAAGTTGGTACCGGCCGACCGGGTGATCTTGTTCCTGGAGGGCGGCTACCACTTGCCGGCGATCAAGGACTCGATGGCGGCGGTCGCCCGGGCCCTGGTCGGTGAGGTGTCACTGTGCGAGCCGTCGCCGTTCCAGAGCCCCCCCGACAGCCATGAGCTCCTCGGGCGGGTGGCGGCCGTTCTCCGAGGCAGGGTGGTCGGCCTGACCTAGGTGTCGGGCATCAAGTCGCGGTGCGAGACGGCCGATATCGCATCGTCGACCACCCAGGAACCACCACTCATGCCGATAGCCATCGATGACCTCCTTCGCCGCGTCGTGGAACGCAACGCCTCCGACCTCCATCTGAAGGTCGGTTCCCCGCCCGTGATCCGGGTCGACGGGGAGCTCCAGCGACTCGACGAGTTCGAGCCTCTGAAGACCACCGACACCGAGACCCTGGCCGCCGAGCTGTTCACTGCCCGGGCGGCCCGCGACTTCAAGTCCACCGGTGAGGCCGACTTCGCCTATGGCAAGCCGGACATCGGCCGATTCCGGGTCGCTGCCTTCCGTCAGCGCGGGTCGGTGTCGATGGTGATGCGGCGGGTCGTCCCCGGCTCCCCCAACTTCGAGGAGCTCGGATTGCCCCCCGTGGTCCGCAAGCTCATCGAGACCGAAGTGCCCGGCATCGTCTTGGTGACCGGCCCCTCGGGCTCCGGCAAGACCACCACCGTCTCCTCGATGGTGGATTGGATCAACGAGAACCGCCCGGTGTCGATCGTGACGATCGAGGATCCGATCGAGGTCCTGCATCCCGACAAGCGGGCGGTGGTGGCGCAGCGCGAGATCGGAGTCGACACGATCGACTACTCCAGCGCGGTGCGGGCGGCGATGCGCCAAGACGCCGATGTGATCGTGTTGTCCGAGATCGCTGATCCGGAGACGGCCCGGGCGGCTATCACCGCCGCCGAGACCGGCCATCTGGTGATCTCGACGATGCGGACGAGCGATCCAGCCGAGACCGTCTCCCGCATCGTGGGGTACTTCCCGGCGTCGCAGCAGCAGATGGTCCGCTCGCAGTTGGCCAGCCTCTTGAAGGGCATCCTGAGCCAGCGGTTGCTGGAGTCGCTCAACGGATCGGGCCTGGTGCTCGCCACCGAGGTGCTCGTCAACAACGAGCGCGTCCAGGAATGGATCATGTCCGAGCAGACCGGGGCTCCTCTCACGGAAGTGATCCGTGAGTCGGAGTTCTTCGGGATGCAGACGTTCGACCAGTCGGTACTCCGATTGGTGTTGTCCCGCCACGTCGACGTCGAGACCGCCCTCCCGCACGTCCGCAACGGCCACCAACTCCGCGCCAAGGCCATGGAAGCGGGACTCCTGTCCTAGTCGGCGGTCGGCGGTCGGAAGCCGGGCAGCGCTCGCCGCACTTTCGGCGGCACGCACATACCCACGTATCCTCGGGCGCGTGATCCCGGAGCGCATGCGCTGGCTGGTGGATCCGAACCTCCCCCCGATGCAACTGGGGGAGTTGTTCGCCGCCGCCGGATATCAGCTGTATTTGGTGGGCGGGTCTGTCCGCGACGCCTTCCTCGGCCGAACCGAGGAGCGCGACGTCGATTTCGACTTCGACTTCGCAACCGATGCGCGCCCCGACGACGTCCAGGAGATCCTCTCGGGGTGGGCCGACTCGGTGTACACGGTGGGCAAGGCCTTCGGCACCGTCGGTGCCATGAAGAACGGCCGGAACGTGGAGGTGACCACGTTCCGCAAGGAGATCTACCGGGACGACTCCCGCAAACCCCACGTCGAGTACTCCGACGACATCGAGGTGGACCTCTCCCGGCGTGATTTCACCGTCAACGCCATGGCCATCTCCTTTCCGGATGTGACGCCGGTGGACCCGTACGGAGGCGCCGCCGACCTCGCTGCCCGGGTGTTGCGTACCCCGCTGGAGCCGGAGGTGTCCTTCTCCGACGACCCGCTGCGGATGCTGCGGCTCTTCCGTTTCCAAGCGACGCTCGGGTTCCACCCCGACCGGAAGGCTTTCGAGGCCGTACGCGACATGGCCGGCCGGCTGCAGATCGTCTCGGCGGAGAGAATCCGGGACGAGTTCTCGAAGCTGATGGTCGCTCCCGACCCCGGCCCGGCGCTCGAAGGCCTCATCGAATCGGGATTGGCGGATCAGTTCATCCCCGAGCTGTCGGGGTTGGCGATGGAACAGGACCCGGTCCAGCGCCACAAGGACGTGCTCGCCCACACCATCGCTGTCGTCCGCAAGACGTCACCCGATCTGGTCCTCCGCCTCGCCGCCCTCTTCCACGACATCGGGAAACCCGATACCCGCGAGTTCGGGCCGCAGGGCGTCACCTTCCATCACCACGAAGTCGTCGGTGCCCGGATCACGAAGAAGCGGCTGCGCGAACTGCGTTATCCGCGACAGGTCGTCGAGGACGTCTCGAAGCTCGTGTTCCTCCACCTGCGTCCCCACACCTTGAAGATGGGCTGGACCGACTCGGCGGTCCGCCGCTATGTGAGGGACGCCGGTGACCTGCTCGACAGGCTGAACGAGTTGGTGCGCTGTGACGTCACGACGGCCAACGAGAAGCGGGCCCGGGCGATCCAGCGTCAGATCGACGAGTTGGAAGAGCGCATCGAGAAGCTCAAGGAACAGGAGGAGCTGGCCAAGCTCCGCCCTCCGATCAACGGGCGCCAGGTGATGGAGTACCTGGGGATCGAGCCGGGACCGATGGTGGGGGAGATCATGGACATCCTGTTGGAACGGCGGATCGAAGAAGGCCCTTACGACGAGGAAGAGGCCTACGCCATGGTGCGTCGATTCGCCCTCGACAAAGGCCTGCCCGATCCCGGCGAACGTTGATTTCGCCTCTATTCGCATATGCGTATAATCACTCCGATGTTCAAGACCGCCGTCTTCGGCGCCTCGGGTTATGCCGGAGGCGAGCTGGTCCGGATCCTCGACGACCACGAAGCCTTCGATCTCGTTCACCTGGGTGCCCACAGCCAGGAAGGAAGCCGCCTGGCCGACGTCCATCCTCAACTCAGTAGCGGGGATCGTCTGCTCGGGTCCAACGATCCTGACTCAGTCGACCACCTCGACGTCGCCTTCCTCGCCCTGCCGCACGGTGCGTCGGCTGAGGTGGGCAAGGCGCTGCGCCAACGCGGGGTGGTGGTCGTCGACCTGGGCAGCGACTATCGGCTGGACACGGACAGCCGATATCAGGAGGCGTACGGCTCACCGCATCCGTATCCCGATGAGTTGAGCCAGTGGGTGTTCGGACTGCCTGAGCTCTTCGATGTCAAAGGCGCCCAGGCGATCGCCTCGCCGGGCTGTTATCCCACCGCCGTGCTCCTCGCCGCCGCCCCTCTGCTCGAGGCGGGCCTGGCTTCGGCGGAAGGAATGGTCGCCGATTGCCTTTCGGGCGTGTCCGGCGCCGGCCGGGCCGTGAAGGCAGAGTTGACATTCGGCGCCGTCGACGAGGGTGTCCGTGCCTATGGAGTCACCACTCACCGGCATCGGCCAGAGATCGAGATGGCGCTCGATGCCCGACTCGGAGGACAGCACCGGGTCGTGTTCACTCCCCATCTCGTCCCGATGCAACGCGGCATCCTGGCCACCGTCACGCTGGTGGGGGAGTGCTCGACAGCAGACGCCCGCCGCTGCCTGGCTGACTTCTACGCCGATGCGCCGTTCGTCGACGTGATCGACCAGCCGCCGCAGACGCGGTGGGTGGTCGGGTCGAACCGGGCGCTCGTCACCGCCTTCTCGGACGAGCGGACCGGGAGGCTCATCGCCCTGTGCGCCATCGACAACCTCTTGAAAGGGGCAGCTGGTCAGGCGGTCCAGGCTGCCAACGTGGCCCTCGGCCTGGAAGAGACCGCCGGGCTCGCCCAGTCGGGGTGGATGCCGTGAGCGTGACCGCCGCGCAGGGATTCGTCGCCGGCGGAACCGCCGCCGGCATAAAAGCCGACGGTTCGATGGACCTGGCACTCGTCGACGCCGGACGGCCGGTGTCTGCCGCCGCCGTGTTCACCTCCAATACCGCCGCGGCTCCGCCGGTCCACCTCTCCCGCCGGCACGTCGCCGACGGTTCCGCCCGCGCCGTCGTCATCACCTCGGGGTGCGCCAACGCCGCCACCGGTGAGGCGGGGATGGCCGCTGCCCAGCGGGTCGCCGAGTTGGTGGCCGACTACCTGGGCTGTGAGCCGACCGACGTGCTCGTGTGCTCGACCGGACCGATCGGCACCGACCTGCCCACGGATCGAGTGGCCGAGGGTCTGACCCGGCTGAGGATGAGCCGCGAAGGGGCTGCCGACGCCGCCCAGGCCATCCTCACTACCGACAGTCACCCGAAGGAGTCGGTCGCCCGGGGCCAGGGGTATGTCGTAGGCGGAATGGCGAAGGGCGCCGGGATGATCCGTCCCGACATGGCGACGATGCTGGCGGTGATCACCACTGACGCTCGACTGGATGCGGGGACCCTCGCTCGCAGCCTGCGCCGAGCCGTTTCCCGTTCCTTCAACGCTCTCAACATCGACGGGTGCGAATCGACCAACGACACGGTCGTCCTCCTCGCCTCGGGGATGAGCGGCATCGAACCCGACGCGCAGGCGTTCGAGGAGGTGCTGGAAGGGGTGTGCCGCGACCTCGCCCGTCAGATGGCCGAAGACGCCGAAGGCGCCAGCCGAGTTGTGACAATCGAGCTGTCGGGGGCGGATGACGACGCCACGGCTCTAGCTCTGGCGCGCGCTATAGCCGACTCGGCGCTGGTCCGTTCCTCGTTCTATGGCGCCGACCCCAACTGGGGTCGTTTGCTGGCTGCGATGGGCGCCACCCGCCTGCCCCTGGACCCGGACGCCGTCACCATCGCCTACGCCGGCGTGGTCGTGGCCGATGGCGGCGTGGACGCCGGTGCCGACCTCGACCTGGTTGCGGAGAAGCTGGAGGATGACTTCACCGTGTCGATCCGGGTAGGTGACGGGCCCGGCCGCTGCGAGCTCCTCACCACCGACCTGACCCCTGATTACGTCGTGTTCAACGGAGAACGGTCGTGATCGGCCACAGCAAACCCGACATCCAGAAGACGCGCATCGCCAACTCCATGGGGCGCGCTCGCATCCTCTTGGAGGCGCTGCCCTACATAAAGCAGTTCCGGGGGACGATCGTCGTCATCAAATACGGCGGGTCGGCCATGGAGGACCCCCAGTTGCGGGAGAGCTTCGCCGGCGACGTCACGCTGTTGTCGATGGTGGGCATCCGGCCGGTGGTCGTCCACGGCGGCGGCCCCCAGATCAGCGCTGCCATGGCCGCCGAAGGCATCGAACCCCGCTGGGTCGACGGGCTGCGCGTCACCGATGAGGCGACGATCGGAGTGGTGCAGAAGACCCTCGTCGGTGTCATCAACCCCGAGATCGTGAGGTTCCTCAACGGCCACGGCGCGGCGGCGATCGGCATCAATGGGCTCGACGCCGACTTGTTCCGCGCCATGCCCCGCGACGAGAAACTCGGCTACGTGGGCGAGATCACGTCCGTCAACACCCGGCTGATAGAAGGCATGCTCGACCAAGGGCTGATCCCGGTGGTCGCCTCCATCGCCCGGGGCGAGGACGGCCATGTGTACAACGTCAACGCCGACACCGCTGCCGGCGTCCTGGCCAAGGCGCTGCAGGCGCAGAAACTCGTCTACCTCACTGACGTGGAAGGTGTGTACGAGAACGTGGACGAACCGAGCAGCCTCATCTCGAGGATGGACCTCTCGGACCTGCACCGGCTGCTCGAGCACACGGACGGGGGCATGCTTCCCAAGCTGCGATCGGTGGCCGACGCCCTCGAAGGCGGGGTGTCCCAGGCCCACATCCTCGACGGCCGTGTCCAACACGCCCTTTTGCTCGAGATCTTCACGTCGGAGGGGATCGGGACGATGGTGACGCCATGACCAGCCTCATCGAGCGCGAGGCACGCGTGCTCATGCAGACCTACGCCCGCGCCCCGGTGACGTTCGTGGCCGGGGAGGGATCTTGGCTGGTGGACCCGGACGGGAACCGGTACCTCGACTTCCTCACCGGACTCGCGGTGACGTCGGTGGGTCACGCCAACCCGGCCGTTGCGGCCGCCGTCGCCGCCCAGATGGAGCGGCTCGTCCACGTCTCCAACCTCTATTACTCGGAGCCGATGGTGGAGCTCGCCGAAGCCCTGACCAACCGGGCCGGCCTCGCCCGCGTGTTCTTCTGCAACGACGGGGCCACCGCCAACGAGGCGGCTATCAAGCTCGCCCGCCGGTACGGGCAGAAGAACGGCGGCCCCGAGCGGTATCGCATCGTCAGTCTCGACGACTCCTTCCACGGACGGACGCTCGCCACCCTCGCCGCCACCGGTCAGCCCGCCAAGCAGGCCACGTTTCAGCCCCTGCCACCCGGCTTCGTGCAGGTCCCACCCGGCGACCTCGCGGCGATGGAGGACGTGGTCGACGACTCGGTTGCCGCAGTCATGGTGGAGACCACCCAGGGCGAGGGCGGAGTGCGGCCACTGGACCCCGACTATCTGGTGGCACTGCGTCGCCTGTGCGATGCGCGGGGCGCCCTGCTCATCGTCGACGACGTCCAAGCCGGGATGGGCCGCACCGGCACCTGGTTCTCGTGGCAACAACTCGGGTTCACCCCCGACATCGCCACCACTGCCAAGGCACTGGCCAACGGCCTGCCGATCGGGGCGTGTATGGCGACCGATGAGGCTGCGTCCGCCTTCGAGCCTGGTGACCACGCCACGACATTCGGTGGAGGCCCCGTCGTCTGCGCCGCCGCCCTGGCCGTGATCGACGAGATCGAGGGCCGCGACCTCCTCACCAACTGCAGGGAACGCTCCGAACAGCTGATGGCGGGTCTCGCCGACCTGCCCGGCGTGAAGGCGGTTCGCGGTCGGGGACTGCTCGTGGCGGCACAACTCGAAGCGGAGATGGCCGGCGACGTCGCTCGCCGAGCGCTCACCGATCAGCGGCTCGTTGTGAACGCGGTGCGTCCCGATGCGATCCGCTTCGCCCCGCCCCTCAGCGTCTCTGCTGCCGAAGTCGACGAGGCCCTGGAGAGATTTTCCTCCGCTCTGGCCTGAGCAGCCCTATCCGAGGGGGTAGCTTGGGAGTCCCATGGCGGGAAATGTGGTCGTCGACGATGTCGCGTCGGATCCGGCACCACCGAAACAGACCCCGACCTGGATAGGGGTGCTGGCAGCGGCGGTCGTGGTCGGCGTCGCCCTCATCCCTGGTGGAGGTTCGGAGACCCCGTCCACCACGGTCAGCATTCCGGAGGTCGTGACGGCCGAGGACCGATGGCGGCGCCTCGAACTCCCCGCCGAAGGGGTGCTGGCCGACGTCACCGTGCTGGGAGACGGCTCCTACCTGGCCGTCGGCACCGGGCCGCAGGCGTGGCTGTCACCCGACCGGGAGACGTGGACGTGGGACCTCTCCGATCCCCTCGATTGGGGTCACATGGCAGACGTGAGCGACACTCCGCAGGGCCCGGTGGCAGTCGGCTTCGTGCGGCCCGCCGATGGGGTCACCCGCGCCGCGATCTGGTTCCGGGACGAGGGGTCGTGGCGTCAGGTCCTCGAGGCCCCGCACAAGCCTTCGGAGCTCCTCG
The DNA here is from genome assembly GCA_036380875.1 of Acidimicrobiia bacterium. Lineage (GTDB taxonomy): Bacteria > Actinomycetota > Acidimicrobiia > Spongiisociales > ZC4RG35 > ZC4RG17. The sequence goes on from DASVDX010000049.1 coordinate 56,525, forward strand.
GGGTGGCGGCCGGCGGCGGGCAGATGCTGGCGTGGGGATGGCGGGGGACCGACCGACCGTATGCCGCCACCGGCGATTCCATCCTCTACGCCTCCGACGACGGCGCCGAATGGAGCGAGCTTCCGGTGCCGGAGGAGATGCGCGTGCTCACGGCCGCATACGTCGGACCCGAGTGGCTCATCGGCGGGTACGCCGTCGGCAAGCCGGCAGTGTGGCGGAGCGCGGACCTGGAGTACTGGGAAGAGATCCCCACCGACGAGATGACCTACGGCTGGGTGGTCGAAGACATAGACCCTGGCCTCCGCGCGATCACCGTCGTCGACCTGACCGGCGACAACGCCCCGACACGATGGGTGCTGCGCGACGGGCAGACGTGGGAGCGCGTCATGGATGTCCCCGACCCGCGTCCGCTCGATCTGGTCGGCGACGAGACCGGGGGCGCAAAGGACGGGCAGCTGTGGGTCGAAGACGCCGATGAGTGGCGCCCTCTCGGGATCGAAGGGTGGGTCGAGGCCGTGTCCCGCGGCGTCGCGGTGGGACACGCCCGGGGGTCGTGGCAGCCGACGATCTGGGTGCTGGACGCCACATCACCCGAAGCCGAGGTGCCGGCAGCCGACGCGCCCGGTTGGCGGGAGGTGGTCGATCTGGGCGCGGGGCGGGTGCTCGGGGCGTGGCAGGTGGCCGGACGATGGCTGGTCGGCACCGAGCCGGGGTGGTGGCTCTTCGACGGCGAGGAGGCGCTCGTGGTGGAGCCGCCTTGGGACGAGCCTCCCCTCGGCATCCGACAGGTCGAAGACGAATGGGTCGCCTACCCGGGCATGTACTGGACGTCCGACGGCGTGACGTGGGAGGGCCGTGAGGATCCGATACCGGACGGTGGAGTCCAAGCCGTGGCCCATGTCGGAGGCCGCACCGTGGCGGCGGGTGTCGACCCCAACCACGTCCTCTGGACGGTGGCGAAATCGACCGACCACGGCCGGACGTGGGAGCAGACCGAAGAGCCGGCACCCACCACCCCGCTGTGGGGAGTGGTGGCCACTGCCGACGGTTTCGTCGCCACCGCCGCCCGGGCCCGGGGAGCCGAGCAAGTGGTCGTCAGCCCGGACGGGTCCACCTGGGAGCCCCTGACCCACGGACAGGTCATGCTCGACTTCTCGTTCGTGCCGGCGGTGTGGACGTCTGACGGGGCGCTGTTGTTGCTGGACCGAAACGAGCTGGTCCGACCGCCCCGCCGCGACGTGGAGATGGTCGCCCGCGACGGTGCCCGCCTGGTGGCGAAGGCAGGCGGCCAGGCGTGGGTGGGAAGCGAACGGGGCGGATGGGAGCCCGTGCCGATGGGCGCCACCGTGGGTATCGACGGGCCGTCCGTGCTCGTCCCCCTGGATGGTCGGCTCTTCGCCCTCGTCGACGGCCCCGATGCGGTGCGGATCGTCGAGTGGGCCGATTAGCTGCCCGTATACGCATATGCGTATGATCTAGCCATGTCCACATCGCCCGCCCGTCGGCGGATCATTCGGTCGCTTCTGGCCGACCACGAGATCCGATCCCAGAACGACATCGTCGCGCTGCTCGCCGAAAAGGGGTTCAAGGTGACGCAAGCCACCGTCTCCCGCGACCTCGCCAGCATCGGGGCCACGAAAGAGGGAGACCGCTACGTGATCGTCGACCAACCCGAACACGACGGAGCAGAACTGGAACTGGCAGGGATCATCGACGCTTTCGTCACCTCGGTCGAGCCGTCCCACAACCTGGTCGTCTTGAAGACCCCACCCGGAGCCGCACAGGTGGTGGCGGCGGCGTTGGATCGGGTGGGATACAGCGACATGGCCGGCTGCGTGGCCGGTGACGACACAGTGATCGTGGTGGTCAGCGAACACGGGAGCGGCAAGGAGTTCGCCGACCGCCTCCAGAGCCTAGGAGCCAACACATGAAGATCGTTCTCGCCTATTCGGGCGGCCTCGATACGTCCGTGATCCTGGCGTGGCTGCGCGAGACCTACGACGCCGACGTGATCGCCTACACGGCCGACGTAGGCCAGGGCGACGAGGTAGCGGAAGCCAAGGCGAAGGCGCTCGCAACGGGCGCCGTCGACGCGGTAGCCGAGGACCTCACTCCCGAGTTCGTCGCCGACGCCGTGTTCCCGGCGCTGCGCGCTTCGGCCATCTACGAGGGGTATTACCTGCTCGGCACGTCGCTGGCCCGCCCGATCATCACCCGCGGCCTCATGCGCGTCGCCAAGTCGGTCGGCGCCGACGCCATCGCCCACGGCGCCACCGGGAAAGGCAACGACCAGGTCCGATTCGAGTTGTCCGCATACGCCATCGACCCCAACATCAAGGTCATCGCCCCCTGGAGGGAATGGGACCTGAAGGGGCGGGCCGACTGCGTCGCCTACGCCGAGGAGCGGGGCATCCCGGTGCCGGTGACCGAGGAGAAGCCGTACTCGATCGACGCCAACCTCCTGCACATCTCCTACGAAGGAGGGGTGCTCGAAGACCCGTGGGTGGCGCCGCCCAAGGGCATGTTCCGGATGACGGTGGACCCCGAGGACGCTCCCGACGAAGTCGAGTACGTCACCGTCACCTTCGAGAACGGCAACCCCATCGCCATCAACGACGAGAAGCTCGAGCCCCACGAATTGCTGGCTCGCGCCAACGAAATCGCCGGCCGCAACGGCGTCGGCCGGATCGACATCGTCGAGAACCGCTTCGTCGGCATCAAGAGCCGCGGCGTCTACGAGACGCCGGGCGGCACCCTGCTGTATCACGCCCACCGGGCCGTCGAGTCGATCACCCTCGACCGCGAGGTCCTGCACCTCCGGGACGAACTGGTGCCCAAGTACGCCGAGATGGTCTACAACGGCTTCTGGTTCTCGCCGGAGCGGCGAGCGCTGCAGGCGTTCATGGACGAGATCCAGCGCCGGGTCAACGGCGAAGCCCGCCTCAAGCTCTACAAAGGCGGGGTGTGGATCGAAGGCCGGCGCTCCGAGAACTACGACCTCTACGACCGCGCCACCGCCACCTTCGAGGAGGACGACGTCTACAACCCCGCCGACGCCGCCGGCTTCATCCGGCTCAATGCGCTCCGTCTCCGCAAGCTCGGCGAAGAGTTGCTGGGTGAGGGGGAATGAGGCGGCAGGGGTCGGCAGTCGACAGGCAGCCGGGACCGCCATGACGTTGTGGGGTGGGCGCTTCGAGTCGGCGCCCGATGAGATCCTGTGGCGGTACACCGTCGATGCCACGGACCGTCGCCTTCTGCCTTGGGACGTGAGGGGATCGATGGCCCACGTGGCGATGCTGGCGCGTGTCGGCATTCTCGACGAGACCGAGGCCGCCACGTTGCGGGAGGGACTCCTCCAGATCGCAGCCGAGGCCAGTGAGGGGACCTTCGAGTTCCTGGACTCCGACGAGGACGTCCACACCGCGGTCGAACGGCGCCTGGTGGAATTGGTGGGGGCCGTGGGAGGCAAGCTCCACACCGGCCGCTCCCGCAACGACCAGATCGCCCTCGATCTCCGCCTCTACCTGGCCGACGCCGCCGTCGCCAGGGCCTCGCAGCTGCGGACGTTGGCCGGGGCCCTCTGTGACCTGGCGGAGCGGCACGCCGACGACGTGGTCCCCTCCTACACCCACCTGCAGCAGGCCCAGGCGATCTCGCTCGGTCACCACCTCCTGGCGCACGCCTGGTGGGCACTGCGCAACGCCGAGCGCTTCGAGGACGCCCGCCGGCGCATCGCCGTCTCCCCGCTCGGGGCGTCCGCCTCCGGCGGGTCGTCGCTGCCGCTCGATCCGGCAGCCACCGCTGAAGAACTCGGCTGGGACGCCCATTTCGACAACTCTCTCGACGCGGTGTCTGCCCGGGACTTCGCCTCCGAGTACGGGTTCTGCTGCGCCCAGGCCATGGTCGACCTGTCCCGACTCGCCGAGGAACTGATTCTGTGGGCCAGCACCGAGTTCGGATGGGTCGAGTTCGCCGACGCCTACACCACCGGATCTTCGGCTCTGCCCCACAAGAAGAACCCCGACATCGCCGAACTCGCCCGGGGGAGAGCGGCGGGAGCGATCGGGGCCCTGACCTCTCTGCTCGCGCTGCAGAAGGGGCTCCCCCTGGCCTACAACCGCGATCTGCAGGAGGACAAGGTCCACGTCTTCGCACTCGACGACACCCTGGCCGGGACGTCGGAAGCCCTGGCGGCGATGCTCGAATCGGCCCGGTTCCGTCCCCCGGCGCCGTCGAGCTTCACCACCGCCCTCGACCTGGCCGAAGCGCTCGTCGAGCGGGGCGTGCCCTTCCGGGAAGCCCACCAGGCGGTGGGAAAGCTCGTCGCCCGGCTCGTTGCCGCCGGCCGACAACTGGCGGACGCCACGCCTGCTGACCTGGGAGCGGTCGACGAGCGCTTCCGCCCCGAAGACCTCGAGCTCACCGACCCGGAGGTCTCGGTGAGCAGAAGGCGCAGCCCGGGTGGTGGGGCACCCGCGTCCGTTCGGTCTCAAGTCACCGCCATCCGCCAGGCGATCGAACGAGCTGCCCCGACGTCACGGCGCTGATGTCGACGGCCGGCGCCACTCCGCTCCGACGCGAGGTAGGGATGGCGGGAGCTGTTCTCCTCGGGCTCGGCTCCATGGTCGGCACCGGTGTCTTCGTCAGCTTGGCACTGGCCGCGGGTCTCGCCGGAGCAGCCGTGCCGTGGACCGTCGCTATCGCCGCCGTGGTGGCCATGTGCAACGGCCTCTCCTCGGCTCAGCTCGCCGCCGCCAACCCGGTGGCGGGCGGAACGTACGAATACGGCTATCGCTACCTCCATCCGGTGGCGGGCCTCACGGCCGGCTGGCTGTTCATCCTCGCCAAATCGGCTTCCGCCGCCACCGCCGCGCTCGGCATCGCCGCCTACGCCGGCCTCGGTGCCAGGCGACTCCCCGCTCTGGCGGCCCTGGTCGTCGTCACCGTTCTGGTCCTGATGGGAATACGCCGTTCCAACCAGGCGAACGTGCTCATCGTGTTGCTTTCGGTGGGAGCCCTGGTCGCAGTGTCGACGGCGGCGTGGGGAGAGGCCTGGGCGGCGCCCACCCCAGCCGTCGGCAGCTTTCCCGACGTCGCCGAAGCGGCTGCCCTCGTCTTCGTAGCCTTCACCGGCTACGGACGCGTGGCGACCCTGGGCGAGGAGATACGCAATCCCCGGACCTCGATCCCGCGAGCGGTGGTCGCCACCGTGGTGGTGACGGCTCTGCTCTACGTGGTCGTCGCGTTCGTCCTCTCCCGTCTCGGCACGGGCGGCCTGGGCGACGGGTCTCCGCTGGTGGCGGTCGCCACTGCGGCCGGAGGAGGGGTGTTGGAGGCGCTCGTACGGGCGGGGGCTCTGGCGGCGATGGTCGGGGTGCTGCTGAACCTGATCCTCGGTCTGTCGCGAGTCGTCCTGGCGATGGGGCGCAGACGCGACCTGCCCGCCGCCACCGCCGTCATCCACCGCGGAGGCCGCACGCCTACCGTGGCCATCCTGTCCGTCGCCGCCGTTGTGGCTGCCTTCGTCCTCATCGGCAGCATCGCCGTCACCTGGTCCTTCTCGGCTCTGACCGTGCTCGTCTACTACGCCCTCACCAACCTCGCCGCCCTGCGTCAACCTCCGGAGGAGAGGCGGGTTCCACTCGCCGTGCAAGCGGTGGGTCTCATCGGTTGCCTGGCGCTGGCCGTGTTCCTCGAGCCGGTGATGTGGCTGTGGGCGGCGGGCTTGATCGCCATCGGTGTGATCTGGCACTACATCAGACGGTGAGGACACCGACTGCGCCTCGGTAGTCGATACCTACCCTGTGCGCCGATGATCCTCCTGGCGATACCCGCGGTGGCGCTGACCCTGGTGACGGTTGCCGCCTTCTTCGGGCGCTGGTCGTGGCTCCTCGATGTCGCCGCCAACTTCCGTGTCCAATACACGGCCATCCTGGCGTTGACGGCGGTGTTCCTCCTCCTTGCCCGATGGTGGAAGACGGGCTCGATCGTCCTCGTCGGAGCGTTGATCAACGCCGCCGTCGTCGCGCCGCTCTATTTCGGCGGACCACCCGCGGACGCGCCAACGGAGGCATCGCTTCGGATCCTGTCGTTCAATCTCCGGGCCAGGAACGAGAACTTCGGCGAGGTCATCAACTACATCCGCCGGGAGAACCCCGACATCGCCTTCCTCCACGAGGCCTCCCGGCCATGGGAGATGGCAATCGAAGGTGCCGACCTCGACTACGAGGTGACGAAATCCCGCTCGCAAGAGTTGATCTTCGGAACCCTCGTGCTGTCACGTCCCGGTGATCCGGTCACGAGCTACGGGTTCACGACCGGCGGCGCCCGAGCCGTGGAGGTGATACACGACGGGGTCGCGGTTCTCGGCATCCACCCGCTGGCGCCCACGACGGCGGAGAGGTCGGCATTGCGCAACGCCCAGATCCAGTTCGCGGAGGAATGGTCCCGGGAACAGAGCGGGCCGCACGTGGTGACAGGAGACTTCAATGCCACGCCTTGGTCGTATCCGTTCCGGCGACTCCTCGCCAGGACGGATCTGGTCAACTCCCAGAAGGGCTTCGGGGTCTCGGCGACGTTCCCGGCCAGTGGGAACTTCCTGCTTCGCATTCCCATCGACCACCTCGTCCACACACCCGACTTGGTGGTCGTAGACCGCCGGCTGGGCCCGTCGCTCGGCTCGGACCACTTCCCGCTCGTCGTAGACCTGGCGGAGGCGGGTTAGCGTATTAACGATGCCTGACCGATTCGCCGATCACCGTCGAAGGCTCGCCGAGACCATCGGCACCGATGGCATCGCCGTCGTCCCGGCAGCCGTCGAAGTGATTCGCAACGACGACGTCCACCATCCGTTCCGCCAGGACTCCAACTTCGTCTACCTGACCGGATTCGAAGAGCCCGACGCAGTCTGTGTCCTCGCGCCCGGGCATCCGGACGGGGAGTTCGTTCTCTTCGTGCGACCCCGCGATCCCGAGATGGAGGCGTGGACCGGGTACCGGGTGGGCGTCGACGGGGCCAAGGAGCGCTACGGCGCCGACGCCGCCTACGAGATAGACAAACTCGACGAAGTCCTTCCCCGACTCATGCTCGGCCGATCGGTCCTGTGGTACCGGATGGGCGACCCCAACCACGACGGCCGGATCGTCGGCTTGCTGCAGAAGGCCCGTTCCTACTGGGAGCGGTACGGGCGGCCCGTCCCCGAGGCGGTCCGGGACATATCCGTGCCACTCGCTTCCCAGCGAGTCACGAAGTCCGAAGAGGAACTCGAGTCCATGCGCGCCGCCTGCCTCCTGTCGGCGGAAGGCCACCGAGAGGCGATGCGCTTTGCCCGGCCGGAGTTGTACGAGTACCAGGTGCAGGCGGCGATGGAGTACGTGTGGAGAGAGGCGGGGTCACCGCGCAACGGCTACCCGTCGATCGTCGCCTCAGGGCCCAACGCCTGCATCCTCCACTACGTCGAAAACGACCGGGAGATGGAAGACGGCGACCTTCTCCTCATCGACGCCGCCGCCGAGGTCGACTTCTACTCGGCGGACATCACCCGGACCTTCCCGATCAACGGGACCTTCACCGCTCCGCAGCGCGCTCTGTACGACGTCGTCCTCGCTGCCCAGCGCGCCGCCATCGAGCAGGTTCGGCCGGGAACCAGATGGCACGACATGCACGACACCGCGGTGAGGGTCCTAACCGAAGGCCTCGTCGACCTGGGCCTCCTGCCGCTCGGTGTCGACGAGTCGCTTCGGATGCATCACTACCGCCAGTACTACTTCCACGGGACGGGCCATTGGCTAGGGCTCGACGTCCACGATCGCGGCATCTATCGGGTCGACGGCGAGAGCCGTCCGCTGGAGCCGGGGATGGTCTTCACGGTGGAACCGGGGCTCTACTTCGACGTCACAAAGCCGAAGCGGTCCTTCGCCCTGCTCGAGTACGACCTGGACAGTTGGACCGAGGAACGCATCCTCGAGGGAACCGCCGCTCGCAAACGCCAGGAGAAAGCCCTGGAGGAAGCCGAGCAAGTCGAATTCGAGGTGCCGGAGGAGTTCGTCGGGCTCGGAATCCGGATCGAGGACGACATCCTCGTGGTCGAGGGCGGTTACGAGAATCTCACGTCCCACGTCCCGGTCGATCCCGACGAAGTACAGGAGCTCTGCCGCGAGGAGTCCTGGCTCCTTCGGCGCTGACCGGCGCCGCCGCCAGGATCGCCAGGGCGGCCACGACTGACGCCACTCCCAGCCAGGCCACAGCCGGCGGCCGTTCGGACAGGACCAGCACTCCGAGGAGGGTTGCGGTCGCGGGCTCCGCCAACCCCACCGTCGCCGCTTGGCCCACCGTGGCGAACCGCAGCCCGCGGGCGAAGGCCACGTAGGCGATGGTGGTGGCGCCGAGACCCAACCAGATCGCCGCCGCCACACCGGAGGGCTCCGACAGCCACCCGAGGTCGGCTGTCGGGATGAGAGGCGACAGGAGTATGGCGGCGACGCCGAACATCCCCGCCATGGCTGTGGTCGGCGGCACCGCCTCCACGAGATACTTCGAGGCGAGCGTGGCGAGGGCGTAGGCCACGCCCGCCAGCACGGCGAGACCTACGCCGCCCACGTCGACCTCTTGCGGCTGGCCGGCGATGAGGGCCACGCCGGTCACGGCGAGGGCCGTGGCGATCCACCAGCGGGTGGCCGGCGGCTCTGCCCTCGAGGCCCAATCGGCGATCCCGGCGACGATGGGAGCGCTGCCGATGGCGACCACCGTGCCCAATGCCACCCCGGCTCGGGCGACGCCGGCGAAGAAGGCCACCTGGTAGCCGGCCATGGCCACGGCGCCGACGAGGAGCCACCGTCGGGGCGTGTGGCGGAGGTCTCGCCAGCCGAGGGCGAGCAGGCCGACGGCCCCGATGGTCAGACGCACCGCTCCGACCGAGAGTGGCGAGCCCTCAGCGCCACCGAGAGCCTGGGCGGTCCCGGTCGTGCCCCACAGGACGGCGGCGCCCAGCAACCAGAGAAGGGCTCGCCGTTCCATGGCGCCTCACGTTACGGGCTCAGATCACTCCCTGGGCGAGCATGGCGTCGGCCACCTGCATGAAACCTGCGATGTTGGCCCCCAGGACGTAGTCGCCGGGTCTCCCGTATCGCTCGGCCGCGGTGGCGCATCGCTCGTGGACGCCCTTCATGATCTCGGCCAGGCGCTCCTCCGTGTACTCGAAGGTCCACGAGTCGCGGGACGCGTTCTGCTGCATCTCCAGGGCGCTGGTCGCCACCCCGCCGGCGTTGGCAGCCTTTCCCGGGCCGAACAGGACGCCTGCCTCCTGGAACAAGTCGATGGCACCTGGCGTGGTAGGCATGTTCGCCCCCTCGGCGACAGCGATGATTCCGTTCTCGATCAGCTGCTTTGCATCGTCCACGTCGAGCTCGTTCTCGGTGGCACATGGGAGGGCGACCTCGGCGGGCACCGCCCACACCCGGCCTCCCTCCACGTACTCGACGCCTTGCCCGCGACGACGGGCGTACTCGGACAGTCGCTGACGCTCCTGTTCCTTCACTTCGAACAGGAGGTCGAGGTCGAGACCGCCCGGCTCGTGCACGTAGCCGGTCGAGTCGGAGCAGGCGACCACGGTCGCTCCCATCTGCGTCGCCTTGCGCATGGCGTAGAGGGCGACGTTCCCCGATCCGGACACCACGACTCGACGCCCGTCCAGCCTCTCGTTCTGGGCGGCGAGCATGTGCTCGGTGAACATCACCACCCCGTAGCCCGTCGCTTCCTTGCGAACGCGGGAACCGCCGAAAGACAACCCTTTGCCGGTCAGGACCCCGGACTCGTAGCGATTGGTGATCCGCTTGTACTGGCCGAACATGTAGCCGATCTCACGTTCCCCGACCCCGATGTCGCCGGCAGGCACGTCGGTGTGCTCGCCGAGGTAGCGATAGAGCTCCGTCATGAGCGACTGGCAGAAACGCATGATCTCGCCTTCGCTCTTGCCCTTCGGGTCGAAATCGGAGCCGCCCTTGGCGCCCCCGATCGGCATGCCGGTCAGGGCGTTCTTGAACGTCTGCTCGAAGGCGAGGAACTTGATCACCCCCAGGTAGACGGACGGGTGGAACCGCATCCCGCCCTTGTACGGGCCGAGCGCCGAATTGAACTCGACCCGAAAGCCCCGGTTGATCCTCACCTGGCCGGAATCGTCGACCCAGGGGATCCGAAAGATGATCTGCCGCTCGGGCTCGCAGATGCGCTCGATGATCCCGTTCTCGAGGTACTCCGGGTGCCGCATCGTGACCAGGTCGAGCGACTCGAGGACCTCATGGACGGCCTGGTGGAACTCCGCCTCCCCCGGGTTGCGGCGGAGAACCCGGCCGTAGAGAGCTTGGAGCGCCGAGTTCAGCCGAGGCATCGCCTCAGGGTAGGGCGACCGGAAGGTGTTGCCGTCAGGCCACCACCGCAGCGATCGCCCAGTAGTGGAGGCCCGCCCCGCCGATCACCAGCACGTGGAACAGTTCGTGATAGCCGAAGGTCCGCGGGAAGAGTCGGGGGCGGTGGAGGGCGTAGACGATGGTCCCCACCGTGTAACACAACCCGCCGGCGAGGATCAGTGCCACGACTCCCCATCCCAGCCGTTCGGTGAACCAGGGCATCCAAATCAATGCGCTCCAACCCATCGTCAACTGCAGGACCACCGACACCGCGGTGCGCGGGTGAGGTAGGGCGAACTTGAGGACGATCCCGACGACGGCGATGCCCCACACCAGCGTCAGGCCGGCGACGAGCGCCAATCCTTCGAGGGCGGCGAAGGCGAGGGGAGTGAACGTGGCCGCCACGACGACGAAGATCGCCGAGTGGTCGAGACGCTGCATGCGCCGCTTCCACGTCTCGGTCCACGGCACCGAGTGGTAGAGCGCCGAGATGGAGAACATCGCCACGAGCGCCAGGCCGAAGAGAGCGACGCCGGGGAGCAGGACGCGGTCGTCGGCGGCGCGGATCACGAGGACGGCGAGGCCGACAGCCGCCACCAAGGCGGCCGAGCCGTGGAGCACTCCCCGAATCGGGTTCTGCATCTTGCCCCAGGTCACGCGCTCCACTACGGGGATCCTAGGAGCGCTCGCCGGAATACGAGGCCGCCGCCTACCGTTCGCAGACTCGATCGACGAATGGAGAGGTCATCATGAGCTTGGGTTTCGCGCTTCTCAGCGCTCAGATCCGACCGGGAGAGACCGACTGGCAGCGGGCCTACGACGAGACCGTGGCCATCGCCCAGGAAGCCGAGAGACTCGGGTTCTCGTCGGTGTGGACCACCGAGCATCATTTCATCGACGACGGGTACATGCCCTCTCTGGCCGTCGTCAGCGCCGCCCTCGCCCAGGCGACCTCGACGATCGAGATCGGGACCGGGGTGATCCTCGCCCCACTCCATCACCCGCTGCGACTGGCCGAGGACGCCGCCACCGTCAGCCTCCTCAGCCACGGCCGGTTCACCCTCGGCCTCGGATTGGGGTGGTTGGACATCGAGTTCGAGGCGTTCGGAGCCGACATCTCCCGTCGGGGACGGGCGATGGAGGAGATCCTGGAGATCCTGCCCCAGGCGTGGTCCGGTGAGCCGTTCCGCTACGAGGGCAGGGTCTATTCCTTGCCCGAACTGGCGGTGCGGCCCAAGCCATCCGCTCCCATACCGATACTCATCGGCGGGGGAGCGGAGCCCGCCATCCGCAGAGCCGCCCGTCTCGCCGACGGCATCTACTCCAACGCCCCGCTCCACAAGTTCCTGGAGCAACTCGACTGGCTGCGCGACGAGTGCGAGAAGATCGGCCGCGATCCATCCGAGCTGCGCATCGTCCACTACTCGGTGATGCTGCCGGCGTCGTCGACCGATGAGGCCTGGGAGCTCTACGGCGACCACGTCTGGCACATGCGGTGGAAGTACTCCGACATGGCGGCCTCGGCCCGTCGCTCGGGCCCGCCTCCTGTCGCCCCACCTCCCACCGAGGAACAGATGGCCAAGGTCGCTTCCAGGGAGGTGCTCGCCGGTCCGGCCCCGGAGATCGTGGAAAAGCTCCTCGAAGTGCGCGAGCGCGCCGGGGTCGACGTCGAGTTCGTCACCCGCAGCTTCTTCTCGACTCTGGAGTACGACGCCCAGCTCGAGCTGATGCAGCAGCTAGCCGAAGAGGTGGCCCCCCACCTCTGAGTCTGTGAAGATTTTCGCGGCGGATCCCGCGGAAGATCTTCACAGAGGGGAGCGTCAGCGGCCGAAGCGCCGCTCGCGGCGGCTGAAGTCGCGGATCGCTCGCAGGAAGTCGACCCGACGGAACGCCGGCCAGTACACGTCGACGAAGACGAACTCGGCGTAGGCCGACTGCCACAGGAGGAACCCCGACAGCCTCGACTCGCCCGACGTGCGGATGAGAAGGTCGGGGTCGGGCAGGTCGGCCGAGTACATGTGCCGGGCGAGTGAATCGGCGTCGATACGGTTGGGCATCTCCTCCGGCGGGACGCCCTCGGCGACGAGCTCGGCGACCAGATCCCGGGCGGCGTCCACGATCTCTTGGCGCCCGCCGTATCCCATAGCGATGTTGAGGTGGCGCTCGCCCTCGGGCCGGGCCGCCTCGGCGGCCTTCGCCGCCATCACGACGTCGTCTGGGAGGAGATCCAGAGATCCGATGAACCGGATCGACATGTGGTACCGCTCGCAGCGCGCGGGGAGGCGCTCGAACAGCTCGATCAACACGTCGAAGTAGGGGTCGAGCTCCTCACTCGGCCGGGCCAGATTCTCCCGGGACAGCACCCAGGCGGTCACCGCCGGGATGTGGAGCTCCTCGGCCCATCCGAGGAACTCCTCGAACCGACGCATTCCGGCCCGATACGAATCCGTGTAGCTCGGAAGGCCCTCTTGCCGGGCATAGCGACGGTGACCGTCGAGCACGATACCGAGGTGCCGGGGGAGGCGCGCCGGATCCAGCGAGCGGACGAGGCGGTCTTCGTAGAGCTTGTAGAGGAGCTCGGAGGGACGTTTCACCAAAAGGAAATGCTAACGGTCGTGGTTCGGTTTGCCGGTGCTACACACCTGTCGGGCGGCTCATTGTTCTAGCGTGCCGACTCCTAGATCGGCAGATAGGAGAGTCGAATGAAGCTCGTCACCTTCGAATCCGCAGGAAGCGTGGGCGTGGGCGTGCTCGAAGGTGAGGAAGTGGCGAACCTGAGTGCCACAGACGGCGGACCGGCCGACATGGTCGAGCTGATCTCCTGGGGCCGGGACGCGATCGCAGACCTCTCGCGGACCGCTCCTCGACTGATGAGAGACTCCGTGCGCCTTCTCGCTCCTATCCCGCGCCCGAGGAAGAACGTGTTCGCCGTCGGGCGGAACTATGTGGAGCATGCCAAGGAGTTCTCAGACTCGGGTTTCGACGCCTCCGAGCGGCAGCAGCTGCCTGATGACCCCATCTTCTTCACCAAGCCTCCGACTTCGGTGATCGGTCCGGACGAGGCCATCGACACGTCCAACGACCCGACCGGGACCACTGACTACGAAGGGGAGTTGGCGGTGGTCATCGGGCGAGCGGGGATCCGGATCCCGAAGGAGGAGGCGATGGATCACGTCTTCGGCTACACGATCTGCAACGACGTCACCGCCCGGGAGCTCCAGAAGCGCCACGTCCAGTGGGAGATCGGGAAGGGACCCGACACGTACTGCCCGATGGGCCCCTGCATCGTCACCGCCGACGAGATCGAAGACGTGGGGTCGCTGTGGCTGCGGACCCGGGTCAACGGCGAGCTCCGTCAGGAGGCGCCCGTCGCCGACCTGATATTCGACATCTCCACACTCATCGCCGTGCTCTCGTCGGTGATGACCCTCGAGCCGGGCGACGTCATCGCGACCGGCACACCTCCGGGTGTCGGCATCGGTTTCGACCCGCCGATCTACCTGCAGCCGGGGGACGTCGTCGAGATAGAAGTCGAGCAGATCGGCACTCTTCGCAACCCGGTCATCTGATTTTCCTGAGTTGCCCTCGCGCCTCATTTCGACGCGCACAAGAATTCCCCACGTTTGATGTCCAAAATCAAATGCACGATGTATGATCCACGGCCCGATGGGAGCAGAACCCCATCTAGGCAATAGAGGAGGAACGAAGTGCGGAGGACGAGTCAGCGTCTGCTGACGCTCCTTTTGACTCTTGTCGTACTGGTGGCGGCGTGTGGGGGTGGGGGCGCCCAAACCGACGACACGGCAGGCGGCGAAGAAGGCGGAGGCGGTGGCCGGGAGATCATTCGGTTCGCATTCGCCCCTGACCCGGTCTGGGACTACCTGACCGACACCGGCACCCTGGCGCAGTGGGAGGAGGACAACAACCTCCGGATCCACACCAGTGCCTCCTGGGACGAGTTCACGTACTTCGCCGGCGGCCACGGCGACATCGTCTCCATGGGCACCCACGAACTGCCGGTGCTCGAACAGGAGACCGAAATCGAGGTGGTGGCCTTCGGCGGCTACAACCACCAGCGCGTCCCGCTCTTCCGGCGGGCGGAGGACAGCTACGAGACTCTGGCGGACGTGCCCAAGGGCTCGACGATCTGCGTGTCGAGCTCCGTGTCGAACACGATCGTCTGGTCAGTGATCGCCGACCAACTCCACGGGCTCGACTACCGAGTCGGTGCGGGCGACTTCAACCTCGTGGTCCAGGACCACTTCGTCATGCCCGAGCTGCTCGTCAGGGGCGAGTGCGAGGTGGCGGCGTTCATCCCCGAGGCCGCCATCCCGCTCTTGCGGACCGGCGAGATCGTCCAGATGTACGGCGGCGCCCAGCCGTGGCAGATCTATCGGGACGAGATCTGTCAGTGCGATCACGACGGCATCCTCTCCAACCTGATGGTGGCCCGCGCCGACTGGTTCGACGAGAACCGGGAGGAGGCGGAGGCCTTCCTGGCCTTGTGGGAGGAAGGCGTGCGCCTGTGGGAGGAGAACAAAGCCGAGATCATCGGCCTCTACCCGCAGCACTTCTCCGTGGAGGACGAGGCTGACATCGAGTTCCTCATCGAGTACATGTCCGGGACCAACGACTGGTTCGTGGATACCGTCTACCTCGACGAGGACTGGATCGAAGAGGAGACCAAGTTCTACCAGTACATGGAAGAGGGTGGCTGGCTGGAGCCGGGAACGAAGATCCCTCGCTTCGAGGCGATCCAGCCGCCTAGCTGATCACGTGGTCGAGGGTGGGCGGCACGGCGCCGCCCACCCTCACCTTCGAGAGGAAAGTGTGACGACCGACAGCTCGATATCGACAGTCGCAGCCGGGGTGGCGGCCGAGAGCAGGCTGCGCAAGCAACTGCTCACCCTCTGGCTGCCGCGGATCGCCGGCTACGTCGCCTTCTACGTCTTCTGGACGTGGGCGTCGGGCACCCTCGTGAGCGCGTCGTTGCTCCCGACTCCGGCGGCGATCCTCTCCGAGATGGGAGAGATCGCCCGCTCCGGTGAGTTGTGGACCCACTTCGGATCGACGCTGCAGCGGATCGGGATCGGGTGGGGCATCGCCTTCTTGTTGGGTGGCGCGATCGGCATCGCGATGCGCCACCGATGGTGGGATGGCTTCTTCCGAGACTGGGTGGTGACGACGATGACGACTCCCGGCCTCGTCTTCGCCCTCCTGGCGGCGATGGTCTTCGGGTTCAGCCCGATCGGCCCGATCGTGGCGATCGTGGTCACGACCTTCCCCTTCTTCACCGTGAACATCGCCGAGGGCGTCAAGGCAATGCCCAAAGACCTCTTCGACATGTCACGGGCATTCGGGGTGCCGGCGGGAAGACGGATGCGACACGTCGTGATCCCGTTTCTCGCCCCGTACATCTTCGCCGCGATGCGCTACGGGTTCTCGATCGCCTGGAAGATCGCCACGCTCACCGAGTTGTTCGGTAGCTCCAGGGGAATCGGATTCATGATGAGACGCGAGTACCAGCTGTTCAACATCACCGGGCTGCTCGCCTGGATCTTCTTCTTCTTTGCTTTCGCCCTCCTGCTCGAGAAGGTCGTCCTGCAGCGGGGCATCGACCGTTTCTTCCGGTGGCGTCAAACGGTGGCGACATGACCGCGGTGGCTTCTTCCCCTCCCCCGAGCAGTTTGGCCTCCAGGACGCGCCGCGTGGTGGCCTCGCCTCGGTTCGCTCGGTGGGCGTCGCTCTTGGCGTTCCTCGCCTTCTGGCAGTTCGTCGTCCCGTTCTTCCCGACCGATCTGATCCCGTCGCCCGCCCGGGTCCTGCAATTCATGTGGGACGAAGTGCGAGGCATCACGCTCGCCCGGGCCACGGTGTGGGAGGCGTTCGGGATCAGCCTCCGGCGGCTGTCGTTGGGTTTCCTCCTCGCCTTCGCCGTCGGCGTGCCGATCGGGTTGATCATGGGCGTCTCCCGCGCCATCGAGAACTTCTTCCAGGACTTCGTCGTCGTGGGCCTGGCGATGCCCTCCCTGGTGTGGGCGCTGCTCACGGGCGTCTGGTTCGGGATGGGCGACGGCGCCCCGATCGTCACGGTGTTCCTGGCGGCGGTCCCCTTCGTGATCATCAACACCTTCGAGGGCGTGCGGGACGTCCCCAAGGACCTGACCGACATGGCCCGCGCTTTCCAAGTGAGCCGGACACGCACCATGCGGCACGTGATCCTGGCGTCTTTGATGCCCTTCTTCTTCGCGTCCCTCCGCTACGGCCTGGCCAACGGCTGGAAGGGTCTGGTCCTGGCCGAGGTCTTCGCGGCGACCGAGGGAGCCGGGTGGACCATCCAGTACTGGCGGGACGCCCACCGGGCCCAAGGTGTGTTCGGGTACGCCTTGTTCTTCGTGATCTTCGCCCTGATCCTCGAGCGACTGGTGTTCCAGCGCTTCGCCAGGAGGGTCTTCCGGTGGCGACCGGAGATCGGGGCGGAGACGACGATCTCCGAGATGGCCGCCGACCAGTTCCGGGAGGCGGCCACCGACACCGACGAGGAGGAGTGAGGGTGGCCGACGTCAAGGTCGAGAATCTGCGCAAGATCTTCGGGAGCGGACCCACCGCGGTCCGTGCGCTCCAGGACGTGAGCTTCGAGGCGAGCGGTCACACTTTCGTTTCGATCGTCGGCCCTTCCGGATGCGGGAAGTCCACGCTCCTCAACATCATGACCGGGATCGAGACCCCGACCTCTGGATCGGTCACCATCACCGAAGGAGGCTCTCCCGCTCGACTCGGCTACGTGTTCCAGTCGGCCCGGCTGCTTCCTTGGCGCACGGTGATGGACAACCTCCTCTTCGTCCAGCAGACCCGAGACGAAGAGGCGCGGAAGAGGTGCATGAGGTTCCTCGAAATGGTGCATCTCGGCGACCGGGCCGACAACTACCCGGGTGAGCTGTCGGGAGGCATGCAGCAGAGGGTCGGTATCGCCCGGGCGTTCTCGATCGAGCCCGACGTGTTGTTCATGGACGAGCCTTTCAGCCATCTCGATGCAATCACAGCGCGTACGCTTCGCCGTGAATTGCACGAGTTGTGGAAGGAGACGAAAAAGACGGTCATTTTCGTGACCCACGACGTCGGGGAGGCGGTGGAGCTGTCGAACCGCATCCTGGTCTTCGCCAAGGGAGGGATCCTGGCCGACGACATCGAGATCGACCTGCCGTTCCCGCGGGATTCCGCCGACGAAGCGGTGGCACTGGCCAAGGCCCGAGTCCTCAAGCGGTTCGAGGACCTCAATCTGATCGCCTCCTGATGGCACTCGACCGCAAGTCGCTGATAGGCCTAGCCGAGTCCACCGGCGGCGGGTTCGTGCGGGCGACGATGAGCGTCAAGGTCAAGGAGACGCTCAAGCGGGCGATCCTCAGCGGGCGACTCCCGGGTGGGACCCACCTCGGGTTGGTCGACCTGGCCGAGGCATTCAACGTGTCCACGACGCCCGTCCGCGAGGCCCTCCTCATCCTCGCCAGCGAGGGATTCGTCGAACTCGACCCCTACCGAGGGGCGATCGTGCACTCCCCGTCCCGGGAGGAAGCCGAGGAGGTGATCCGACTCCGCCAGGCGCTGGAGCCATTGGCGATGGAAGAAGCGGTTCGGCTGATGACACCGGACACGGTCGCCGATGCCAAAAGGGTCCTCCAGACCATGCTCGATCAACCCGACTCCGAGGAGTGGGTGGAGGCCAACAAGGAATTCCACGAGATCCTCTACCGGGGTGTGAGATCCCAACGCCTGTTGGAGATCCTGCGCAGCCTGCGCTCGCCGATCGTCATGTACGTGAGCAGGGCCGTGACCGGCGACGCCACCTTCCGGGAGCGGGCCAACGAGCAGCACGCCAGGCTGTTCCAGGCGGTCGTCGACGGCGACGTGGACACGGCCAAGGACATCATCGTCGAGCACGTCGCCCTCCCGATGGTGGTGGCCGACTCGAGCGCCGAGGAAAGCGACCAGACCGAGGTGGTCGGGTGAATCTCGACCCGCGGCACTGGGGGGACCGATGGGGTGTCACCCGAGTGACACCTCCTGACCATGTCACGGTCGACTGCCATTCCCACATGAAGGTCGCCGAGGCGGTGGCGCTGGCCAAGCCTCACCTTCGGGACGAGGACGACCCCCGTGTCATCTACTCCTCCGAGGAGTCGAAGTCCCTCAATGCGGTCTTCCACGCCGAAAGCGAGGGCAGGTTCACGGATCCCGCCGTGCGGATCGCCGATATGGACGGGATGGGCATCGACGTGCAGATGGTGGCCATCGCCCCGCCCCAGTACTTCTACCCGCTCCCCGCCGAGGTGGCCGGCGAGGTGGCCCGCGTGCAGAACGATCGCCTGATCGCAGTCGCCAACAGCTACCCCGACAGGTTCGTGGCCGTAGGCACCCTCCCGATGAACCATCCGGAGTTGGCTGTCGAGGAAGTCGACCGAATCCACCGGGCCGGAGTCGGCGTCGTAGAGATCGGAGCCGACGTCGCCGGCCAGGACCTCGACCACCCCCGCTTCGACCCCGTGTGGGAGGCGCTGGCCGCCCGGCAGATGGTGGTGATCATGCATCCTCACGGGTTCACCGAGGCCCGACGGCTCACCGATTACTACCTGGTCAACGTCATCGGCATACCCGTGTCGTCGACCCTCGCCGTGGTCCGCATGATCCTGGGAGGCGTCTTTGCGCGGCACCCCGGCCTGCGGATGCTGGTGATGCACGGCGGTGGGTACCTGTCGCTGGCCCTCGCCCGCGCCGACCACGCCTTCGCCCATCGACCCGAGCTGCGCCATCACATCGACCGCCCCCCTTCGACTTTCGCCGAGCAGCTCTACTTCGAGACCTGTGTGTTCGATCCCAGCATCGTCGACGACCTGGTCGCTCGCTACGGCGTCGACCACGTGTTGATGGGCACCGACTACCCCTTCGACATGGGGCAGGGCGACCCCCTCGGCTTCCTAGCTCAGACGTCCTTGTCACCAGAGCAGTTGGCTCTGGTGACCGGCGGCAACGCCCGGAATCTGTTCGGAATCGACATCGATCGACCTACGAGAGGAGAGAAGAGATGACGACCTCGCCCCAGCGGGATGGGATCGGTCTGGCCGTGATCGGATGCGGGACGATCGGGCGGGTCCGGGCGCGGTTGGCGCGTGAGTATGCGGGCGTGAGGTGGTTGGGCCTGTGTGACGTCGACGCCGAGGCGGCTGAGGCTCTGGGTCGGGACACGAATGCCGACTTGGTCACGACGGACATGCGCGAGCTCCTGGCGCGTCCGGAGGTGTCGGCGGTGATCGTCGCCACGGCCGAGAACGAGCACGTGGAGCCGATCCTGGCGGCCGTGGAGCGGGAGGTGCCGTTGTTCATCGAGAAGCCGCTGGCGACGGACCCGGTGGACTCGGAGCGGGTGTTGACGGCGATCGAGGATGCGGGGATCGATGCGGTCATGGGCTACACGCAACGGTTCCGCCGGCGGTTCCTGACGGTGAAGCAGCGGCTACGGGACGGTCAGATCGGGGACGTGACTTCGGTCGTGACCCGGGCGTTCATGAATCGGATGGTGCCGATCGCCACATTGGCCAAGACCGATCAGCGCACCGTTTTGACGCCGATGGTGGTGTCCGGCACGCATTCGTTGGATCTGTGCATGTGGTTGATGGAGCCGCGGTCCCCGGTGGAGGTCTATGCCCGGTCGGTCGACGCCGTGCTGGGGGAGTTGGGCACCAAAGATGCCACCTTCGGTCTGTTCACCATGGACGACGGGACGTTGTGGTCCATGAACATCTCGTGGGCTTTGCCGACGGTGTGGCCGGGGGCGGTGTACGGAATCGAGGTCGGGATCGTGGGCACCAAGGGCGTGATCGACATCGAGGACACCCACCGGGATGTGATCTTGGCGTCGGAGATCCCCCAGGGGGCGGGTTACAAGACAAAAGGGTTCGATGCCGACGCTCCCCGGCATGTGGACTTCATCGGCTCCTACCCGCCCGGAGATGTCTCCGGCGGCTTGCTCTGGGGGCCGATGCGGGAAGAGACCGCCACCTGGTTCAACCGCCTCATCAACGGCGTCCCCACCCCCCACGCCTCCGCCGCCGACGGGCACCGCAACCTCCTCTTGACCATGGCCATGGATCTCTCCGCCCGTCGCGGAGAGCCGGTGAAGCTTCCAGTCTCGCCGCAGGACCTCATCGAGGGATGAGCGCCGCCGGTATCTCCACCAGGCGGGCCCGCAGGTACTCACCCAGCGATTTCGCCTGAGGATCGACCCGGGGGTTGGCGGCTGCGCCGCCGCCCAGGAGACCCCGGATCTCGAAGTTCAGCGCGTAGAGATTCGGGAACACATGGCGCTCGACTTCGAGGTCGGCGGCATCGGGCACCAAACGACGGAAAAGGTCCACGGTGAGGGTCGCGACCAGCCACGGAAATGCCGCGGGATCGCGCACCCACACTCCGACGTTGGCGTCGCTGCCCTTGTCGCCGGAACGCGCTCCGACGACTTCTCCCAGTGGGGCGGTCACTGTCGCATCGTCGGAGGGCGGCTCGGGAGTCGGTGCCGGCTCGTCGCCGCGCACGTCCTGGACTGCCGGACCATCGCTCGAGACCGTGAACGACTCCCCTCGAATCGTCACGGTCATCGGGACGGCACCACGAGCAACGAGGCCCGGTTCGAAGATCGTGAACGGCGTGGCGTCGCCCGGTGGCGAAGTGAGGAACATCCCCGGGTAGTGGGCGAGCGCCATCTCGACGGCGGCATTCGAGAATGCTCGTCCCACCTCGTCGCGGTCGGGGTCGTAGACGGTGAACCGCAGGTATGCCATCGCCTCCTCGTTGGAGGCCGGATCGGGGTGGTCGCTGCGGATCAGCTTCACGTCGTGGTCGGCGAACCGATCGGGGCCGCCCACGGCCTGCCACAAGGTGTGCTCTACCGCCTCGGCCTTCTCGGGGATATCGAGGCCGGTCAGCACGAAAGTGACCTGGTTGCGGTAGCCGCCGAGCCGTGTCACAGCCACCTTCAGGTCCGGAGGTGGCGGTTCACCGAGCACGCCGCTCACCTCCACCCGGTCAGGACCCGCCTCGCGCAGGCGGATCGTGTCGAAGCGTGCGGTCACGTCCGGGTTGGCGTACCGATGGCCGCCGATCTCATAGAGCAGCTGGGCGGTGACGGTCTCGGTGGTGACCATGCCCCCGGTTCCGGGGTGCTTGGTGACGACGAAGCTGCCGTCGCTTCTCATCTCCACCAAGGGGAAGCCGACGTGCTCGAGACCTGGCACCTCGCGGAAAAAGGAGAAGTTGCCACCGGTGGCCTGGGCGCCGCATTCGAGGATGTGCCCGGCCACGAGAGCGGAGGCGAGACGGTCCCAGTCGTCCGGGGGCCAGCCGAAGGCGTGGACCGCAGGGCCCATCACGAGGGCGGCGTCGGTCACGCGGCCGCACACGACGATGTCGGCCCCGGCATCGAGGGCGGCGGCGATCCCGGCGCAACCCAGGTAGGCGTTGGCCGTGAGGATGAGGTCGGTCTCCACCCGGCCGCCGTTCGGGAAAGACCGGATCTCCACCTCGCCGAGCCGGTCGGTGAGGTCGTCGCCCGTGACCGTGGCCACGGTCACGGACAGTCCCAGCCGATAGGCCAGTTCGTTCAACTCGTCGGCCAATCGCGTGGGCGCCAATCCGCCGGCGTTCGACACCACGCGAATGCCTCGTTCCACGCAGACGCCCATGACGTCTTCCATCTGGCGCAGGAACGTGTGGGCATATCCACGAGTGGAGTCCCGGCGTCGGGCCCTCCACAGGAGAGCCATCGTCAACTCCGCCAGGTAGTCGCCCGTGAGGAAATCGATCGGACCGCCGTCGACCATCTCCTTGGCGGCTGCGAGGCGGTCGCCGAAGAAGCCCGAGCAGTTGGCGATGCGGACGACGTCCATCGCCACGACGATAGAGCGCCCTCCTATGGGTTCCTGTCCGGCTTCTACCATTCGTGGGCCATGCCCCCTCGTCAGGCGTTGATCGACCATCTCCGCACCCACTCCCTCCGCACCGACGGGCCTTTCCGCCTGGCGTCGGGGGCCGTTGCCGACTGGTACATGGACGCCCGCCAGACCACCTTTTCGGGTAGCGGCTCCGTGCTCGTGGCCGAAGCCGTGCTCGAGGTTCTCGATCCCGGGGTCGAGGCCGTCGGGGGGATGACGATGGGCGCCGACCCGATCGCCGTGGCCACCGCCACGCACTCCGGCGGCCGCCTCAACGCCTTTTCGATCCGCAAGGCGGACAAGGACCACGGGACCGGGGGACGCCTCGTGGGCCCCGTAACCTCCGGTCAGCGGGTTGCCATCCTGGAAGACACCACCACGACCGGAGGAGCCTTCCTCGAAGCCGTCGACGTCGCCGAATCCTCCGGCCTCGTGGTGGTCCAGGCCATCTCTCTCTTCGATCGATCCGGGGGTACCGTTGGATCGTTGATGGCTTCTCGATCACTCCCATACGTGGCGTTGGTCCTGCCCGCCGACCTCGGAGTCGACCTGTGAGCAGCGAGCCCATGGCGCCTCCCCGGCCGGCACCGGCCGAGCCGCTGTTCGAGCCACTCGTGGTGCACCACTCGACGCTGAAGACGTGGCTCGCCTCCCTCGCCGCCATCCCGGCAGTGGTCGTCGGTGTGGATGTCCTCTGGCGGCAGCGGATCATCGGGTGGGTGAGCGACTTCGTATTCGAGTCCGATCCCCAGACCCTCGAGACGCGGGACACCATCTGGGCGTGGGCCCTGGTGCTCGTGGGTGGCATCGTCCTCGTGTGGGGCTTGAAGGAGTTGTTCTTCCCCGCTCCTGTCCTTCTCACCGCAGAAGACGGGGTCCACGTGAGGATGCGGGGCCCGTTCAGGCCGATGACGGTCCTGCCCTGGTTCTCCCTCTACGACATCGACGCCGGCACGTTGGAGGACGACGAGGAGGACGTCGACGTCCTGATCATCGAAGTCAAAGAGCCCGACTTGTTACCCGACAACCCCTGGTCTGGTCGGCGATTCGACGACCGCACCGTGGCGTTGTTCGCGACGGACTGGGACCGACGCGCAGACGAGGTGGCGCTGGCCATCGCCGACCATGCGATCGCGGTCGCTCGTCACCGCCCACCACGAGAGTGATGCGTGTAGGAGCCCACGTCCCGACGGCCAACCCGCTGGCGGAGGCCGAGGCGCGTCAAGCGGATGTCGTCCAGATCTTCCTCTCGAACCCACAATCGTGGAAGAAGCCGGCGCCGCGTTCCGACGCCGCCACACTCGCTGCGGCCCCGATTCCAATCTACGTGCACGCTCCGTACCTGATCAACGTCTGCGCCGACAACAATCGGGTGCGCATCCCCAGCCGACGGATCCTGCAGGAGACCTGCGATGCGGCCACGGAGATCCGGGCGGCCGGTGTTGTGGTCCACGGAGGTCATGTGACCGGCGACGGCGACGTCTCCGAAGGTTACGACCGGTGGCGCAAGGCGCTCGACCAAGTCGAAACCGAGGTGCCGATCCTGATCGAAAACACTGCTGGTGGCGACAAAGCCGTGGCCCGGCGACTCGACCAGCTGCGCGGGCTGTGGGAGGCGATCGGGGATCGAGTCGGGTTCGTGCTCGACACCTGCCATGCCTGGGCTGGGGGCGAACCGCTCGAGGACCTGGTCGACGAGGTGCGAAACATCACCGGTCGCATCGACTTGCTCCATCTCAACGACTCCCGCGACCCATTCGGGTCACGACGCGACCGCCACGCCAACTTGGGACGAGGCGAGATCCCCGACGAACTCCTGGCCCAGGTGGTTGCCGCCGTCGACTGCCCGATCATCGTGGAGACACCGGGCGGGGTGGCGGATCAAGCCGCTGACATAGCCTGGGCACGCAGCGTCGCTGTCGCGTCGCGCTGATATCGCCCGCCAACCCCGGCACCTTTCCTGGGATGCCACCGGTGCCCTGTGGTTCGAATGAGCGATCGGATTCGCGGCCGATAGACTGAATGCGTTCCGTCGGCACGGACACGGGCGACCCCTGGGGCGGCCGAGGTCCTCTCAGGCGACGGTCGGACACAACCGACGACGACATCCCCCAACCCATCGCGGTGGGGAGAGAGGAGTCCTCATGGGTGACAAGATCACCGTCCCCGACGTGCGGGCACGCAAGGGTGGGCCGAAGCTCACCATGGTCACCGCATACGACTATCCCTCGGCCCGCATGGCATCCGAAGCCGGCGTCGACATGATCCTCGTCGGCGACTCGGTCGCCAACGTGGTCCACGGCATGGACGACACGCTGGGAGTGGACATCGACATCATGGTCCTCCACGCCCGCGCGGTACGGCGGGCGGAGCCCAAGCCGCTGGTGGTCGTCGACATGCCGTGGCTGACCTTCCACATCTCCAAAGAGGACACACTGCGCAACGCCGGCCGACTGGTCCGTGAAGGCGGGGCGGAGGCGGTGAAGCTGGAAGGCGGGCATCGCCGGGTTCCGATGATCGACGCCCTCGTCGGCGCCGAGATCCCCGTCATGGGCCACCTCGGGCTGACACCCCAGTCGGTCCACGCCATGGGCGGCTACCGGGTGCAAGGGCGGGAGATCGAAGCCGCCCGGGCGCTGATCCAAGAGGCCAAGGAACTCGAGGCGGCGGGTGTGTTCGCCATCGTCCTCGAAGGAGTGCCCGACATCGTCGCCCGCATGGTCACCGAACAAGTGTCGGTGCCGACCATCGGAATCGGGGCCGGCCCGTACTGTGACGGCCAGGTGCTGGTCTACACCGACCTGCTCGGCTTGGGCTTCGGGCGCTACCCGAAGTTCGTGCGCAAGTACTCGGACTTCGCCGAGCGCGGTGTGGCGGCCATCGCTTCCTACGTCGAAGACGTCCGCTCCGGTGCGTTTCCGGGCGAGGCGGAGAGCTATCACCTGCCCGAGGACGTCGCGGCCGAACTGGAGGGGCGGCCTTCCGACGACTGAGTCTCGTCTTGGTGGCGGCGGTGGCAGCGTGTGTCACCGCGTCCGATGGTCCCCGGCCACCGGCGACGGTGATCGTTGAACCCGTAACGGCCCCCTCGACGACCCCGCCGAGCGCCGTCGTCTCCCCGCCGCCGGCCGAGGGAGAGATCGACACGGGCGATCTGGTCGATCCCGAGGTGATGTCGGTGACGGTCGACGGCCGAGGCCTCCTCGTGGCGCTGGCCGACACGCCTCGAACGCGCTCGCGGGGTCTGATGGAGGTCGACGACCTGGGCGATCTCGACGGCATGCTGTTCGACCTCGGGTCGGAGCGGCCGGTGGCGTTCACGATGCGCAACACGCTGATCCCGCTCACGATCTACTTCTTCGATGAGAGCGGCCAGGGTGTCGGCCGCCTGGAGATGCTCCCGTGTGAGGCGGAGCCCTGCCCGACGTACTCGATCGATGCCCCCGCCCGCTATGCATTGGAGGTCCCCGCCGGCTCCGTCGACCTGGGGGATCGCCCGACCCTCGAGTTGCCCTGACCCCTTTCGGCGTCGCAGAGCGGAGCCGTTACAATTGCCGGGCTCCGGCGTCGGCGTATCGCGCAGCCGGCGTCGCTGTACCCCTGCTCCACCTGCGGGACGGGTGGGGCCTTCCAGAACGGATGTCCACAGGAGGTGACACATTGCGCGTTTATGAAGTCATGACCATCCATCGGCCGGAGTTGGCCGAGAGCGACGTCCAGGCGAAGGTGAAGGAAGTAGAGACGTTCCTCACCAGCCGGGGCGCCGAGATCCAAGGCACTGATCTGTGGGGCAAGCGTCGCTTCGCCTACGAGATCAACCACCTCAACGAAGGCTTCTACTCGGTGGTGAAGTTCGCGGCCGGCACTGAAGCGGTCGACGATCTCGACCGGGTGTTGTCGCTCTCCGACGACGTCGTCCGCCACAAGATCGTGCGGGCGGATTGACGCTCCTATGGACGAAGTCCCTGCGCTGCGGCATAGTCGCAGTGGCAGAGGAGCCTGGGAAGGAGACCCCTAGATGTCCAACAACGTGACGCTCGTCGGCAACCTGGTCGACGACCCCGAACTCCGCTTCACCCCCTCCGGCGTGGCGATGGCCAAGCTCCGCATCGCCGTGAACCGCCGCTGGCGTGACCGCCAGACCGGCGACTGGCAGGAGGACACGAGCTTCTTCACCGCCACCTGCTGGCGTGAGCAGGCGGAGGCAGTCGCCGAATCCCTCCAGAAGGGGACGCGGGTGATCATCACCGGTCGCCTGGAGCAACGGTCCTGGGAGACCGAACAGGGCGACCGCCGTTCGGTCGTCGAGATCCAGATCGACGAGATCGGTCCCAGCCTGCGCTGGGCCACTGCGTCCGTCACCAAGACCGCTCGCTCGGGTGGCGACTGGGATGACAACAGCCCCCGCAGCGCTCCTCCCCCTGGCCCGGTCGCCCGTGACGACTACGGGCCCGACGAAGCACCTTTCTGACGACCACAGGAGAACTGAACGAATATGGCGAAGAAAGCCAAGGAAAGACGCCGTCGGCGGGGCAGTGCCGCCGAGATGCGGCGCACCAAGAAGAAGGTGTGCCAGTTCTGCAAGGACCCGAACTCGGTCATCGACTGGAAGGACGTGGCCTTGTTGCGCAAGTTCATGTCTGATCGGGCGAAGATCCGCTCCCGTCGCGTGACCGGCAACTGCCCCTTGCACCAGCGTCAGATCGCCCGGGCGATCAAGAACGCCCGGGAGATGGCCCTGCTCCCCTACGTAGCGACGAAATGAAGCTGATACTCACTTCTGATGTGCCGCCGCTCGGAAAGAAGGGTGATGTCGTCGACGTGGCCGACGGCTACGCCCGCAACTTCCTGCTCCCGAAGAAGAAGGCGGTGAAGGCCACCGAGGGAGCCGTCCGCACGGCCGAGGCCCTGCGCCGCGCCCGTGAAGAAGCCGAGCGTCAGGCCAAGGACGAAGCCGAGCGGATCGCCACCCAGCTGGTCGGCACCCGTGTCGTCATCGCCGCCCAGGCCGGCGACGAAGGCAAGCTGTACGGCTCGGTCGGCGTCGCCGACATCGTGGAGGGCATCAAGAAGTTCACGGGTGTCGAGCTCGACCGGAAGACGATCCACCTCGAGCAGCCGATCCGCGAGATCGGCCTCCACGACATCCAGGTCGTGCTGCACCCAGACGTGCAGTTCCCGATCACCCTGGACGTCATCCCCGCCTGACAGGCGTCCTCGCCGTTCGGGGGGCACCCGACCCCCCGAACGGCCTCTCATCCGCGTCCCTGCAGGGCCTCCCACACTTTGGCGGGGCGTAGAGGCATGTCCAGGTGGGTGACCCCGAAGGGGTGGAGGGCGTCCAGCACCGCATTGACCACCGCCGGGGGGCCGCCGATGCAGCCCGACTCGCCGGCGCCTTTGGCGCCCAAGGGGTTGGAAGGCGCCGGGCTGACCACCCTTCCGGTCCGGAACAGCGGAAGGTCGGTGGCGTGGGGCAGGAGGTAGTCGACGAAAGTGGCGGTCTGCAGCTGCCCGTTCTCGTCGTAGCGGACTTCTTCCAGCAAGGCCTGCCCGATGCCCTGTGCCAGCGAACCGTGAGTCTGGCCTTCCACGATCATCGGGTTGAGGACGTTGCCGCAGTCGTCGACCGCAACGATGTCGAGCAACTCGACTTCACCCGTTTCGAGGGAGACGCTGACGACGGCGGCGTGCACGCCATACGGGAAGGTCTGTGCTCCCGGCGAGTAGAACTCCTCCTCGGCCATCTGTTCGCCCCGGCGGGTGGCCTCGGCGACGATCGCCGCCAGGCTCACGCCCTCGTCCGGGACTCCCCGTACCTTGAATGCACCCTTTTCCAACACCAGGTCGTCCTCGGCAGCCTCCAGCATGTCGGCGGCGAGGCGACGGGCACGATCGCGCAGGCGGCGACCCGTCAGCCACACTCCGGACGCACCGATCTGCGCCGACCGGCTCGCCATCGACCCCCACCCTCGCGCCACTCGGCTGGTGTCGCCGGCGATGACGGTCACATCCTCGATCGGCACGTCGAAGATCTGGGAGGCGACCTGGGACCACACGGTGTCGTGACCCTGTCCATTGGACGTGGAGCCGGTGCGCACCACCACCTTGCCGTCCTCGTCCAACTCCACACGGGCGTATTCACCCGAGTCGGGTGGGCCCCCGGCCCTCTCCACGTAGGCGCCGATTCCCACACCGATCGGGTCCTCTCCTTCCGCCAGCCTCCGCTGCTGCTCCTTCCGCCAGCGAGGGAGGTCGATCAGTTCCACAGCCAGGTCGAGTGCGGCCCGATAGTCGCCACTGTCGTAGATGGCGCCGGTGCGCGATCGGATCGGGAAGGGGCCGGCCAGGAGGTTCTTCCGCCGCACGTCGACCGGATCCATCCCGACGGCGCGAGCGAACGCATCCACCGCCCTCTCCATCGCATAAGCCGCCTCCGGGCGTCCCGCTCCTCGATACGGGGCCGTGGGGGCGGCGTTGGTCACGACCGACACGACTTCGACGTGCAGTTGTTCCAGGTCGTACATGTCCTGGGAAACGAGCCGTGTGAAGAGAGGGACCTGGGCGCCTGTGTGCGGATAGGCCCCCACCGCGGCCACGATCTCGATGGATCCCCGGCGGATGCGGCCGTCGTTGTCGCCCGCCAGCCGAATCGTTGAGGTCATGTCCCGTCCGTGGGTGGCTGCCGCCAGCGATTCCCGGCGGGTCTGCAGCCATCGCACCGGCCGGCCCAGACGAGATGCCGCCTGGGCCACGACGGCGTACTCGGGGAAGAACCGGCCTTTCTGACCGAAGCCGCCTCCGACATCGGGGACGATCACATCCACCTCGAACCCGAGCAGCCGCTCGAGCTGTCCCTTGAGCTGGTGGGGGGCTTGGTGGCCGACCCACAGCCTCACGCCTCCGTCCTTCGGCTCGGCGAGGGCGGTGAGCGGCTCGATCGGAGAGGGCGCCAGGCGCTGGTTGTGGACGCGAACCGTGACGTCTACTTCGTAGTCCCACGGGTCGTCGTCGGGATCCCCGCCCGGGGTCCTCTGGACGAGATTGGTGCCGACTTCGGGATGGAGGACGACCCGATCGGACAGGGCCTCCTCCGGCGTTGTCACCGCATCGAGCTCCTCGATGTCGGGCCAGACCAAGTCGGCGGCGTCGAAGGCCTGCCGCTCGGTCTCGGCGATGACCACCGCCAGGGCCTCGCCGACGAACCGGATCCGTTCGGTCGCCAAGAGCGGCCGGATCATCTGCGGCAGCGAAGGGGCTTCCACCGGGAGGCTGTTCACGTCGAGGTCGTCGCCTCCGAAGACGGCGACCACCCCGGGAGCAGATCGGGCGTCCTCCAGGTCGAGGCCGCGAAGGAGGCCGTGGGCGGCGTCGGAGCGGACGAAGCGGGCATGGAGGAGGCCCTCCGGCTCCATGTCGCCGATGAATCGTCCGCGACCGACCACATGACGGGCGTCTTCGCGGCGGTGAACGGCCTGTCCACGAAATTCGAAATCGTTTGTAGGCGGGTTCGTCGTCATCGAGTTCCGTGGTCGGGGAGTCCTGTTCCGCGTCAGACACAGTAGAACGACTGTCCCGTCAGAAGATGAACCCCAAGATGGTTTTCCCGACCCCCACTCGGTGGGGTAGGTTCGGGCCACTTCCCCTCACGTCACAGACTTGTCGGTCCTGACGTGTAAGAACTCTCCACAACGGACGGAAGAGACGTGAACGGCGAAGTATCTCGTTCTGCTCAGCGTGTGCCCCCGCACTCGCGGGAGGCCGAAGAGTCACTCCTCGGAGCGGTCCTGTTGTCCCCGGACGCGGCCAACGACGTCATGGACAGGATCCATCCGGAGGACTTCTACGTCCCTGCCCACCAATCCATCTACGAGGCGATGCGCCGCCTCTACGACGCCAATCAGGCGATCGACGCCGTCACCCTCGCCGAGGAACTGAGGCGCATCGGTGAACTGGAGAAGGTGGGCGGCGTGCCCTACCTCACCCGCCTCGTCGACGTCGTCCCGGTCACATCCAACGTCGAGCACTACGCCACCATCGTCGAGGAGAACGCCCGCCGCCGGGAGCTGATCCGGGCGGGGGCCACGATCACCAACGTCGCTTTCGATCTCGACGAAGAGATCCATGCGGTGATGGACCGGGCCGAGCAGTCGGTCCTGAGTGTTGCCGAGCGCCGTGCCTCCCAGAACATGATCGAGGTCGGCCCCTTGTTCGCCGACGTCCTCGAGAAGATCGAGCAGTTGGAGCAGCAGGGGAGCGAGGTCACCGGTCTGGCCACCGGCTTCCGTGACCTCGACAAGAAGCTGGCCGGCCTCCAGCCCGCCAACCTCGTGATCATCGCCGCCCGCCCGGCGATGGGAAAGAGCGCCCTGACGATGAACATCGCCACCAACGTCGCCCTGCAGCAGAAGCCGGTGGCGCTGTTCAGCCTCGAGATGTCGAAGGAGGAGATCGTCCAGCGGATCCTCTCTTCGGTCGGACGCGTCGACTCGATGAAGCTGCGCTCCGGCCAGCTCGGGCCGCTGTGGCAGAGGGTCGTCGATGCCGCCTCGCGGATGTACCAGGCGCCGATCTACATCGACGACTCGCCGATCGTCACCGTCACCGACATTCGGGCCAAGTGCCGCCGGTTGAAGCGGAAGAAGGGCCTGGCGCTGGTGATCGTGGACTACCTGCAGCTGATGCAGGGGACGGTGCGGGAGAACCGCCAGCAGGAGATCGCCGAGATCAGCCGCAACCTGAAGAACCTCGCCCGCGAGTTGGACGTGCCGGTGATCGGCCTCTCCCAGCTCAACCGATCCCTCGAGGCACGAGAGGACAAGCGGCCCCGTCTCTCGGACTTGAGGGAGAGCGGCAGCCTCGAACAGGACGCCGACGTGGTGATGTTCATCTACCGCCACGAGTACTACCACCCCGAGGACCAGGAGAACAAGGGCCTGGCCGAGGTGATCATCGCCAAGCACAGGTCCGGGTCGACGGGCACGGTGCGCATGACGTTCCTCCCCGAGTTCACCCGCTTCGCCGACCTCGGCCGCGACGTCACCTAGTACCGATGGGTACGGCCGACGAACGACGTCAGCCCGCTGTTCTCTTCCTGTGTGTCCACAACGCGGGGCGGTCGCAGATGGCTGCCGGTTTCATGCGGCACCTGGCTGGGGGGCGGGTCGACGTGTTCTTGGGTGGTTCGGAGCCGGCCGACGGGTTGAATCCGTTGGCGGTCGCTGTGATGGCGGAGAAGGGGATCGACATCGGGTCTGGGCGACCGCGACCGTGGACGAGTGAGACGCTCGCTGCCGCCGATGTGGTGGTGACGATGGGGTGTGGGGATGCTTGCCCGGTCCTGCCCGGCAAGAGGTACGTGGACTGGGAGATCGACGACCCCGCCGGCGAGCCGATCGAAAAGGTGCGGGCGATCCGGGACGAGATCGAGGCTCGAGTCCAGGGGCTGGTGGGCGATCTGTTGGGTGGGTTCAGCTGAGGCTCGGGGCCGGACGGCGGTCCAGGATCGTGCGGACGAACTCGGCGCGTTCGGGAGCGATCGAGAACCAGGCCCACTTGCCCCGCTGCTCGCGGGTGATGAGCCCCGCTCTGGTGAGCACCGACAGGTGATGGCTGACGGTGGCTTGGCTGCGGCCTATCGGGTCGATCAGGTCGCAGGCGCAGATCTCGCCTTCAGGCACCGAGGCGATGATGCTCAACAGTCGCAGCCGCACCGGGTCGGCCAGCACCTTGAAGTCGTTGGCCGACTCCTCGGCTTCTTCGGGCGCGAGCGCCTGGTCGGTGACCGGTGTGCAGCAGGAGGTGATGTCCACGCTCCTCAGTGTACAGATTGACGCGCGTCGATGCATCAGTTACGCTTCGATGGCCGTCGATATGAGAGGACCTGTATGAGCGAGTCGACCGAAATCCGGGAGAAGGTGCGTGAACGCTACGCCGTGGCCGCCACCTCCGCGTCGTGCTGTGGTGGTGGCGACTGTGGCCCGGCCGACGCCAGCTTGGGGGTGGACCTGACCGCCGGGTCGTACTCGGCGCCCGAGCTCGAGGCGTTGCCGGAAGGCGCCAAAGAAGTCAGCTTGGGGTGCGGCAACCCGACCGCGGTCGCCGACCTGAAACAAGGCGAGGTGGTCCTCGACTTGGGTTCGGGAGGCGGCATCGACGTCCTCTTGTCGGCACGGCGAGTAGGCCCGACCGGATTCGTCTACGGGGTGGACATGACCGATGAGATGCTCGAGCTCGCCCGCCGCAACGCCGCCGAAGCCGGAGTAGCCAACGTCGAGTTCATCAAGGGATACATCGAAGACATCCCCCTCGACGACGCCACCGTCGACGTGGTCATCTCCAACTGCGTCATCAACCTGTCAGCCGACAAACCCGCCGTGATCTCAGAGATCGCCAGAGTCCTCAAGCCCGGCGGCCGCATCGGGATCTCAGACGTCGTCGCCGACGACTCCCTCACCCCCGAAGAGCGCGCCGAGAGAGGCTCCTGGGTCGGATGCATCGCCGGGGCGCTCTCGTACTCGGAGTACCGCCAGCTGCTCGAAGAAGCCGGGTTCGTCGACATCACCATCGACGCCACCCACCAGGCAACCGCGGGGATGGACTCGGCCATCATCAAGGCTACGAAGCCATCCATGACATAGCTGTCTCAGAACAGCGCCTTCTCGGAACGGCGAGGGGGCTCCAGATGGAATGGCACGCTCGTGACGGCGATGCTCGGCTCGGCCGCCAGCGCCCCCTTGATGGCGAGAGCAGTCTGGTTGTGGAGGAACTGCGTGACCCTGCCCGGCACGATGAACTCCGGTAGGACGGCGTTGATGAGCGTCCCCGGCGGGGCGACCCTACGACGCTCCCGGAGGTAGTGCACCAGGGGATCGACGATCTCGCGGTAGGGGCTCGGAATGATGTCCAACGGCAGCGTCATCCCCGCCTCGTGCCAGTGCCGTTCCAGGCGCTCCCGCTGCTCGGCGTCGACGTCGATGTGGACGGCGGTCACCGGCGGTCCCAAGCGCTCCGCATAGGCCAGCGCCTCCCGGGTGGGGCGGGTGAGGTCCGAGATCAGGACGACCTGCTCGACCCGCCGCGTGGGGACTCGGCCGAGCTTGCTGCGGCGGGATCGCCGCAAGACGTTCAGGTCCGTAACGACGACTCCAGGCTCGAACAGCAGCCGGGACTTGACGACGAAGCTGTGGCGGTGGGCGAAGGGCGCCAGGATCGACGGCCGGTGCACACGGTCGGCGAGGATCACCGTCACCTGCGAGCCTGGATGCTCGTCCCGTTCCTTCCGCACACGCTCCACCAGGCGACGAGAGACAGATTCCCGCTCGCCGGGGAGCACTTCGAGTTGGTGGAAGGGATGGGCGCTGTCCCAGGTGTAGAGGAGATCATCCGAGTAGGGCTCTTCGGCATGCACGCAAGTGACCGCCTCCGCATGGATCAACTCGGCGTAGCGAAGGGCACGGTCGGTTCCTTCGTCGTGATGGGCGACGAACACGAGCACCCGGGTCGGGCGGGGCTCCGGGCCGCTCGGGAGCAGTTTCAGCTGGGCGGCGACGGCCAGATAGTGGGACCGGACTCCCAGCATGAGTGTCACGAGGATCGGTATCGCCAGGATGACGATCCAGGCACCGAGGGCGAACTTCACGGTCGCGACGACCACGAGCACTACGGAAGTGACCGCAGCACCGACGGTGTTGACGATCACCGACCGCCTCCATCCCGCTTCCCGTGTGCGGAACCAATGGCGCACCATTCCAGACTGGCTGAGCGTGAAGGCGGTGAACACGCCGACGACGTAGAGCTGGACCAGGCGGTTCACCTGAGCGTCGAAGACGAGGAGGAGCCCGCCCGCCACGACCGCCAGGGTGACGATGCCGTTGGAGAAGACGAGCCGGTCGCCGCGGTTGAGGTATTGGCGAGGCATCAGCTTGTGGCGGGCGAGGATGGCCGACAGGCGGGGGAAGTCTTGGTAAGCGGTGTTGGCCGCCAGGATCAGGATGGCAGCTGTCACGACCTGGAGCGTGTAGAACCCGATGCCCTCGCCGAACGCCGCCCGCCCGATCTGGGAGATCACCGTGCCGTGGGTGTCCAACGTCTCCTCGGAGATCCGTACATCGAACCACCGGGCGAGAGTGGAGATGCCGAGGAACATGCTGATCGAGATCGCACCCATGACCCCCAGGGTCGTGGCGGCGTTGCGGGCCTTCGGCTCCCGGAACGCCTGTACGCCGTCGGCGATCGCCTCGACGCCAGTCAAAGCCGTCGAACCTGAGGCGAAGGCGCGCAGGATCAGGAAGGTGCCGACGCCCGTCACCTCTTCCAACGCGATCCCTGACGAGACCGCCCTCGGGCACACCCCGTCGAGGCATCGAGCGAAGCCCGTCACCAGCATCGTCCCTACCGTGAGGATGAACAGGTAGGTGGGGAGGGCAAACAACATCGAGGCCTCTTTCACGCCTCTCAAGTTGGCGACTGTCAGGAGCACTACGAACCCCAGGGCGATCTCCGCCCTCCAAGGGATGAGGCCGGGCGCCGCCGAGGTGATGGCGGCCACGCCGGCCGAAACCGACACCGCCACAGTGAGTACGTAGTCCGTGAGGATGGCCGCGGCGGCAGTCGCACCGGCGTGGAGGCCGATGTTGTCGGTGGCAACGATGAACGCTCCGCCGCCGTTCAGATATGCCCGGATCGTCTGGCGGTACGAAACGACCACGATGGTGAGGAGACCGGCGATCGCCAGGGAAATAGGCGTGAGAAGGCGGAAGGCTCCGGCGCCCGCCAGGGCGAGGACCAACAACGCCTCCTCTGTGGCGTAGGCCACCGAGGAGAGAGGGTCCGAGGCGAAGATCGGCAGGGCCAGCCAACGGGGGAGGAGTTGGTGTTCTTCCTCGGTCGAGGCGAAAGGCCGCCCCAGGACGCGCTGCTTCAAACCGGGATGAGGAGGCTGCCTCATTCCTCCCCCGTGGAGGTCGTCGCCAGGCGCCTCCGCGCCGACGGCGAGTCAGCGATCACGGCACGCCGGCTACTTCGGCCGACTCCTCGACACCCACGCTCAGCCCAGCCGGCCTCTTCGACCAGGCGATAGCCCCGATCAGGACGACGAGGGCGATCGCCGCCACCACGTAGCGCATGGGTGACTCTCGCATGACGATCACCGCCGGCAACACGAGGAGCGAGATCAGGTTCATCACCTTGATCAACGGGTTGAGTGCAGGGCCGGCGGTGTCCTTGAACGGGTCGCCGACCGTATCGCCGATCACGGCCGCCTTGTGGGCCTCGGAGCCCTTGCCTCCATGGTTGCCTTCTTCGATGTACTTCTTGGCGTTGTCCCATGCGCCGCCCGAATTGGAGAGGAAATTGGCCATCAGTTGACCGGTGAGGATGGCGGCGGCCAGGAACCCACCGAGAGCGAGATAGCTGATCCCGAAGCCCACGATGACCGGCGTCAGAACGGCGAGCAGGGCGGGGGTAGCCAGCTCGCGGAGTGAGGCGCTGGTACAGATGTCGATCACGGGGCCGTAGTCGGGGCGCCGCTCGCCACGCATGATCGCTCCATCGGCGAACTGGCGGCGCACCTCCCGCACGACGACGCCGGCCGAGCGCCCCACGGCGCGGATCGCCAGCGCCGAAAACATGAATGCGACCGAGCCGCCGACTAGGAGCCCGATGAACGTGGCGGGGTCGGCGACGTTGATCGAGGTCTCCGGCAGTCGGAAGAGCTCGCTGCCTTCCGCGTTCAGGCCCAGCTCCGCCGCCGCGGTCTCGACGAAGGAGGCAAATAGCGCGACGGCGGCGATGACCGCCGAGCCGATGGCGAATCCCTTCGTCACGGCCTTTGTCGTGTTCCCCGCCGCGTCGAGGGACACCATGATCTTTTCCGGTTCCCCGGAGAACTCGCCGGACATCTCGGCGATGCCGGCGGCGTTGTCGGCCACCGGACCGAACGTGTCCTCGGAGACCACCACGCCAGTAGTGGCGAGCATGCCCATGCCGCACAGGGCGACCAGGTAGAGCGAGAACTGGAGGTTGCCACCGCCGATGAGGATCGAGACGCCCAGGGCGCCGGCAATGGCCAGGATCGCCCACACGGATGATTCGAGTCCAGCGCTGATGCCCGAGAGGACGGTGGTCGCCGGACCGGTTTCGGTGGCCCGGGCGATTTCGCGGACGGGCGTCGTCTCCGTGGAGGTGAAGTACTCGGTGATCCGGCTGGCGACCTGAGCGAGCACGAGGCCAGTGAACACGGCGCCGAACACCTTCCAGCCCTCGTTGCCGTGCTCGTTTCCTACATAGAGGAGGGCCACGGCGAGGGTTCCGATGACGGTCAGGACTCCGGCAGTGAAGAAGCCCCGGTTGATGGGAGTCAGCGGCGTCCGGTCCGTGTCGCGGGCACGCACCAAGTACACGCCGATGATCGAGGCGATGACACCGATGGCTCGGACGATCAGCGGGAAGATCAGGCCCAGGGCGGGGTTGGCGCCCACCGAGGAGAACGCCGCTACCCCGAGGATGATCGAGGCAACGAGGGTGACCTCGTAGCTCTCGAAGAGGTCCGACGCCATGCCCGCGCAGTCGCCGACGTTGTCGCCGACGTTGTCGGCGATCGTCGCCGGGTTGCGGGGGTCGTCTTCGGGGATGCCCTGCTCGACCTTGCCGACCAGGTCGGCGCCGACGTCAGCGGCCTTCGTGAAGATGCCGCCACCCACCCGCAGGAACAAGGCGAGCAGAGAACCGCCGAAGCCGAACCCGACGAGGATCGCCGACGACGTGTTCTGGAACACCATGATGATCAACGTGGCTCCGAGGAGGCCGAGGCCGACCGTGAACATCCCGGCCACGCCTCCGGTCCGGAAGGCGACGCTCAGGGCGGCCGGCAGGGAGCCAGACCTCGCCGCTTCGGCCGTGCGGACGTTGCCGCGCACGGCGAGGCTCATACCGATGAATCCGGTCAGCCCCGAGAGCACGCACCCGGCGAGAAAGGCGAGGGTGCGAGAGAGGCCGGATTCGAGAAAGCTCAGGGCCTCGTTTCCCTCCGGGGTGAGGACCGCCGTGGAGGTGATGAACACTAGGACCGCGAGGGGCACGAGGATGACGGCGATGGTTCGGAACTGGCGCTTGAGATACGCCATGGCGCCTTCCTGGATGGCGCCGGCGATCTCGCGCATCTTCGGGGTGCCTTGCCCGACGGCGAGGACCCCGCGGGCCATGACCCATCCGGCGACGATGGCCGCAATTGCGGTGGCGGCAGCCACCGTGAGCCACATCCATTCGGCGGTACCCAGTGTGAATTCCTGGTAGCCGCCTTCAGCGGCCAGGACGACCGGATTCATTCGCGCTCCTTCTCGATGTTCGACACGTAGATCTCCGAGGCGAGTCGGTGCCCGAGGACCCGTTCGATTCCTCCCACGTCCACGACGATCGGCCCGTCGAACGGTTGGCGTTCCTCCACGGTGACGACCACTCCTGGGCGGATGCCGATTTCCTCCAGGAACGAGACGACTTCCGGATGGGTGTCGCCACGCAGTGCCACCTCCACGCGATCTCCGGGGTCGGCGTTGGCCAAGGTGGGCAGTTCGGCGACTTCCTCCGCTTCGGCTTCCGGAATCGGGAAGCCGTGGGGACAAGTGGTCGGGCGGTCCAACGCCGAGTACATCCGCTGGACCACCTCGGAAGGCAGCGCGTGCTCGAACGTGACGGCGAGACGGTCCGCCTGGTCCCAGGCGTAACCCAGCATGTCGGAGAGGAAACGCTCGACGATGCGGTGGCGGCGAATGGCGGCGACGGCGGCGAGACGCCCGGCCTTCGTGAGGCTCACCCCTTGGTAGGGGCGGTGCTCGAGAAACCCTCGCTCGTCGAGTTTCTTGAGCCGCGCCGTGACGGCGGCCGGCGAGATGGCGAGCGCCTCGGCCAGGTCGCCGGAACGGGCGACGCCTTCCGGTCCGGCCAGCCGGTAGACGGACTTCAGCGTCTCGCTTTCGGCGGGATTGATGTCCACGGCCTGGCAGCGTACCCGATTTTTCGATGAGATGAAACCTCATCTTCGACGAAGTGGAAATCGCCGTTCGGGTCGCCGAAAGACCTGGGAGGCCCGGGACGGCAGGGTGCTCGATGTACCCGGTCCGGACGGAGGTCGGCCCCGGGCGTTGGCCCGGGGCCGTCGTGCCCACGGATCCTGGGAGGGTCGGAGGAGGAAGGGACTCCGAAGGGAGGGAGGGAGGCAAAATCCGTGGATTGTTGAACCGTTTATCGGGCAAACCTGGGCAGATCTTTAGGAAAAATCTCGGTGTGCCCTACTCGGGGTCGGGCCAGTCTGCCCCTGGTATTTCGACCCCAATTCGGGAGACCCGTACGGGTGGTCAGCCGGCGTCGTCATCTGATAGAAGGAGATCTGTCCGATCTTCATCCCGGGGTAGATGGCGATCGGGAGGGTCGCCACGTTCGACAACTCCAGGGTGATGGCTCCTTCGAAGCCGGGGTCGATGAAGCCCGCCGTCGAGTGGATCAGAAGGCCGAGCCGCCCCAGCGACGACTTCCCCTCCAGCCGGGCCACGACGTCGAGTCCCAGCCTCACGCGCTCGAGTGTGGCGCCGAGGACGAACTCGCCCGGGTGGAGCATGAAGGGCTCTCCCTCTTCGACCTCGACCAGCTTGGTGATGTCCTCTTGAGGCGACCGGGGATCGATCGCCGGGTGCCGGTGGTTCTCGAAGACCCGGAAGCTGCGATCGACCCTGAGGTCGACGCTCGAAGGCTGGATGTAGGACGGTTCGAGCGGCTCGATGTCGATGCGGCCTTCCGCCAAGGCCTCTTTGATGGTCCGATCCGAAAAGATCACGGGCGCGATGCTAACCCCGCCCACCGGTACAGGTCTCTCCGGGATCGCCGAAGGCTCTGATGATCAGGGGGCCATCACCGGCACCGCGAGCATTTCGTGGACGATGGCTAGTCCGTCGTCTGGTCGAGACCCGACCACAGAGCCGTGATCCGGGGAGCCAGGCGCCGCAACTCTTCGAGGTGCACCTGGGAGAGTTTCGCCAGGCGGGACTCGGCCTCGGGAGTGAGGCCAATCCGCACGATCCGGGCGTCGTCGGGATCGGTGTGCCTTTCGACCAGCCCGTCTCGCTGGGCGCGATCGATCAACTCGACCGTGCTGTTGTGCTTGAGCTGCAAGTAGTCGGCCACCTCGGCGACCGTCGGTCCTTTCCGGTCCGGGTGTCCTCGAACCGCCAGCAGCAATTGGTGCTGGGCGGGAGTGAGCCCGGCCGAGCGTGCCTGTTCGGCACTCCACCGCAGGAAGCGGCGGAGGCCTGAGCGCAGCTCCAGGAGCTGTCGGTAGTCGGCGTCGGTCACCGCGTCGGAGGACATATCGTGACACGATACACTTCCCCTCGCCTTGCTGAGGACCAGTCCGCGCCGAATCACCTATCTGAGCTTCCTCGCCGTCCTGCTCGGCCTCGCCGCCGGCGGAGCAGCGTGGCTGCTCGTCGCGCTCATAGCCCTCTTGACCAATCTCGCCTTCTTCGGCCGGGTCGCCTACGACCTCCCCTCGATGAGCGCATTGGAGCCGTCGCCCCGCGTCGTCCTCGTGGCGGTCGCCGGTGCTTTGGTGGTCGCCCTGTTGGCTCGGTGGAGCCCGATCATCAAGGGCCACGGCATACCGGAGGCGATGGAGTCGGTTCTCCATCGCCAGAGCCGGGTGGAGCCGCGCACCGCCATTGCCAAGCCGCTGTCGGCGGCGATCGCCATCGGCACCGGAGGGCCGTTCGGCGCGGAAGGGCCGATCATCGTCACCGGCGGATCACTCGGATCCCTCCTCGGCCAGCTCCTCGGAGTTTCACCGTCGGAGCGCAAGATCCTTCTGGCGTGTGGCGCCGCGGGAGGCATGGCAGCGACCTTCGGCGCGCCGATTGCCTCCGTCGTACTCGCTACCGAGCTCCTCCTGTTCGAGTTCTCCACGCGTGCCTTCATCCCCACTGCCATCGCCGCCGCGGTGGCCGGAGGGATCCACTCGACTGTGTTCGGCAATGGTCCCTTGTTCACCGTGCCCGACCACGGATTCGCCGGTCTCGCCGACCTGCCGCTCTTCGTGCCGCTTGGGCTCCTGTGCGGTCTCCTCGCCGTCGTTCTCTCCAAGGGCCTGTTTCTCGTCGAGGCCGCGTTTCGCCGGCTCCCCCTGAACGAGTTCTGGCATCCGGTGATCGGAGCGGTGGGTTTCGGGGTCGTCGGCCTGTTCGTGCCCGAAGTTCTCGGAGTGGGCTACGACCAGATCGATGCCGTGCTCGCCGGGGGGATGGCGGCTGGTGCGCTGGCCACCCTGGCGGGCGCGAAGCTACTGGCCTGGTGGCTCGCCCTCGGTTCCGGGACATCGGGCGGGACGTTGGCGCCGGTTCTCCTGATATCGGGCTCATTTGGAGCGTTGGTGGGCAGCGTGACCCTGGAACTGGTGCCCGATTCCGAGTTGAGCGCGGGCGCTTTTGCGCTCGTGGCGATGGCCGCCACTTTCGGAGCCGCTACTCGGGCAACC
Source organism: Acidimicrobiia bacterium (assembly GCA_036380875.1). Taxonomy (GTDB): domain Bacteria; phylum Actinomycetota; class Acidimicrobiia; order Spongiisociales; family ZC4RG35; genus ZC4RG17. Next base: position 97,423 of record DASVDX010000049.1, read on the forward strand.
CTCACGTCGATCGTCTTCGTGTTCGAGTTGACGCGTGACTTCGACGCCATCCTTCCCCTCATCCTCGCCAGCGTCCTCGCCGACCTGGTGGGGGCGTGGCTCCTCCCCAACACCCTCATGACCGAGAAGCTCCATCGCCGGGGTCACCGCGTGTCGACCGACCTCCACTCAGATGTCATGGCCAACACCCCGGTTGCCGAGGTGATGAGCGCCCCGGTGGTGACCGTGTCCGTCGACATGGCGCCGGCGGACGCCGTGGACATCGTGGCGGCGAACGGCCACAGCGCCTATCCGGTCGTGAGCGCCGACGGTGAGCTGAGGGGCATCGTCTCACGCAACGAACTCCTGTCCGACGAGGCCCTTGGAGCGTCGACGCTCGCCGACATCGCCCGATCCGACGTGGTCACCGTCGACCGCGACGCCACGGTGGGAGATGTCAGCCGCTTGATGATCGCCGAGGGCGTCGACCACGTCCCCGTCGTCGAACGATCCGGACGGCTCGTGGGGATGTGCACCCGCACCGACATCCTCAAGGCGGCGGGAAAGCTCCTGTCCGCCGACCAGCCAGAAGCAGGATGGCTTTCCCGACTCCGTTCTACCCAAGGTCCGGAAAGCCGTCCGGAAACTTAGGTCGTGAGCACCTCTCGAGCCGGCGAAGACGGGGTTTAGTCACCAGGGACCGCGGCCGACAAGTGTCGGGTACACGTCTTTGGGGGAATCCTTTGATCTACGCCACCGAGCTTCGGCGCGGCGCCGTCGTCATGGGCGTCGCCGGCTTCGTCGAGAACGCCATCCACGTCTTGGGACAGGTGAACGAGCGCCTGAGTTCGGCGCGGGCACGCCAAGCCGTGGTGTGGTCACAGGCCACACTCGATGATGTCCGGCTGGATCTGGAGTCGTCGGCTGATTCGTCCTCACTCGACGACCTGCCGGCGAGCTGGGTTCTCAACCCGCGCTGGCATGCGACTGTCTTCCGGGTCGCCTCGTCGCGGGAGACGGTCCTGCTCACGGTCGCAGCGAACGCGGTCCGAGTGGTCTCCCAGGAGATGGACCGCATGCTCGAAGATCGTTGGCCCGTCGAGGTCGTGGACCTTCTGAGCGTCCAGCGCCAACGCCTGTGCCTGATCGAAGACGCCTTGCTGGGGGCGCGTGCCGAGATCAGCGGAGTGGGGACACTCGAACGGGTCGGTGGAACGCCCGAGGCGCTCAGGCGGTGAGGCTGCCTACCTGGGTGTCTTGAGACCGCTCCGTCAGCCGTTCCACCAGCGACCGCAGTTCGGCAGGGGGAAAAGGTTTCGTGACCCATGCCGAAACGGTGGGAGGGATCCCGGTGTCGGGTACCTCATAGCCGGAGAGGATCACCACTGGAAACGAAGCTCCGGCTCGGCGCCACGCCTCCGCCAGTTCGAGGCCCGACATGTGCGGCATCGACATGTCCACGATCGCCAGGTCCCAGCCTTGGGCCGCCCCGGCCTCGAGGGCTTCCGTCGCCTTCGAGCATGTCGACACTTCGGCCAAGCCGCCGAGTGCGATCTGGATCAGGCGGGTGATCACGGGCGAGTCGTCGACGGCGAGGACGCGGAGGGCAGTCATGGGAATCCCTTCGGCCACCTGTCGAGACTTTCAAGGTGCATCTTTGGAAAGTGACCGAACGACCTGGTTGTCACGCCGGGACGGGCACCAGGGCTCGGCGGTATCGGGTCACGATCAACGTGGGCACGACGAGGAGGGCGAGTCCGACATAGGCGAGCAGACGGTACCCGGCGGCCTGGAAGAGGATCCCAGACGTGAGGCTGGCCGTGGCGCTGGACAACCAGGTGATCGAATCCACCCGGCCCTGCAGGCGGGCGCGCACGTCGGGGGCGACTCCCACGGTGAGCAGGGCCGACCCGGCGACGAAACCGAAGTTCCAGCCCAGCCCGAGGAGGAACAGGGCCACGATCAGAGCCGGCGTCGAATCCGGCGGCGCGGTGCCGGCGAGCACAGCCGATGTGGCCGACAGTCCGAAGCCGACGAGGACGATTCGATGGCGGCCGAAACGGTCGGCCAACCGCCCGGTGAGTGGCGAGAAGGCGAACATGCCCAGCGTGTGGGCGCTCAGCACCAGGCCCACCACTCCCAGATCCGACCCGTGCCGGTGGATGTGGAGGGGGGTAGTGGTCATGAGGAGCACCATCACGACCTGGGCGGCGATGAGGGAAGCCAGGGCGACTCTCACCCGGGGGAGCGTGAAGGCGTCTCCCAGCGAAGGTGCGACGGAAGGGGCAGGTGGATCGACTCCGAGCGTGGCCGGGTCGGGCCGAAGGGCGATCGTGTAGAGCAGGGCCGCCGCGGCCATGAAGACGATGGTGATGGCGAACCCGCCGCCGAGGGGATTGAATCCGAGCACTTCCACCGTGCGTCCGCCGGGCTGGAGGAGAACAGGCCCGAGGACCGAGCCTATGGTCCCGGCCCACACGATGAGACTGAGAGCAGACGCTCTCCGTTCCGGAGAGAACATCTCGGCGCCGGCATAGCGAGCGAGATGGTTGGAGGCGCTGCCCAGACCCAGGAAAACCATCCCCACCAGGAGCACCGCCAACGTCTCTGTGGTCACTCCGATGAAGGCGGTGGCCGCGCCGGCCACCGCGCACAGGTAGCCGGTGATCAACCCCGGGCGTCGACCCGACTGCGCCACCCGGGCTGTCAGGAGTGTCGTGCCGATCGCGGTCCCGGTGATGGTCAAGGCGCCCGGCAACCCGGCCAAGGTGGCGCTGCCCGTGATGTCCTCGACGGACAGGCCGGCCACGCTGGCGGCGGCGATGTGCCCGGTCGTGCCGAGGGCGGCACCGCCGAACAAGATGGCGGTCAACCGCCGACGCACGTCCATGGTCGGAAGGGTACCTGCAGGTTGCTGCGGCTCTCGACTGAATACGGCCGCAGCCAAGGCCGTCTGCAGTCCTGATCGAACAAAACCCCAGGTCTGTGACCTGGGGCTTGCTCCGAGCGGGTGACGGGAATCGAACCCGCGTTCCGAGCTTGGGAAGCTCGTGTTCTACCATTGAACTACACCCGCATCCGACAGCGTTTCCCCTGGTCAGAGTCCGCTGTCCTTGAGCTCCGAGGACCCGAGGGCCGCGAAGCTGCCTTCATCATAGGACGGGTCGAGGCTCACGTTCACCCCGACTGAGGCACTCTTCAGGGGAGGAGAGCGCGGCGGAGGAAGGCTGCCATTTGCCCCCGTGTTATGGGGTCGTCGGGGCAGAACCGGTTGTTGGCGGGTGGGTTGCAGCCTCGGGTGATTCCCGACGCGTAGAGGGCGTTGATATCGCCGACGAACACCGATTCGGCGATGTCGGTCAGGCCCTGGTCTCCCGCCGCAGCCAGGTCGAGGGCCCGTTTGAGGAAGGCCGCCATCTGTCCCCTTGTCATGGGGTCGTCGGGGCAGAACCGGTTGTTGGCGGGTGGGTTGCAGCCCCGGGTGATGCCTGCTTCGGCCAGAGCGGCGATGTCGCCTTCGAAGACGTGTCCGGCCGTGTCGACGAACCCGAAATCGCTGCCCGGCAGGTTCAGGGCCCGCACCAGGAACGCCGCCATCTGACCGCGGGTCACGGGGTCGTTGGGACAGAACCGGTCGTTGCCGGGTGGGTTGCAGCCCCGGGTGTAGCCGGCGTTGGCGATCGCGTTGATGTCGTCACGGAACACCGAGTCGGCGATGTCCACGAACCGATCCGGCAAAGACGTCGACGTCGTGGTCGTCGACGACGGAGGGTCCGGCAGATACTGATGAACGAAGATGTCGATGAACAGGTCGTCGTCGGCGTCTACCAGGTTCGTTGCCCGCGAGGGAAATGCGACGTACCGGCCGTCGCTCGACATCGAAAGACCGAAGTTGGAGGCACCGTTCGCCTGCGCCCCGTCGGAAGCAACGGAGACTCGCTTCGTCGACCCGCTTTGGCGGTCTCGGACGAAGATGTCGTAGGTCCCATTCGTATCGCCAGCGACGAGATTGGTGGCGTTGGACAAGAAGCCGACGTAGCGCCCATCACCGGAGATCGAGGCCGCGCCCGAGTCGCCGTTTCCTTGGACGCCGCTCGAATTCACGGAGACCCGTGAGGTCGTGCCGGTCTGACGGTCATACACGAAGACGTCCCCCGCGGCGTTGGTATCTTCGGGGACGAGATTCGAAGCCGAGGAGCCAAACGCTATGAATCGCCCGGTCGCCGACAACGAGGCGCCGGTCGACGAGCCATTGGGATCCGCGCCATTCGCCGCGATGGACACGCGTACGGTCGAACCCGTTTGGCGGTCATGGAGGAAGACGTCCGTCGCCGCGTTCGAGTCGTTGGGTACGAGGTTGGTGGAGTCGGACTGGAAGGCAACGAACCGCCCGTCAGCGGAGATCGCCGGACTGGACGAGGGCAGGTTCCCTTCGGTGCCGTTGGAGTCGACGGAGACGCGCGTCGTCACGCCCGTCTGGCGGTCGTGGACGAACACGTCCCAAGTCCCGTTGGTATCGCCCGGGACCAGATTCGACGCGAAGGATCCGAAAGCCACGTACCGGCCATCGGCGGATATCGCTGCTCCGGTCGAGAAGTTGTTGCCCTGAACACCTGCGGTACTGCGCGACACGAGCGTGGTCCGCCCAGTTCGCCGGTCGTGGACGAACACGTCGGATACCCCGTTGGTGTCGCCGCCGACGAGGTTCGAGGCGCCGGAGGTGAAGGCCACGTAGCGACCATCGGCGGAGATGGAGGGCGAGACGGAGCCTGCATTTGCCTGGGCGCCGTTGCTGGAGACGGAGACCCGGGTCGTGGCGCCGGTCTGGCGGTCGTGGACGAAAACGTCTGAGAATGCGTTCGTGTCGCCGGCTACCAGGTTCGTCGCCAGCGACGCGTAGGCGACGTACCGCCCATCGCCCGAGATGCTCGGCGTGAGAGAGTCGCCATCCAGACCCTGGCTGTTGGGACGCTGTGATATGCGTTCGGTGTCACCTTGGGCGCCCCATGCCGGGATCACGAGAGCCACAGTCGCTACCAGCAGGATGACCACGCTGGCGGGCGCGACCCATCTGCTGGCCCGCATCAACGACTCCTCCTCCTGAAACGGTGCGAGCGTAGCGCGGGGGACCGGAGAGGTGTGGTCGCACCGCCGATCGGTGCCGGGCTTCGGCTCACGGCAGGTTGGTGATGTGGACCTTGATGTTCACGTCCCGCTGCTCGGCCGCCTCATAGGCGTCGAGGGCCTTCTCGAACGGGAATGTCGCCGTCACTATTGGCGAGAGATCGATCCCCGATGTCGCGATGAAACGGATCGTCTCGGGCCAGATATCGGGTGACCCGATCGAGCCGACGATGCGCAGGCCCTTGGACTGGATCTGGCCGAGCCGAGCAGGGGCGGCATCGCCGATGTTTATCCCGATGAAGACGATGCGTCCGCGGTGGGCGGCCAAATCGAAGGCGTTCGCCATGACCGCCGGGTTTCCTGACGCCTCGATGATGAGGTCAGCGAGCCGCCCACCGGTCATGTCGCCGAGCGCTTCCTGCGGGTCGACCGACGTGGGGTCGATCGTGTCTGTCGCGCCGAGAGCGGTTGCGATCGATCGCCGCATTGCCATCGGCTCCACCAGCACCACCCGGGCTCCCATGGCTGCGGCCGCGGCTACGGCACTGAGCCCGATGGTCCCGCCTCCGAGCACGACCACGGTGTCCGATGCATTCGGCCGGCCGACCAGGTTCAGCGCGTAGTAAGCGCAGCTGAACGGCTCTATCAGTGCGCCCTGTTGGTAGGAGACTCCATCAGCCAGCTTGTGGACCCAATCCCAACGCACCTTGAAGAACTCGGCGAGGGCACCGTCCATCGAGAAACCGAAGTGGTCGACGCCGCCGTTCACGTTGCACTCGCCGATGATCCGGTCGCCCGGTCGAAAACCCCGGACCTCAGAACCGACCGCCACCACATCGCCGGCCCATTCGTGGCCGGGGATCACGGGGAACGTGACGGGAATGATGTACTTGCCGGCGAGCAGATCGAAGTCCGAGTGACAGATGCCTACGTGGCGAGGAGCGACCAGTAGATCGTTGGGGCCGATCTCGGGCTCGTCGACATCGCGCACCACGATCTCCCCGGGCCTCTCGAACACGACACCTTTCACCCCACGGACCTCCTATCTCTCCACCTTTCGCAAGGTAGTGCAGTGGGCCGCCGCCCCCTCCTCAACGACGAGTCTTGGCGCGTGCCTTCTGCTGGCGGGCTCGCCGCTGGGCCGGCGTTTCGGGCTCCGGTTCGGGTCGGGGGAAGCGCTCCTCCAGGGCGAGAGCCACGGGCGTGGCCGTGAACACCGACGAGTAGGTGCCGACCACGATGCCGATGAGGAGGGCGAGGGCGAAGTCGCTGAGCGTGTCGCCGCCGAGGAACAGAAGGGCGGCCAGGATGAGGATGGCGCCCAGGCCCGTGTTGATCGTGCGAGGGACGGTCTGAAGGCATGCCTCGTTGGCGAGTTCGGGCAGAGGGCGCTCGGGCTCGAGGCCCATCCGCTCCCGAATCCGGTCGAAGATCACCACCGAGTCGTTGACCGAGTAACCGATCACGGTGAGGAGGGCGGCGAGGAACACGCCATCGAAGGTCTTGCCCATCCACGCGAACAGGCCGATGAGAATCGCCACGTCGTGGAACAGCGAGGCGACAGACGCCAGGCCGATCGTCCATCGGAACCGGATGGCCAGGTAGGCGAGCTGAACGAGGAGAGCGAGACCCAAGGCGATGAGCGCCCGGTTGCGCAGCTCCGCACCGAGGGTCGGTCCGACGAACTGGTCCCTGACGACCTCGGCGTCGCCTCCTAGCGACGCCACTGCCTGCGTCAACGCCGTCTCTTCCTCTTCGGTGAGTTGTTCGGTGCGGATGACGATGTTGCCTTCCCCGGTCTCCTGGATCAACGGCCGGTCGATCCCGATCTGGGCCAGGGAGCCGCGCAACTCGTCGAGGTCGATGGCTCGGGCAACGGAGAACTCCACCAGTTGGCCACCCTCGAACTCCAATCCGAAGCGAGGACCGCGGACGATCAGACCGGCGATGGCGACTACGACGAGGACGGCCGAGGCGACCAGCCATTTACGCCATCCGCCGAGTAGGTCGGGATTGCGCTCCTCCAACCAGGCGAGGAAGCGGCGGCCCACCGTCATGCCCATGAGGCTCGGGTTGTCGGTGAACGCCGAGGAGCGGGTCAGTAACTCGAGGATCACCCGGGTCACGACCAGGGCCGAGAACATGGACACGACGACACCGATCGAGAGGGTGACGCCGAAGCCGCGCACCGCTCCGGAGGCGTAGAAGATGAGGAGGATCGCCGCCAGGAGCGTGGTGATGTTGGCGTCGGCGATCGCCGACCACGCCCGCTTGAACCCGGCGACCAGGGCCTCCCCGACGCTGGTGCCGACGGCATGCTCTTCCTTCGCTCGTTCGTACACCAGCACGTTGGCGTCGACGGCCATGCCGACGGCGAGCACGAAGCCGGCGATCCCCGGCAGGGTGAGCGTGGCGCCGAGGGCAGCGAGGGTGGCGAAGGACAACAATCCGTATACGCCGAGGGAGATGGCGGCTACGACACCCATCACCCGGTAGAAGAAGATCATGTAGAGGATCGTGAGTGTGGCGCCGATGAGCGCCGCTTCGATGCTGGCGTCGACGGCTGCCTCGCCCAGGCTGGGCCCGACCGTCCCCTGCTCGATGACCTCGACCGGCACCGGCAGGGCACCCGCCCGGATCAGGAGAGCGAGATCCTCCGCTCCCTCCT
>DASVDX010000050.1:0-25412 GCA_036380875.1 Acidimicrobiia bacterium
ACGAACTCCAGCACGTCGTCGGTCGGCAGGTGCGTGCCCGTGGGGTTGTTCGGGTTGCACACGTACACGACGGTCGTGTTGGAGTCGATGGCGTCTTTCATGGCCCCCAGGTCGTGGCGGTGCTCCCCGTCGAGCGGGACCTCCCGTCGCTCGCTCAGCGCCCACATCGAACCGAGCCGATAGATGACGAACGAGGGCCAGGCGTAGACGGCATTGGTGCCGGGCCCGCCCACGGCCAAAGCGATCGTGCGGAGCAGTTCGGACGACCCTCCCCCGAGCCAGAGGGCGTCGCTGGGCACGCCGACATGGCGGCTGAGGGCTTCGCGCAAGTCATAACCCTCGTTGTCGGGGTACCGATTCGCCTGCGCAGCCGCAGCCGCCATGGCTTCGACGGCTTCGGGGAAGGGGCCGTAGGGGCTTTCGTTGGAAGCCAGCTTCACGATCCTCGCCGGATCCAGCCCGTACCGCCGGGCCACTTCCTCGATCGGGAGACCCGGTTCGTAGGGATCGATGGCAGCGAGATCAGGGCGGTAGGTCGGCATCTAGGCACGAGGATAACGACCTCCGGGGCACCGATCAGATGCAGGCTCAGTGGGGTGGGTCGCGGGCGTCGGTGGGGAGGACGAAGCGGATGGAACCGTCAGACTGTTTCTCGATCCGATAGCCCCGCCGGTGCACCACCACATGGTGGTGGTACCAGCACAGGGTCACCAGGTTGTCCGGATCATGGGTACCGCCATGCGACCAGGCCACCACATGATGCGGCTGCAGACGGTGAGTAGACCCACACTCCGGAGCCCGACAACCCCCATCCCGCCACAAAGAGCAACTCCTGCTCCAACTGATCGGTGGTGAGTTCCCCCAAATCCATGCACAACAACATACGAATCCGGTGTGACACGAACGCGTTCGGTACACGATGACGATGATCGACAATATCTACCGCGCATATGGGCTGTTCCATGGCCGGTCGGCCACGGGCGCACGCATGAGACTTGTGGCACACTCGCCTCATGAGCGCACCACTTCGTGAAGCGGTCGGCGCCCTACCCATGCTGGAGGTGATCGACGCGGAGGGGAATCTCGTAGGCGACGACCCGGGACTGCCTCCCGAGCTCTATCGAGAGTTGTATCGCAAGATGGTGCTGGCCCGCACCCTCGACCGTCGGATGCTGGCCTTGCAGCGCCAGGGACGGGTAGGCACCTACCCGATGCTCGAAGGGCAGGAGGCCGTGCAGATCGGCTCCGCCCTCGCCTTCGAAGAACGGGACTTCATCTTCCCGTCCTATCGCGAACACGGCGTCGAGATCGCCCGGGGGCTGCCGATCGACGTGTTCATGGCCTACTGGCGAGGCCTCCCCAACTCGGGATGGGACATCCGCCGCTACCGCCAGGGCATCATCACCGTCCCGATCGCCACCCAACTCCCCCACGCCGTCGGCTACTCGTATGTGGCGAAGCTACATGGTGAGGACACCGTCACCGGGGTGTACTTCGGTGATGGGGCGACCTCAGAAGTCGACTTCCACACCGGGATGAACTTCGCCGGGGTATGGAAGACCCCCACGGTTTTCATCTGCTCCAACAACCTGTACGCCATCTCCGTCCCCTACGAAAAGCAGACCGCCTCCGAGACCATCGCCCAAAAGGCGGTGGCCTATGGGTTCGAAGGGGTACGGGTCGACGGCATGGATCCGATCGCCGTCTACCTGGCGACTCGGGAAGCCGTGGCCAAGGCCCGTCGGGGAGACGGCCCGACGCTGATCGAGGCGATGACGTACCGGTACGGACCTCACGCCACCGCCGACGACTCCCGGCTGTATCGCTCGGCCGAGGAAGAGGAGGAGTGGCGTCGACGCGATCCCATCCGCCGAATGGAGCGCTTCCTCGAGTCGAGGGGTGAGTGGGACGAGGCCGAAGGCGAAAAGGTGGCGATGGAAACCGCCGACCTCGTCGAAGCAGCCATAGCCGAGATCGAAGCCCGCCCGCTGCCGGGCCGCGACGAAGCCATCCGCCACGCCTACTCCCGGATCCCCATTCACGTCGTCGACCAGCTCCACGCCATGCAGCGCTCCCACGGCGAACCGGAGACCGTCTTCCAGTCGGAAGAGATCTGGCAAGTGGGTCACGACGAGCTGCCGGAGGGGCCGACAGAGAGCTGGACCATGGCGCAGGCGATCAACGCTGCCCTCCACGAGGCGATGGAGCGGGACGACTCCACGATCATCCTGGGAGAGGACGTCGGGGTCACCGGTGGTGTCTTCCGCATCACCGAAGGCCTCTACGAGCGTTTCGGCCCCGACCGGGTGATCGACTCGCCCCTCAACGAATCCGGCATCGTCGGCACGGCGGTGGGGATGGCCCTGGCGGGAGCACGCCCGGTCGCCGAGATCCAGTTCGACGGGTTCGTCTACCCGGCGTTCGACCAGATCGTGTCCCACCTCGGTCGCTTCCGCTACCGAACGCGGGGCAACGCCTCGGTTCCCGTGGTGGTGCGATTCCCCAACGGCGCCGGCATCGGGGCTCACGAGCACCATTGCGACTCGCCGGAGGCGTATTTCGTCCACGCCCCCGGCCTCGTCGTCGTGTGCCCGTCGTCTCCGATCGACGCCAAAGGACTCCTGGCCGCCGCCCTCACCGGTGACGATCCCGTGATCTTCCTCGAGCCCAAGGTGCTCTACCGGGCTGGCCGAGAAGACGTTCCCACTGAGCACTACACGCTTCCCATCGGCCGCGCCCGCATACGCCGCCGCGGCGACGACGCCACGATCGTCACCTACGGAGGCATGGTGCCGGTGTGCCTGGAGGCGGCCGAACGAGTCGACGCTTCGGTCGAGGTGATCGACCTGCGCACCCTGTTCCCCTGGGACCGGGAGACCGTGCTCGAGTCTGTGCGTCGCACTCACCGTCTCCTGTTGGTGCAAGAACCGCAGGGCACCGCCGGCGTGGCAGCCGAGGTGGCCGCGGTGGTCGCCGAGGAGGCGATCTACGACCTGGAGGCGCCGATCCGACGGGTGACCGGCTTCGACGTCCCGTGGCCGCAGTTCGCCATCGAGCGTCACGGCCTCGTCGACGCCGACCGGGTCTCGATGGAGCTCAAGTTGCTCCTGGCCGACTGAATAGATGGCCGACGCCGTCGAACCGACCTCCCCCTTCCACTTCGAAGGGGACAACGGAGATGCCGTGGTCCTCGTCCACGGCTACACCGGCCATCCGGGCCACTTCCGTCCGCTGGCCGACAGACTCACCGCCATCGGGTACACCGTCATCGCCCCCGTGCTGGCAGGCCACCGAGGATCGCCAGAGGAGATGGCCGAGGCCGGGTGGCGGGAATGGGTGGAATCGGTGGAGGAGGCAGCCTCCGCCGTCTCCGACCATCGCCGGGTGCACCTGGTCGGGCTGTCGCTCGGCGGCTTGCTGTCGTTGATCGTCGCCGGTCCGACGGCGGCGGCGTCGATCGTGACGATCAACTCCCCCGTCCTCCTCTATCGCCTCCGTGCCTATCTCGCCCCAGTCGCCCGCCATCTCATCCCGGCCTATCCGGCAGAGATCGAGCCGCCGCCCGATCCCGAGTTGGCCGATCTGTGGATCCAGCACCCGGAGCACTCGACGGCTGCCGTCGCCGCCCTGGTGACGACGATCGGCCGGGCATGGGTGGCGGCCGGGAGGCTCCGGCGTCCCAGCCTCGTGATCCAGTCACGGGACGACCGGACGGTGCGTCCGGTGTCCGGATCGCTGCTCGCTCGCCGCCTCGGAGCACGCCTCGATTGGATAGGCGGAGCCCACAATGCTCTGCTCGATCCTTCCCGCCAGGTCCTCCACGAGAAGGTCGTCGAACATCTGGAGGAAGTGCGCAGAGGGGGGAGAACTTACGGGAATCGCCACTAGCCTGATCGGTGATGGGTTCCGGCAGACGTACACGGTTGCGCCGACGGCGAAGCCAGGCCGACTGTCGCCGCGGTGTCCACAGATTCGGCTCGCCGAAGCCGATCGGCGGGGGAATCACCCGCCAAACGTGCTTCGTGTGTGGATTGGTTTCGATCGACCTCACGGCGGCCGACCCGCCGTCGTCGTTCCAAGCCGCTCCCCCCGTTTCCCACCATCAAGCGAGCTCGTGAGTACGAGTCGGCCCGTGACCGTTTCTGCCGCCGGAGGGATCCTGATCCGGGGCGACGACCCGGCCCGACTCGAGGTGGCGGTGGTCCATCGTCCGCGCTACGACGACTGGACCCTGCCCAAAGGGAAACAGGACCCCGGCGAATCCATCGAAGCCACGGCGACGCGCGAGGTGATCGAGGAGACGGGCTTCGCCGCCCGTGTGATCGGCCACGCTGCCACCAACCGCTATCGCATCGACGGAGGCGACAAGCAGGTCGACTACTTCTGGATGCGTCCTTACCGTTTCGACGGGTTCACGCCCAACGGCGAGGTCGATCAAGTGGTGTGGCTGCCGATCGAAACGGCCCGGGCGGCGCTCACCTATCAGTTCGACCGCCGCATGCTGAGCAATGGGAAGCTGGCCACCCCGGTGCGGCACACCACGCTCCACATCGTCCGGCATGCCGCCGCCGGCGATCGTACGAAGTGGAGGGGCGACGACACCCAAAGGCCGCTGACGGACAAGGGGGAGGCACAGGCGATGGGCATAGCCGACGCCCTCGAAGGAGTCGGCGTGACCCGAATCCTGTCGAGCGACTATGTGCGTTGCCGTCAGACGGTGCTGCCTCTCGCCGAGCGGATCGGACGGAAGGTGGAGGACCACGAAGCCCTGCGCGAGGGCGCCCACCCGCGTCTCATCGCCGAATTGCTGGACGAAGTGGCCGGGAGCACGGTCGTCCTCTGCTCCCACGGAGACGTCATCCCCGAGATGCTGCGACGCCTGCAGTGGATGGGGGTGCGCTTCCTCTCCCCGGCGGCGTGCCAGAAAGGCTCGACCTGGGTGATCTCCCACGACGGCGAGAGCTATCAGGACGCCTTGTACGTGGCCCCGCCGACGAGCTCAGACTTCTGACGAGATCACCCCGGCAGCAAACTGGGACAACGGAGTACGATGTCTGCCGTCGCCGTGGCGGGAGCGCTTTCCCGAGTTCTCCAGACCCCCTCAGGACGCACCCGCCCGGCGGCGTCCACCGTGTAAGTCCCGCCGGCGTGCCCGGCGTTACAGGCCGTGTCTAGTCAGGAGCCTACGCCGAGGGCTTTGTCGACCAGGGCAGCCTGCTGGTCGAGATGCACCCGCATCGAGCCGGTTGCGGGGCTGCCGGACTCGGCACGGCCCGCATACGAGGGCTCCCGTCCGAAGATGTCGCGCAGGACCGGCCACATGAATCGCCAGGCGCCCATGTTCTCCGGCTCCTCCTGGCACCAGACCACTTCGGCTTCTGGGTATTGCGCCGCCACCTTCTCCAGCGCCTCGCGCGGGACCGGATACAGCTGGGCGAGTCGATAGATGGCGACGTCCTCGATGCCCAATTCCTTGCGTCGCGCCTCGATGTCGTGGAAGACCTTGCCGGTGCACAGAACCACCCGATTGGCGCCAGGCCGGGGGTACTCCACCAGCGGCTCGAAGCGTCCCGTCGTCAACGCTTCAGCGGTGACGAACGACGCCCGGTTGCGCAACATCGACTTCGGGGTGAAGACGATCAGAGGCTTCTGCGGTCGGGCCAGGGCTTGACGCCGCAGGAGGTGGAAGTACTGGCCGGACGTGGCCGGCTGAGCGACCCGGAGGTTGTTGCTGGCGCACAGCTCCAGGAACCGCTCGATCCTCGCCGACGAGTGCTCCGGACCTTGACCCTCGTAGCCGTGGGGAAGCAGCAGCGTCAAACCGGACCGCTGGTTCCACTTCGCCTCACCGGCGGCCATGAACTGGTCGAAGACGACCTGGGCACCATTGGCGAAGTCGCCGTACTGCGCTTCCCAGATCACGAGCGCCTCGGGCCATTCGACCGAGTACCCGTACTCGAATCCGACGGCGGCGTATTCGGAGAGCAGCGAGTCGACGATCCGCACCCGAGCCTTGTCGGTGAGACGCTCGAGCGGCGCCCACCTCTCGCCGGTCTCGTAGTCGACCAGCTCGGCGTGGCGCTGGCTGAAAGTGCCGCGCCGGGAGTCCTCCCCGGCGAGACGCACGGGGACGCCCTGGAGAGCGAGAGAACCGAACGCCAGCGCCTCAGCCGTGCCCCAGTCCACCTGTCCGTCCCGGAGCGCCGACCGGCGCTGCTCGATCATCCGCACGAGCTTGGGATGGATCGTGAACCCCTCCGGGACGTCGGTGATCCGCTCTAGGATGAAGTCGAGGGTTTCGCGGTCGACGGCGGTCTCGGGCTCGGTCTCCGGCTCTTCTTCGACCACGCGGGCGGGAACGGTGGTCGGCGCCCGGCTGCTCTTGAAGGCGGCGTCGAGGAGCTGGCGGTACTCGGCGAGCAGCCGGTCGCATTCGTCCCGTGACATCTCGCCGGAACTGACCAACCTCTCCAGGTACAGCTTGCGGACCGAGGGGTGCTCTTCGATCTTCTTGTACATGAGGGGCTGGGTGTAGGACGGCTCGTCGCCTTCGTTGTGGCCCCGGCGGCGGTAGCAGACGAGGTCGACGACCACGTCCTTGTGGAACGCCTGCCGGAAGGCGAAGGCGAGCCGCCCGACCCGGATCACCGCCTCGGGGTCGTCGGCGTTGACGTGGAAGATCGGAGCCTGGACGGTTTTGGCGACGTCCGTGGCATAGAAGCTGGAACGCGCCTCCTCGGTGGACGTCGTGAACCCCACCCGGTTGTTGATGACGATGTGCACGGTTCCGCCGGTCCGGTAGCCGGGCAGCTGCGACAGGTTGTGGGTCTCGACAACCACACCCTGGCCGGCGTAGGCGGCGTCGCCGTGGAGGAGGATGGGAAGGACCCGGTCGGGCCCGCCACTGCCGAGCTTGTCCTGCTTCGCCCGGGCGACACCTTCGAGCACCGGGTCGACTGCCTCCAGATGGCTGGGGTTGGCGACGACCTCCACTTCGATCGGCGCCACCGGTGTCTGGTAAGTGCCCTTGGCGCCCAGGTGGTACTTGACGTCGTCGGCGCCGCCCTCCATGCCCGGGAGCAGGTCGCCGTCGAACTCACGGAAGATGCGGGCAGGGGGCTTGCCGATGATGTTGGCGAGGACGTTGAGGCGGCCGCGGTGGGCCATCCCGATCACCGCCGACTCCATCCTCGCCTGGGCGGCGGAGGTCAGGATGCAGTCGAGGAGCGGGATCAGGCTCTCGGCACCCTCCAAGCCGAAACGCTTTTGACCGACGTACTTCGTGTGGAGGAACGCCTCGAACGCCTCCGCTTCGTTGAGCTTGTGGAGGATGCGGCGCCGTTCCTCGGAGGTGATCGGCTGCTGCTCGACCTCCACCTTCTCTTGGATCCACCGCTTCTGCTCGGGCTCCTGGATGTGCATGTACTCGATGCCCACGGTTCGGCAGTAGGCATCGCGCAGGATCGAGAGGATCCGCCCGAGCGTCATCGTCGGGGTGCCCAAGATCCCGCCGGTGGCGAACTCGCGGTCGAGGTCCCAGATCGTCAGCCCGTACGAGAGAGGGTCGAGCTCCTCGTACATGCGCGGTGGCTCCATCCGCAACGGGTCGAGATCGGCGATCAGGTGGCCCCGGACCCGGTAGGCGTTGATCAGCCGGTGGACGTTGGCCTGCTTGGCGATCCACTCCGTGCTGCCGACAGGCGGGTTGTCGTCGATGGCCCACCGAGCCGGTGTGTACGGCACGCCCATCGAGGTGAAGATTTCGTCGTAGAAGCCTTCCTCGCCGAGGAGATAACGGTGGATCCGCCCCAGGAGCTCCCCCGATTGGGCGCCCTGGATCACCCGGTGGTCGTAGGTGGAGGTGAGGGTGATGATGCGGCCGATGCCCTGGCGGGCCAGGTGCTCGGGGTCGGCGGCCTGGTACTCCGGCGGGTAGGTGATCGCCCCGACGCCGACGATGAGGCCCTGGTCGGGCATGAGCCGGGGGACGGACTGGAGGGTCCCCAACGTCCCGGGGTTGGTGAGAGTGGCGGTGGTGCCGGCGAAGTCGTCGGGCGTCAGCTTGTTGTCCCGCGTCTTTTTCACCACTTCCTCGTAGGCCGTCCAGAACTGGCGGAAGTCCATCTCGTCGGCGGCCTTGATGTTGGGAACGAGGAGCACCCGCGTCCCGTCGGGCCGTTCCAGGTCGATCGCCAGCCCCAGGTTCACATGGGGGTGGCGCAGCACGTAGGGAGTGCCGTCGATGCTGGCGAAGGACACGTTCAGCTCCGGCATCTCCTTCAGGGCACGCACCACCGCCCAGCCGATGATGTGGGTGAAGCTCACCTTGCCGCCATCGGGCAGGCGGGCGAGGTGGTTGTTGAGGATCAGGCGGTTGACCTCCAACAGCTTGGACGGCATCGTCCGCACCGACGTGGCGGTGGGGACCGACAGGCTCTCGTCCATGCGCTGGGCGATCACCCCGGTGATGCCCCGCAACGGCGTGGCGTTCTCGGGCACCGCTTCGGTCTTCGGCTCCCCGGCTTTCGGTTCGGCCGGCTCTGGCTTCGGCTCCGGCTGCGGCTCCGCTTCGGCCACAGGCGGGCGCGAACCGTCCCCCGTCTCAGGGGCAGGCGCAGGCTGTCCTATCTCCGGCTGGCTGGTTGCCACGGGGCCATCGGGACGGCCTCCGTTTTCGAAGAAGCGGCGCCACTCCTCGCTGACTGACAGGGGAGAATCGAGGTAGCGCTCATACATCTCCTCGATCAGCCAGTCGTTGCGTCCGGCTCGGGAGGTCTCGAACATCGGGATACTCCCGATTGTAGGAACCGCGAGTTCCTGAGGGAGGGGACCCTCGAACGCCAGCCTCAGCCGGTGAGTGTCCCCGCCACCCAGTCGGCGTAGAGGGAGGCGTACACGCCGCCCCGTTCGACGAGTTCCGGGTGCGGTCCGCGCTCGACCAGTCGCCCGGCTTCGAAGACGAGCACCTCGTCGGCGGCTTCTGCAGTAGCGAGGCGATGGGCGATCGTCACCGAGGTGCGCCCGGCCGTGAGCCGGTCGATGGCGCGCCGCAGCTGGACGTCGAGGGCCGGGTCGACGGCCGAGGTCGCCTCGTCGAGGACCAACAGGTCCGGGGCCGAGATCCACGCCCGCACCAGGGCCACGAGTTGCCGCTCGCCAGCCGACAGGTTGCCCCCGCGCTCGCCCACGTGGGTGTCGAGACCGCCGGGAAGGCTCTGCAGCCACCCGTCGAGCCCGAGTTCGATGAAGGCGGTGCGGACCTCCCGGTCGCTGGCCTTTGGATAGCCGTAGCGCACGTTGTCGGCGATGGTGCCCTCGAACAGGAACCCCTCCTGGGGGACGAAGGCGACCCTGCGCCGCAGGTCCGTTCGCGCCACCTGGCGGAGGTCGACACCACCGATCCGCACCATGCCCTCGACCGGGTCGAGCATGCGCACCAGGAGCTTGGCGAAGGTCGTCTTACCCGAGCCGGTCTCGCCCACGACCGCTACCCGGCTGCCCGGTCGGATCTCCACATCGACGTCCACGAGCACATCGGGTCCGCCGGGATAGGCGAACCTCACCCCGTCGAACTCCACCCCCAGTACGCCTGGCGGCAAGGAAACCGGGTCGGTCGGCTCCTGGATCTCGTCCGTGCGGTCGAGCACCCCTACGACCCGGCGCAGGCCGGCTCCGGCGTTCTGAGCGAAGTCGAGGATCTCCACCAGGCTCTGCACCGGCTCGATGAGCAGGTTGACGAGGAACAGGAAGGCGATGAGCACGCCCGCCGTCACCCCTTCGGACGGCCCCAAGAGGATCCCGACGACCACCACGCCGGCAGTGAGGCCGGCGGCGAAGATCTCGGCGGTCGAGAAGAGGGCGTTGCCGAATGCTGCAGTGCGGAACTCCGTGCGGGACCGGCGCTCCAGGGCGTGGTGGACCCGCTCCATCGTCTTCTCCTCGATCCCGAAGGCCCGCACCTCGGGCAGACCCGTGACGGCCTCGCCCATCACGGCCAGCGAGTCAGCCACCACCCGCCGAACGCGGTCGTAGTTGCGCTGGAGGATCCGCTGGAACCAGAGCAGCACGAGGGCGTAGACGACGACCGCCCCGACGACGAGGAGGGCGAGGCGCCACTCGTACAACACCATGGCGGTGATGGCGATGAGCACCTGCGTGCCGTTGACGATGAACACCACGCCACCCCATTCGGTGAACTCCTGGATGGTGGTGATGTCCGACGTGACCCGGGACACGAGCGCCCCGCGCCGCTCGGACTGCACGTGGAGCACGGAGCTTCGGATGAGCTTGTCGAAGACCTTGATGCGCAGGTCGGACAGTCCGCCTGACGCCTGGTGGGCCAGCCGCACCATCGCTGTCCTGGCAGACCACGCACCCAGAACCAGCACGACGAAGGCCAGGCCGGCCTTCGTCAGCACCGAGGGGATGTCCACCCCGGCTTCGGTCAGGTCGCGGTCCACCGTCTGCTGGATCAGGACCGGCACCAGGACGTGGACGAGCATCCCGACGGCGTTGAGGAGGACTATCAGCCACAGGCGATGGCCGAGTTGAGGCGCCTCCTTCAGCGCTCGGCGGATGCCCGCCATCGTCGAGATTCGCGGTGTCTCAGTTGTGTCTGTCATCGCGAGCTCTGGCTGCGTTCGGCAGCATCTTCTTCGTAGGCGCGGACCAGGCGGGCGTAACCGGGCTGCGACTGCATGAGCTCCTCGTGGGTGCCCTGGGCCGCCACCCGGCCCTCCTCGATGTAGATGACCTCATCGGCGAGGCGGATCGACGACGGCCGGTAGGCGACGAGGATCACCGTCGACGGAAGGTCGGCCGACTTCAGACGACGGAGAATCTGCGCCTCGATCGACGGATCGACGGCGGATGTGGCATCGTCGAGGATCAACACCCGCGGGCGGCGGATGAGTGCCCGCGCCAGGGCGATCCGCTGACGCTGGCCGCCGGACAGGGCGGCACCTCGTTCTCCGATGCGGGTGTCGTATCCGTTGGGCAGCTCGGTGATGAAATCGTGGGCCCCGGCCATCATGGCGGCCTCGACGATCGCCTCCTCCCGGTACTCCGCCCCCAGCGTGATGTTGCCGGCGACGGTGTCGTCGAAGAGGAACGAGTTCTGGGATACGAAGGCCACCTCCCGGGGCAACTCGTAGCGGGCGAAGCTGCGCAGGTCCCTCCCGTCGATTCGGATACGGCCGCTGCCCGGGTCCCACAGCCGAGCCAGGAGCATCGTGAGGGTGGACTTCCCGGAACCCGTGGGGCCGACCACGGCGACCGTGCGTCCGGCCGGGATGTCGAGCACGACGTCGTCGAGCACGACGGTCTCCGGCTCGTAGCCGAAGGTCACCCGATCGCCCGCCACCGGGGCGGGACCCGAATCCGCCGCTGCCCGCTCCGACCCGTACTCCACCACCTCGTCCACCTCGAGGACGGAGGTGACTCGCCGATGGGCAGGGATCGATGCGGCCATGTCGAACAGGACGAAGGCGATGAGCTGTACCGGGAACGCCAGGAGCCCTAGGAGGTAGAGCCCCGAGACGACGTCGCCCGCCGTGACCGCCCCGGCGTCGACCCGGATGGCGCCGACCACCAAAACGGCCAGGCTGATCGTCGGCATCAAGGCGGTGATGATCACCCGATAGGTCTCCCACAGCGAGTTGGTGGCGGCGATGCGATGGGCGAGGTCCTCCGACTCGGTCCGCAGCCGCTCGACCTCGTAGTCCTCCCGCCCGAGCGCCTTCACCGTGAGGGCGCCGTCGAACGACTCGTGGGCGACGCTGCTCACCCGGCCGGTCTGGCGCTGGATGCCCTCCCAGGCCGGATAGACGGTGACGGCTGCCCGCACCTCGATGAACACCACGAGCGCCATCCCCAAGAGCGCGACGAGGCCGACCCAGAAATCGATGAAGAACATGAGCACAACCGTGCCCACGATCAGGAGCGACACCCCGCTGGCGTAGGGGAAGGGAGCGAGCACCCCCGTGGCCTGACGGGCGTCGTTGTCGGCGATGGCCAACAGGTCACCCATCGACTGGCGGGCGAACCACGACAGGGACAGTCCGAGTTGGTGTTCGATCAGTCGCTCACGGACGTCCTGCTGGGTCTTGAACTGGAGATAGCCGGCGGCGTCGCGGCGCAACACGATGGCCGCCGCCTTCCACACTGCAACACCCACTATCGCCAGAACGGCCGGTGCCAGCTTGCCCTCTCGGGGTTCCCCGCCGGACAGAACAGGCACGATTACGCTGTCGGTCACCCACCCGATCACCTGGGAAGCGGCGATGATGGCCCCGGCGAAGAGGGCCGCGCCCAACACCGCCAGCACGAAGGGGACGGGACGTGCGCGGGCAAAGCCTCCGACCAGACGGAGGCCTTCACCGACGACGGCGCGTGCCGATACGGGGGCGGTCGGGGTGGCCATGGAACGAGGCAAGCCTATCGGTGGGGGGAAGATGCCGAGACCGATTTACCGCCGCGAGGGAACCCCAGAGGGTACCTGCGGGTGTAATCCTCGATGCCACAAACGATCGAGCCGGCACCTACGGTGACGTCCGCGTGAGATTGCGTCTCATCATCACCGTCTCACTCATCGTGGGGACTTTCTTGGGGATCCTGGCGTGGAGATCGGTCAACGGCGACCTGCCGTGGTCCACCCGTGTCGTGGAGGGGTCGCCGGCCATGCCGGTCGCCCAGGGCGAGCCTTCGGCTGACCCAGCCGAGCTCACGGCGACGACGGCTTCGACTTCGCGAGAGGAGCGCCCGGCATACGTAGTCACCCGTGACGGCACCCTCGTTCGCTCCGCGGACGGGACGAGCAGCGTCGAGGCGGCAGGAGGCGTGCTCTTGCCCATCCTCGGCGAACTCGACGGCGGGTACCTGGTGTTCGACACCTGCAACAACGAGGCCATGGTCTCCGCCGACGAGGTCGAACTCGGGACGGTCCCCGTCGTCCGGAACGAAGCGCGCTTCGACCACGCCGTGTTCGTGATCGACCCAGGTCACGGCGTCCCCGACTACGGAGCGGTCGGGCCCGCCGGCCTGTCCGAGACCGAGGTGAACCTCGACGTCAGCGCCCGCCTGGTGGAACTCCTGCGAAGCCCGCACGACATCGACTGGGCCACCGGAGAGGTCTTGCCCGGCGACTCGGTCCCGGCGGCAGCGGAGGCGGTGCTGACACGGTCACCCGACGGCCCCAACGGCGGTCAGTTCCAACTGGGCTTGACCTATCGGGCGACGGTGGCCAATGCGCTGGACGCCACCGCCCTCGTGTCCATCCACCACAACACGATGCCGGAGGCGCCGCTCGACCATCCCGGTTCGGAGGCCTACGTCTCTCTGGCCAACGAGGAGTCGCCTCGTCTCGGTGCCCTGATCGTCGATGAACTGCGCACCAGTCTCAGCCGCTTCGAAGCCGACTGGATGGGGACTCCCGGGAGTGGCCTCACCTCGCGGGTGAACGGCGACGGAGAGGACTACTACACGTTGCTCGCCGAGTCGCAGGTGCCGGCGGTCATCACCGAGGGTCTCTACATCTCAAACCCAACCGAGGAAGCCCTCGCCATGCGCGACGACGTCCGCCAGACCTACGCCGAAGCCGTGTATCGGGCCCTCGTCCGGTTCGTGACGACCGACGACGCGCCCCTTCCGCCACCCGAGCCCGACCTGTGGGAGGTCGATCGCCCCGGACCATCTCTCGACAGCTGCACCGTGCCGCCACTGGGCGGCTGAGCAGTTAACGTCCGCAGCGGAAGGAGGGAAGCGATGGAACAGCCTCCCGGCACGTTCTACATCGGCGCGTTGGCCGCGGACGAGGGCCGCGGCGACCCACTGTTCTACGAAAGCGACGAGCTCGTCACCCACGGCGTGATCGTGGGCATGACCGGCTCGGGCAAGACCGGACTCGGCATGGTCCTCCTCGAAGAGGCGCTCGCCTCCGGCATCCCCTGTCTCGTGATCGATCCCAAGGGCGACATGGGCAACCTCGAGTTGGTCTTCCCGGATTTTGCTCCGAGCGACTTCGTACCCTGGATCGACCCGGCGGAGGCCGAGCGGGCCGGGGTGTCGATAGACGAGATGGCGCAGCAGACGGCGGAGACCTGGAAGCAGGGCTTGGCCGACTGGGGCGTCGACAGCGAGCGGATGCGCCAGGTGTCCGACGCGGCGAACGTGCGCATCTACACGCCGGGCTCCACCGCCGGCACGCCGATCAACGTCCTCGGCTCGCTCGATGCTCCTCCGCTGTCGTGGGACGAGAACGCCGAGACGCTGCGTGACGAGATCGAAGGCTTCGTCTCCTCCCTCCTCGTTCTCGTGGGCGTGGAAGCGGACCCGGTTTCGAGCCCCGAGCACATCCTCCTCGCCAACCTGATCGAGAACGAGTGGCGAGCCGGGCGGCACCTCGACCTGGCGACGCTGGTGGGCATGGTCCCCGACCCGCCCTTGCGCAAGCTGGGTGTTTTCCAACTCGACGACTTCTACCCGAAGGCATCGCGGATGGAGTTGGCGAAGAAGCTCAACGGGCTGCTCGCTTCGCCGTCGTTCGCCGCCTGGCTCGAGGGCGATCCCCTCGACATCACCCACCTCCTCGACACGAGCGAGGGAACGCCCGCCTCGATCGTCTACCTGGCGCACCTGTCTGACACCGAGCGCCAGTTCGTGGTGACACTGCTCCTGGCGAAGCTCGTCACATGGATGCGGCGTCAGCCGGGGACCGGCAAGCTGCGAGCACTGATCTACATGGACGAGGTGTTCGGGTTCGCGCCGCCGGTTGCCGAGCCGCCGGCGAAGAAGCAGATCCTCACGATCCTCAAGCAAGCCCGGGCGTACGGCGTCGGGATGGTCCTGTCCACCCAGAACCCCGTCGATCTCGACTACAAGGCCATGTCGAACGCAGGGACGTGGATGATCGGCCGCCTCCAGACCGAGAACGACAAGAAGCGGATCATCGAGGGCCTCGCCGACGCCGGCGGCGAGACCGACGTCGCCACCTTCGACACGCTGATCTCGAACCTGGACAAGCGCCAGTTCGTCATGCGCAAGACCGGCGAAACCGAGCCGATCGTGTTCGGTACGCGCTGGGCGATGTCGTATCTCGCCGGTCCCCTCGACCGGGAAGCAATCGTCGCTTTGACCCGCCCCGAGAAGGAGGCTGCTCCGGCACCGGTACCGGGCGTGTCCCCGGAATCTCCCGCCGCTGCCCCCGTGGCGCCCGTCGAGGAAACCGTCGCCCCGCAGGAAACGCCGGCCGCGGCGGAGCCTCCCGAGACTCCGCCGGATCTGGCCGCCGACACGGTGCCGGTGGCACCGGTCGTCGCTTCGGGTGTCCCCGTGGCGGCACTCGACCCGGCGGCGGCGTGGGCCGAAGCCGTCGGTGCGGTACCCAACCCGTCTTGTTGGCGGCCGGTCGTGGCAGCCACCGTCCGACTCCGCTACGACGACCGTCCCAAAGGGATCGACCATGTCGAGGAGTACGAGGCGATCATCGACCCTCCCAGCCTCCCTCTGCCGCCGGACGCGGTCCATCCTGTCGACCACGACCCACGTGACATCCGCCCTCTCGACCAGGCTTCCGGGCCTTTCTTGCTGCCCGACTTCCCGGCGAGCGAACCGAAGTTCTGGAAGGACCTGTCGGCGGCACTGGCGGCCCATCTGCTCGCTTCTCAACGCCTCACCGCGTGGCACAACCCGGCGCTCAAGGCGTTTTCACGAGTAGGCGAGACAGAAGAGGAGTTCCGGGAACGATGCCGCCAACTCGTGGAAGACGAGGCTGATGCCGCCATCGCCAAGCTGAAGGATCGTTACGCCGCCCGCATCGAGCGGGCCAAGGATCAGATCGCCCGGGCCGACCGACGGGTCGCCGAGTTGCAGACCGACGTGGAAGCACGCAAGCAGCAGGAGCTGATCTCCGGCGCCGGCGACCTCCTGGGCGCCATCCTCGGCGGCCGGTCTCGATCGGCAGCGGTGCGCAGGGCGGCGTCCCGACGCTCTCAGACCCAGCGCACAGCCGCCGACCTGGAGTCGGCATTGGACCGGCTGGAGGCGGAGCAGCGCGAATTGATCGAACTCGAGGCGGAGTTGGCGGAAGCCATCGACGTCCTCGCCGACGAGTGGGACGCCAAGGCGGACGCCATCGAGGCGGTCGAGATCGGCCTCGAGCGCGACGACATCCAGGTCACCGAGCTGAGGCTCGTTTGGGTGCCGTCGGGAGCCTGACTCAGGCGCTCAGATCAGGTCGGCTTCGCGGATCCCGAACGAGGGGTGGCGGAGCCGGCACAGCGCCAGCTTCTCCAGCTGGCGGATGCGCTCACGGGTCAGGTTGAACTCGTCGCCGATCTCCTCGAGCGTACGAGGCACGCCGTCGTAGAACCCGTAACGGAGGGCGAGGATGCGGCCCTCGCGCTCGGGGAGCCGCTCGATCGACTTGCGCAGCGAGTTGGCGACGTCCATCTCCTCGGTGAGCTGCACCGGGTCGGCGGCGTCCTCGTCTTCGATGAAGTCGCCGAGTTGGGCGCCGTCTTCTCCGATCGGCTGCTCGAGCGAGACCGTGTCGGCCACCCCCAGCGCCAGCTCGACCTTGTCGACGGTCACGCCGGCCTCTTCGGCGATCTCTTCAGGGCGGGGGTCGCGACCCAGCTCGGCCTTGAGGCTCGCCTGGGCGGCACGTACAGCCGCCAGCGTGTCGTGGAGATGGACGGGGATGCGAACGGTGCGCGACTTGTCGGCGATCGCACGGGTGATCGCCTGACGGATCCACCAGGTGGCGTAGGTCGAGAACTTGAAGCCCTTCCGCCAGTCGAACTTCTCGACGGCGCGGATCAGGCCGAGGTTGCCCTCCTGGATGAGGTCGAGGAAGTCGATACCCGACGTGTTGGCGTAACGGCGGGCGTTGGCGACCACGAGACGGAGGTTGGCGGTCAGGAAGGCGTCCTTGGCCTCGCGTCCCTTGCGCTCGGCGCGACGGAGCTCGATCTCTTCTTTCTTGTCCTTGTAGTCGCCCCGTTCCAGTCTCGCAGCAGCCTCCTCGCCTGCTTCGATCTGTTGAGCGAGCTCGACTTCCTGCTCCGCCGTCAGCAGGTCGTATTCGCCGATGGCGGTCAGGTACTGCGAGACGAGATCGGTGGTGAGGCGACCGCGCTCGTCAGTGAGCTTGCTCTGGAGGCGGGACCGCTTGGACTTGGAGCGGTCCAGCTTCGTTTCGGCAGCAGGCATGAAAGGCAATCCTCCCTGGGGATCGATTCGGTGGGCCGGGCTTCCACTATGCCAGAGAATCCTTCGCTTGTGAACCCCCCAATCGCCCAGGATTTACCTCCTGGCGCACGGGTCTGGCACCCTCTGTGGTAACCCGCAGACAGGTCCTTCAACCGCCCATTTCGTTACCGTATTCCGTTCTGCATAGGGCTCGCTCTGTCGATTTCCCGAGCTCCGCTCGGGCAACAGACAGATCACGTCGACTCTGGATTCCCGAGCTCCGCTCGGGCGGGGGGACGACCCCCCAAACCCCCCGCCCGTCGGCGTACTGGCGCCACCAGAGAGTCGCGCCAGTCTCCGAACCCGGACAACAGACAGATCGCGTCGGCTTCCGCCGCGGTATCGACTTCCGACTTCTGACTTCCGCCTTCCGCCTTCCGCCTTCCGCCTTCCGGCTTCCGCCTTCCGCCTTCCGACTCCTGGGAGCGAAGCTCCGCCCGCCCACTACGGTTGAAGACATGCCCAACCGCCTGGCCAACTCGGCCTCACCGTATCTCCTCCAGCACGCCGACAACCCCGTCGACTGGTGGGAGTGGGGTGAGGAGGCCTTCGAGGAGGCGCGGCGTCGTGATGTCCCGGTCCTGATCTCCATCGGCTACTCCGCTTGTCATTGGTGCCATGTCATGGCCCATGAGTCGTTCGAGGACCCCGAGACGGCCGCTCAGATGAACCGGGACTTCGTCAACATCAAGGTCGACCGGGAAGAGCGCCCCGATGTCGACGCCATCTACATGGAGGCCACCCAGGCGATGACGGGTCACGGAGGGTGGCCGATGACCGTTTTCGCCGACCACGACGGGTCGCCGTTTTTCACCGGGACCTACTTCCCGCCCACTCCGCGGCATGGAATGCCTTCCTTCCGCTCGGTGATGACCGCCGTCACCGAGGCCTGGCGGGATCGACGCGACGACGTCGTGCGACAGGCGAAGAACGTCGCCGCCACGATCGGCCAGCGCATCCCACCCTCGGACACCCTTCCCGCAGAGGAGGCTCTGGCCTCGGCCGTATCCGCCCTGGCGTCGCAGTTCGACGACAGGCACGGCGGCTTCGGCGGCGCCCCCAAGTTCCCCCAGCAGCCGGTCCTCGAGTTTCTGCTCCGCGTCCACGATCGGCCGTGGGCGAACGGGGCGCGGGACATGCTGGTGAGGACCCTGGCGGGCATGGCCGCCGGCGGCATCCGGGACCACCTCGGCGGTGGATTCGCCCGCTACTCGGTGGACGCTCGCTGGCTCGTCCCTCACTTCGAGAAGATGCTCTACGACAACGCCCAGCTGGCACGTCTGTATCTGTGGGCGGGCGTCGAGTTCTCGACCTCGGCGATGACCGAAGTCGCCGTCGACACCATCGAATACATGCTCTCCCGCCTCGAGCATCCCGACGGTGGTTTCTACTCGGCCGAGGACGCCGACTCCGAGGGCGAGGAGGGCAAGTACTACGTCTGGACCCAAGAGGAGTTCCGGGAGGCGGCCGGCGACGATGCCGATGTCGCCGGCGCCTACTTCGGCGTGACGCCGGAGGGCAACTTCGAGGGCCGCAACGTCCTCCATCGGGCCCGGGCGATCTCGGATGTGGCGGACGAAGCCGGGGTCACCGTGGAGGAGGCAGCGGAGGCGGTTCGGCGAGCAGGGCGGGCGCTGCTCGAGAGGCGTGAGGGCCGCATCCCGCCGGGCCTCGACGACAAGATCGTTGCCGGTTGGAACGGCCTGGCGATACGTGCTCTGGCCGAATCGGGTGCCGTGCTGGACGAGCCTCGCTACACAGAGGCTGCCCGCCGGGCGGCTCGGTTCGTCGTCGACAACATGGTCGACGACGAGGGAGGGCTCCACCGTTCGTGGGCGAAGGGTCGGCTGGGCCCGGCCGGAGTGCTGGAGGACTACGGGGCGATGGCAGTCGGCCTGTTCAGTCTCTACGCCACGACCGGAGAGGCCGAGTGGTTCGACCGGGCGATCTCTCTCGTCGACGCAATCGTCGAGCGATTCGCCGACCCCGCCGGTGGCTTCTTCACGACGCCCGACGACGGTGAACGTCTGGTGATACGCCCCAAGGACACGTTCGACAACCCGGCACCATCGGGGAACTCCCTCGCCGCCGAGGCACTCTTCTTCGCCTCCTCCTACACCGGCGAGCCCGCCTACTGGAACCACGCCGAAGCCACGATCCGCTCGGCGGGGATGATCATCGAGCGGGCTCCTCACGCCGTCGGCCACCTGCTGTCGGTGTTGGTCGCCATGCTCGATGGGCCTCGGGAGGTGGCGATCATCGGCCCCGAGGCGGACACCTTCTCTAGGGCCTTATGGGAGAGGTATCGGCCGGGCGTGGTGGTGGCGCGCTCGACCGAGCCGGCCGACCATCCGCCCCTTCTCGCCGGCCGGGGCCGGCCATGGGAGACCCTCGCCTACGTGTGCCGCCGTTTCATCTGCGACGCTCCGGTGTCGACGATCGAAGAGTTGCGGACGGTCCTCTAGAAGAGCTCGAAGAGACCGTCTAGCCGCTCGATGACGGGGTGGTCCCCTCCGGGAACGTCCTCCCCGAACGACTCGAAACGGGCGATCCGGACAGTCCGTATTCCCAGGCGGCGGGCGCCGTCGAGGTAGTCGCCCCGGTCGTCGATGAACCAGGAGCGTCCCGGCTCGGCGCCGACCCTCCCGAGGGCGACCTCGTAGATCTCAGGGTCCGGCTTGGCGGCGCCGACCTCGAAAGAGAGAACGAGGGCGTCGACTTCGGCCTCCAGGTCGAAATGGTCCACGACCGCCCGAGTGGTCGGCGAGCAGTTGGACACGATCGCCGTTCTCACGCCGTCGGCGGCGAGCTGGCGGATGACGGTGAGTGTGTCGTCGTACATGACCACGTTCTGGCGCAGGAAGTCGGCTTCGGCGGCGGCGACCTCCGCCACCTGGTTCGGGGTGAGCTCCACGCCGCAACGGGCAGCGAGGCCGGCGATGACGGCCGCGGCGTCGGTCAACTGGCCGCGGTCGAGCGACTCGCGCTGGGCGCGATAGGCGTCGGCCAACGCCTCAGCGGTCACGCCGAGGGCATCGGCGACGAACGTGGCGTGGCGGCGCCAGTCCGAGGTGATGAGCGTGTCGTAGAGATCGAAGAGAACGGCGTCGGGGAGCACGTCACGTGGCGGGTAGCTCTACGGGTTTCTTCTCTTGGGCTCCGGCGAGGAGTCGAGCTGCGGCGAGCACGTAGGCGATCCACATGACGTCGGCGATCGCCAGGTGGGTGATGCGCAGCCACAGCGGCAGGCCTAGGTAGATCATGAGGAGGCCCGTGACGATCTGGAGGCCGACGAGACCCGAGATGCCGTTGACAGTCGGGCCGCCGATACCACGCCGAACGAGGCCCCAACCGGCGAGGAGTAGCACGACTACCGCCACGATCGGATGCAGAACCCTCAGGTCGGTGAGGAAATGCTCCACGTCGCTCGCAGCCGTTCCATCCTTCGGAAAGAGAGTGTCGGCGAGGGCCGTGACGCCGCCGGTGGCTGCGACGAGGAGGAAGGCGGCGGCGCCCGTCGCCAGCCAGCGCCTGGTGCGGGGGTGCTGGGAAGGGTTGAGCGGGGCACCCCCGCTCAACAGGTGAGCGGTCAGAGTGAGGGCGGTGAGCAGGAGGAAGGTGTTGACCAAGTGGAGGGGGACGGAAACGGTGCGGGCCACAGAGGTATCGTCGGCCACCCATTCGTAGAGCACGATCACCGCCCCGATCAACGCCTCGGCGACGATCGCCACCCCGGAGAGAACCGCCGCCCGACGGGCTTGATCGGGAGCGCGCACCGTTCGCAGCACCCAGACCACGAGGACGCCCACCATCAGGAGGGCGATACCCGAGACGGCGCGGTGGGTGTACTCGACCGCCGTGTCCCCGTGCAGGACGGGGATCATCTCCCCGTGACAGGTGGGCCACGAGGGCCCGCAACCCGCCCCCGACCCGGTGGCCCTCACGACTCCCCCGATGAGGATCACCACGACGTTGAACGCCAGCGTCGCCCAGGCGAATCGGCTGAGGCGGGTGTGCATGACCCGAGTGTATGAGACGCCCACTTCCGAACCCGAAACGGACAGGCGTTTCGGTTCGGACCGAGAGGCGTGTCGCATAGTCTGAGCGGATGCAGATACACGACTCGATCCTCGACACCATCGGCCAGACGCCGCTGGTGCGGCTCGGCAGGCTGCACCCGCCCGGCAACCTGGTCGCCAAGGTCGAGTTCTTCAACCCGGGAGGATCCGTCAAGGAGCGGATCGCCGTGGCGATGATCGACGCCGCCGAACGCGAGGGCAAGCTGCGCCCTGGCGGGACGATCATCGAGCCGACGTCCGGGAACACCGGCGTGGGTCTCGCTCTGGTGGGTGCAGTGCGGGGGTATCGAGTCATCTGTACGGTTCCCGACAAGGTCTCCCAGGACAAGCGCGATCTGTTGCGGGCATACGGGGTGGAGGTGATCGTCACGCCGACCGAGTTGCTCCCCGAGGACCCGGATTCCTATTACGCCGTCGCCCGCCGGCTCGCCGAGGAGATCCCGGGGGCGTTCCTCCCCGACCAGTACTCCAACCCCAACAACCCTCTTGCCCACTATCAGACGACCGGTCCGGAGGTGTGGTCTCAGACCGACGGGAAGATCGACGTGTTCGCAGCCGGTGTCGGCACCGGGGGGACGATCAGCGGCACGGCCGGATACCTGAAGGAACGGAACCCCAACGTGACGATCGTCGGGGTGGATCCCGAGGGCTCGATCTACACCGCCGGTCCCGACGGCGACATCCATCAGTACTACACGGAAGGGGTGGGCGAGGACTTCTACCCCGAGACGGTCGACCTCGACCTCATCGACCGGTGGGAGATGGTCGACGACCACGAGTCGTTCGCCACGGCGCGCAAGCTCGCCCGGGTCGAGGGAATCCTCACCGGCCCGTCAGGCGGAATGGCGGTGGCCGGCGCTCTGCGTGTCGCCGAGGAGAGCCACGACGCCCTGGTGGTCGTGCTGATTCCGGACTCGGGCCGGGGCTACCTGTCGAAGACCTTCAACGACGAATGGCTCGCCGCCCACGGGTTCTCCACTGAGGTCCCGACCTGAACGAAGTCCCGACATGAGTGGAGGGCGCCCGAAGGCGCCCTCCACTGAAACAGACCCGTGGGATTTGCTTCGGCTCCGATCTCGCCCGATGGCTCGAAACGAGGTCGTCGTCCGCTGCGGTGGGACCACTCCCGCAGTACCCAGAGCCGGTGGTCCGAGTTGGAGTCGCCACCGTCCTCACTCAGGGTGAGGGAGTGGCGCTATGAGGCTTCGCGCCACTCAGCGCTCGGCCACCTCCAGAGTCCCGGAAAAACAACTATGCAACTAGGACCACCTCCTTTCTCTGGTGCAGCCATTCTGGCACGCTCGAAGCCGAAGCGGAACCCAATTCAGGCGTTGGGCGTGTCGAGCACCGTCTGCGACGTGGGTCCCGGATCTTCGTCGGCCGGCTCCAGAGTCACCCAGATGCGGGGGTAATCGGCTCGCCGCACACCGGCGACGACCTCGAAACTGCCCGAATCCCGGAACGTGCCTGCCGACACGTGGCGTCCGTCGGGGGCAGTGAGCCACAACTCGTAGTAGCTGTTCTCATCGGCGGGATCGAGCCCCCACACCTCGAGCACCATTCGCGTCCCGTGGGCGTGGTTCCAGCCTCTTATGACGCCGCCGGCCTCCGGTGCCGCCGGCCCGGGCGCCAGCTCCACGGTCCAGTCGGGCTGATTGCCCCACACCATTCCCCCGACCACGACAACGCACAGTGCGGCCGCCGCCCCGAGGATCCGCCACCGGCTCGGACGGCGCTCCTCCTGTCCTGTCTCGGCATCGATGGCGGCGACGACCCGATCGGCCAGGTCGGATGAAGGCTCCTCCCACATCACCGGGTCGGCCAGATGGCGGCCCAGGATCTGAGCCGATTCTGACCTGGCGCGGCACTCGGCGCACACCGACAGGTGGTTGACGACCGTCTGGTCCTCGAGACGGCCCCGGGCGATGGCTTCGAGCACTTCTGCGCAGCTCATGCCGTCTCCGTCCCGAGATGGTCGAGAAAACCCGCCAGGCGCTGGAAGGCGCGATGCGACCGCGACTTCACGGTGCCGAGCGGGATCCCCAGCTCGGCAGCCGCCTCTGTGTGGGTCAGTTGTCGGTAGAAGGTCGCCTCGATCACTCGTCTTTCGTCCTCTGGCAGGTCGTCCACGGCGGCACGGACCTCCCACAGCTCCCACAGCCCCTCGAATGAGGGCGGGAGCACCGCCATATCGGTCTCCTCGCGACGGCCCTCACGGTGACGCCGCTCCCGGCGATACACGTCGACCGCCACCCGCCGGGCGATGGCGTACAACCAGGGGGCCGGGTCCAACTCCGGGTCGAAACGCGCAGCTGCCCGCCAGGCGTTCACGAAGGTCTGCTGCACGACCTCCTCGGCGAGTGTCCGATCGCCCAGGGAGCGCAGGGCAATAGCGAACACTGGCCGACTGTAGAGGCCATACAGCTCCCGGACGGCCTCGTGATCGCCCCGACGAAAGCGGTCCATCAGCCGCCTGGTCATACCCCCGACACTACGCAGCGGTCGAGGCGGCGGTTCGTGTTAGAGGTCGAGAGACCCAATGAACTCGTCCCACATGGCCCCGAGGGCGTCAGTAGCCCGGTCGAACGACCAGATGAGAACGATGAAGAGGAACAGGAGCAGAACTGCCGTCGCCACGTAGCGGACGCGATATCGCTGGCGCTCCTCCGGGTCCTCGATGTAGGACGCCTCCTCCGGTGGCGTGACCTCGAGGACGGTCGGCGGCGCCGCCCGTGCGAGCGTCTGCGATTGGGTCGAGGTTCCGGGCTCCGTTGTGCGCTCCGTGGCCGGCTCCGAGGAGGAAGATACAGTCTCCTGACGTCTCGACCGCAGATGTGACCTGGACGAACGGTTTTCCCGGTCGCGACGACGCGCCTGGGAAGCGTCGTCGAGAGAGGTGGCCGCGTTCCCTGGAGCTTCTTCGAAGAAGCTCAGAAGCGGCTTGGAGGAGGATGGAGGAGAAGACTGCTCTTCGCTGGCCGGGTCCACCACCACGTCGGGAACCTGGGCGGCGGGACGCACCGGATCGACCGGAGCAGCGTCCTGCTTCGCCGGGGTCGACGTCACCGCCGGCGTGGAGGGCTTCTCGGGGGGAGCCGAAGCCGTCGCCGACCCAGCCGGCGGTGTCACCCTCGGGGGTGGTTCAGGGCGACCGGGCGGCGGCTCCTTCGGGGCGAGCGAGGCATATGCCTGCTCGACCGTCGGATGTTCGTCGGTGCGGACCACGTCGAATCCGGCTGCTTCGAGCACCTCGGCCTCGTCGAGGCCGAGGATGGCGGCGAGGGCGATGGCGTCTTCCCGCACGGCCGGGGAGGATTTGCCCCGCTCCCAGTTGCGGATCGTGCTGGCGGAACGCCCGACGAGCTCGCCGAGGCGCGCCTGGCTGAAGCCGAGGGCTTCGCGGCGTTTCCTGATCAAGCGTCCGAGCGACTGATCCCCCATATCCGGGGAAAGGTTACCGGCGGCCCGTCAATGAACGGGATTCTCTGGAACCGAGTCGGGTTCCTTGCCGACGGTCAACCGCACTTCCCCCAGGTCCTTCACGTTCCAGCACAGCGTGGCTCCGTCTTCCACCCGGAGGCGGACGGACCCGTCGTCCTGGAGGAAGAGGAGCCCCTGGCGGCGGGCCACTTCGAGCGGGATCGACGCCCGGTACCCGTCGCGCGACGCGAACGTGGCGTGGGTGGCCTCGGGATGGTCATCCACGACATCGGAGACCCGCAGGCGCCCGCCCTCGGCGAGGGATCTCAACTCGTCCGCCGTCCACTCCCGGCGCTCACCGAACGTGTCGATCGTGAGCTTTCCGCTCATTTCTTCCACGGTATACGCTCTCATCGGAGGCGTGAGAGCACCTGGTGGGCTCCTCGGTCTTCAAAACCGATGAGGGGTGTTGAAGCACCCCTGGCGGGTTCGATTCCCGTCCGCCTCCGCCGCTCGACCCCGACACATGCGACCGCCCAGTGGGGCTGCGCCGAGCTTCAAAGCCCGATGAGGGGTGTTGAAGCACCCCTGGCGGGTTCGATTCCCGTCCGCCTCCGCCGCTCGACCCCGACACATGCGACCGCCCAGTGGGGCTGCGCCGAGCTT
>DASVDX010000051.1:0-4630 GCA_036380875.1 Acidimicrobiia bacterium
GGCGAACAAGTGGATCGTGGCCCACGAGATGGCCCATGTCGACACGTCGGGCCACGGCGAGGACTTCGTCGAGAGGCTCCTCGAAATCACCCGCTGGCTCGAATCGGATTAGTCCTCCAGCCGGAGGCCGGGGGTAGGGGGTGCCAGACCCGTGCGAGACCTCAAGCCGGCTCGACCGACGCCACCCAACTCTGCACCAGGCGGTCCAGGATCTCCAAAGGGACCGGCCCGGAGCCGAGCAGTGTGTCATGGAACCCCTTGAGGTCGAACCGATCATCCAGTTCCACCTCGGCATCTCGACGCATGCGCTCGATCTCGAGACGTCCACTCATGTAGGAAGTGGCCTGTCCCGGACGGGCGGTGTACCTGTCGACCTCCTCCTCGATCCCGGCGAGGCTGTACGGGGTGTTCTCGGCCAGGTATTCGACCGCCTGCCGGCGGGTCCATCCAAGTGCGTGGATGCCCGTGTCGACGACGAGACGGCCGGCTCGCAGGGAGTCGCCCGACAGCATGCCCAGACGATCGAGAGGAGTACCGTAAAGCCCCATCTCGTCGGCGAGCCTCTCCGCGTACAGGGCCCATCCCTCGGCGTGGGCATCGAGATCGGCGTACCTCCGGAAGTCCGGGATGCCGTCGAGCTCGACGGTGATCCCGAAATGCAGGTGGTGCCCGGGGATCGCTTCGTGGAAGGCCAGCGCCTCGATCTGGAAAGCGGCCCATCGGGCGGGATTGGCGGTGTTGACGAAGAAGGTCCCGGGTCTGGACCCGTCCGCGGCCGGGTCGAGGTAGTGGGCGGCCGGACCTCGACTGGTCTCCACGACCACGCAATCGGCTTTCGGCAGCCGCCCGAACCAGTGACTCATTGCCGCCTTCGCCCTGTCGACGGCCGCCCTGGAGGCGGCGAGAATCGGCGCAGGCTCCGTGCACCGGAGGTCGGGGTCCTCCCTCATCCTGGAGAAGATCTCGGTCAGATCGGTGGTCCCCAGGACCGACCCCGCGACCTCCCGGTACTCGTCGGCCAATCGCTCGATCTGATCGATGCCCATCTGGTGGATCTGAGCGGGTGTCATCGGGGTGGTCGTGAACCGGCGCAGCAGCCTGGTGTAGGTCTCCTCGCCTCCAGGCAGATTGCAGATCCCGGGTCGCTCATCGGGCCGGGCCGCGGGGAGGACGATCTCCCTGACCGTGTCCCGCCAGCGGGCCATTGCTGGAGCGGTGAAGTCGGCGAAGACGCTTGCCAGGTCGTGGCGCCAGGCCTGCTCACCGTCCCAACCTTCGGGGGCCTGGTAGTCGAGGATCGGGCTGGGGTCCTGGGCGAGTATCTCGTCGACCTGGCTCGCGGCCTTCTCGGCGGTCGAGCGCATCGGGACCATTCCCTTGGAGACGCCGTCGCGCAGGCGCTCCGCCGCGTCTTCGAAGTAGGTGGCGGCGTGTCTCAGACGCTCGACCATGGCGATCGCGTGACCCGGCTCGAGGAACGTCATCTGCGAGGGGTAGAGGGCGATGTCGAGATGTGAGCCGAAGATGTGACTCACCGCCCACTCGGCCGCCCTCGTCTCCGTGACGTCCGCCTGGGTCGACGCCTCGAAGATGAGCACGTCTCGGGTGATCCGCTCCTCATTTGTCAGTTCGCCGGGGTCGATCGCCTCGGCTTCGCCGGCGATCCGTCGCAGGGCCGAGATGCGCTGGTCCTCGGCGTCGCGGCCGGCATCACGGAACAGGTGGTCGTAGTCGTGCACGCCGATGAGGGTGGCGTACATCGGCGACAGCCGGAGGTCGTGGTCCCAGTACTGGGCGGCCAGCCGCCGGAGTTCCTCGTGTGCGTCCGGCTCGATCATGCCCGGACGCTACCGATGCGCCCGGATCGCTGTTGGCGTCTCAGACCGACGCCACAGTCCCGGGTGACCCAGGTTGTCGGCCGTCTAGGCAGCCTGAACCGATGTCACCCAGTCGCCGATCATCCGCTCCAAGGTCTCCAGTGGCACCAACCCCGATCCGAGGACGGTGTCGTGGAACCCCTTGATGTCGAAACGGCTCCCCAGCGTTTCCATGGCCTCGCGGCGCATCCGCATGATCTCGAGACGGCCGATCATGTAGGCGGTCGCCTGCCCGGGGAGGGCGATGTAACGGTCGACCTCGTTCTCGATCCCGACCTGGCTCATCGGCGAGTTTTCCTTGAAGAAGTCGATCGCCTGCTGCCGGGTCCAGCCGAGGGCGTGTAGACCCGTGTCGACCACGAGCCGCCCGGCGCGCAGCGAGTCGGCCGAGAGCATCCCGATGCGGTCGAGTTGCGAGCCGTACAGACCCATCTCGTCGGCCAGCCGCTCCGAGTACAGGCCCCAGCCTTCGGCGTAGGCCGAAAGGATGGCGTACTTCCTGAACTCGGGGATGCCCTCCAGCTCGGTGGAGATGGCGAGCTGGAGATGGTGGCCGGGGATCGCCTCGTGGTAGGCCAACGCCTCCATCTCGTACGTCGCCCACTTCGCCGGGTCGGCGGCGTTGACGAAGAACGTGCCGGGGCGGGAGCCGTCGGACGCAGGCGGGAAGTAGTAGGCGGCTGGGCCGTGGACCGTGGAAACGACGACACAGTCCGCCTTTGGGAGCCGCCCGAACCAGTCGCCCATGACGGCCTTGGCCTTCTCCACCGCCTTCTCCCCGGCGGCGACGATGGGCTCGGCCTCCCGGTAGCGGAGCTCCGGGTCCTCCCGCATCCTCGTGAAGATCTCCTGGAGGTCGGTGGTTCCGAGGACGGATCCGGCGATCTCCCGGTACTCGTCGGCCAGCTTGGCGATCTGATCCAGGCCGATCTGGTGGATCTCCTCGGGGGTGAGGCGGGTGGAGGTGAACCGGTAGAGGGCCTTGGCGTACGCCTCGTCGCCACCCGG
Source organism: Acidimicrobiia bacterium (assembly GCA_036380875.1). Classification (GTDB taxonomy): domain Bacteria; phylum Actinomycetota; class Acidimicrobiia; order Spongiisociales; family ZC4RG35; genus ZC4RG17. The sequence continues at coordinate 2,886 of DASVDX010000051.1, forward strand.
GAGGTGGCAGACGCCGGGCTTCTCATCGGGCCGTGCCGCCGGGAGCACGATGTCGCGGATGGTGTCCCGCCAGCGGGCCATCGCCGGGGCCACGTGGTCGGCGAAGGCGCGGGCGAGATCTTCCCGCCAGGAAGCCTCGCCGTCCCATCCCTCCGGCGCGGCCACCTGAAGGATGGGATTGGGCGCCTGGGCCAAGAGAGTATCGATCTGGTCGGCCGATTTCTCGGCGGTCGACCTCATCGGGACCAGACCTTTGGAGACGCCCTCCCGGAGCCGCTCCGCAGCCTGGTCGTAGTAGCGGCCGAGGTTCCGCAGCCGCTCAACCATCGCCAGCGCGTGATCCGGCTCGGTGAGGGTCATCTGGGGGAAGAAGACCGGGAGCGCCGTCTGGGTCCCGAAGATGTGGCTCACCTCCCATTCGGCGGCCCGGGTCTCCTTGGCGTCGGCGTCGGTGGAGGCCTCGAAGATCAGGACGTCGCGGGTGATGCGCTCGTCGGGGGTGAGGGTCTCGGGGTCGATGGCCTCGGCTGCGGCTACGAACCCGCGCAGGGCCGCGATGTCGGCGTCCTCCGCCTCGCGGCTGATCTCGTCGAAGAGGTGGTCGTAGTCGTGGACTCCGATGAGGGTGGCGTTCATCGGACTGGTGCGGAGCAGGTGGTCCCAGTACTCGCGGGCGAGACGGTCCAGTTCGGGGTTCGGCTGAGGGCTCATGGCCAAACGGTAGCCAGTGACCGTCGATGCAGCACGGGCACGAATCCCATGAGTGGGCGGCTGGCCCGGAAGGTGCCGGTGTAGCTTCCGCCGGGAAGGAGGAGCACATGGACGAGCATCCCAATGCGACGCTCTACCGGAAGGCGATGGAGGCGATGATGTCCGGCGACCCGTCTGCCGGGGACTACTTCGCCGACAACCTGGTCTGGTGGCAGATCGGCTCCCGGGACCCGGGCGTGGGCAAGGAGAACGTGATGGCGGCGCTTTCCGGCTGGGAAGGAGTCGAGTTCAGGGCCGAGATCCATGACGTCCTGGCCAACGAGCACGTGGTCGGCCTGGTGGAGGCCACGGTGGGATCAGGCGACGACGCCTTCACCTACCGGACGGCCGAGATCGCCCACGTCAAGGATGGCAAGTTCACCGAGAGGTGGGCGTTCTCCGACGACACCCAGCGGATCATCGACTTCTTCAGCCGGTTCGGAGCCGCCGAGTAGGGTCGATCCGTGGGCTGGAGCCTGACCGATGTGCACGACCTGACAGGGCGCGTCGCCGTGGTGACCGGCGCCTCGAGCGGCCTCGGCCTCGAAACCACGAAGGCTCTGGCCGGGGCGGGGGCCCACGTGGTCATGGCCGCCCGGGATCCTGCGAGGACCACCGAAGCCCAAGAGCGGGTGCGGGCCGCCCATCCCACGGCGTCGACCGAGTTCGTCGACATGGATCTCGCCTCGCTGGCCTCCATCGAGACGGCCGCGGGCAAGATCCGGGCGACCCATCCTCGGATCGACATCCTGGTCAACAACGCCGGGGTGATGGCGACACCACCCCGCCGCACGGCCGACGGATTCGAGATGCAGTTCGGGGTCAACCACCTCGGTCACTGGGCGCTGACCGCACACCTGATGCCCACGCTCCTCGACGGCGGGAGGGTGGTGTCGGTAACCAGCTTCGCCCGTCTCAACGCCCGCCCCTTGGACCCGGACGACCCGCACCTCGAGAAGGGCTACGACCCGTGGCGGGCCTACGGACAGTCGAAG
>DASVDX010000052.1:0-52058 GCA_036380875.1 Acidimicrobiia bacterium
GCGAACGGGATCGGAGACGGCCGACTCGCTCACCTCGCTGAGATCCACCTCGACCTCGGGCCCTTCCTCTGTCAGCTTGATGCCCTGGCCGCGCAGCGTGTCGAGAACGGATTCGAACGACTCCTCGGGTGCTTCGGCGTCTTCGAGTTCCTGCTGCACCTCGGCCATCGTCAGGAAGCCGCGTTGACGGCCTCGCTTGGTGAGGGACGAGATGACGTGGTCGACTGCTTCGTTCATGCTCTGCGCTTCTCTCGTTGCAAAGCTATCAACCGATTGAAGGCACGTGAATAGTCCTCGTCCGAGGGGTCGGTGGCGGCCACCAGGGCTTCCAGCCGATCGATCTCGGCGTCGATCCGCAGCATCTTCGCCCTGGCGATGAGCTCAGACGCGGAATCCGGAGCCCCCTCCACGGCGTGGGCCAGCACCAGGCTGCGCAGGTCATCAGGCATGTCGAGTGCGGCGACGTCCACTCCTCCGCCGTCCGGACGACGGGCACCCTCCAGTACCTCGGCCGCCCGCCTCAAGTCGGGTTCCTGGAAGAGGTCCGATCGGATCTCGTCGGCGCCGGGCGGGTTGGCGATCATCACCCGCAAGAAGTCGGACTCGAGGCGGCGCCGGGGGGTGCTGGGACGAGCAGACCGGCGATCCTCTCCACCCGGGCGCCGAATCTCACCGGTTGCCCGCTCCACGGTCTCGAGGTCGACGCCCACGAGGCGAGCCACGAAGCGCTCGTATTCACGCCGGGCGATCGGGTCGGCGATGCGGGCGACCAGGGCGGCCGCCGAATGGAGCGCGCGGGCTCGTGCTTCCGGCTCGCTCAGGTCGAGACCCGAGACTTCACGCTCCAGACGGAACTGGAGCAGCGGACGGGCGTTCTCGATGGCGTCGACGACTTCTCCGACACGACCCGCCTGCACGACGTCGGCTGGATCGCCGCCGTCGGGCATCACGGCAACACGCATGTCGAGATCCAATCGCACCGGCGCCTCCAATTCAGACGTCCGGCGGGCCGCCTCGGTGCCGGCCTCATCGGCATCGAATGCCAGCACGACCCGATCGGCGAATCGGCGAAGGAGGTCGAAGTGCTCCTCGGTCAGGGCGGTTCCGCACGTGGCCACTGCTTCGGGCACTCCCGCCCGGTGGAGAGCGATCACGTCGGTATACCCCTCGACCACCACTGAGCGGCCGTTGCGGGCGATCGCCGTGCGCGCTTTGTCCAAGCCGTAGAGCAAGCGGGACTTGTTGTAGATCGTCGAGTCGGGCGAATTCAGGTACTTGGCGCCCTCCCCGGCGAGGAGACGGGCCCCGAAGCCGACCGGGTCCCCTTTCAGGTCGTAGATGGGGAACATCACCCGGCCGCGGAAGTAGTCGTAGAGGCGGCCCCCTCTCCCCCGCCGGGCCAAGCCGGCGTCGATCATCACCTGGTCGGGGATCCCGCCCGCTCTCAACTCCTTCACGAGCGTGTCCCAGGTGTCGGGCGAGTAACCCAGCTTGTACTCGTCGACGACATCGGCGTCGTAGCCCCTGCTGCGGAGGTACTTGCGAGCGGGCCCGGCGTCAGGGGCAGCCTTGAGCCGCTGGTGGTAGACCTCGATGGCCCGGCGAACGGCTTCGTGGAGGGCGTTGCGTCTTCCTCGGCGTCGATCCGCTCCGGGGTCCGACTCGATGTGGATGCCGGCACGGCGGGCGAGCTCCTCGACGGCCTCGTTGAAGTCGAGCCCCTGAGTCTCCTGCAGGAACGTGTACACGTCGCCCGACTTCTGGCAGCCGAAGCAGTGGTAGACGCCTTTCGCCGGGTCGATGGACATCGACGGGGATTTCTCCTGGTGGAAGGGGCAGATCGCCATGTAAGAGCGCCCCGACCGCTTGACCTTGGTGACGGCAGCGAACAACTCCACCAGATCCGTAGCCTGGCGGACCTTGTCGATGTCGTCACGGGAGAAGGCCACGCCCTGATGATAAGGAGCCACCCGGACGATCCGGGGGGTGATGGCCGCCTACGCCTGGACGGCAACGACGTCGAGGGCGATCAGCACTTCCCCTGACACATCGGCCACGGACGGCACGTTGGGGATGCCGATGCCGAAGTCGCTCCGGTCGAACGTCGTCTCGGCGGTGCCTTCCACCGTTGTGTCATCGACCCAGATGATCCTCTTCATGGTGGGCCAGCCGCTAGGTCAGCTGCTGAGGGCGGCCCGCAGTGCCTCGGCCAGCCGGTCGATCGACACGCGCTCCTGCTTCATCGTGTCGCGGTGGCGGATGGTCACGGCGTGGTCTTCGATCGAGTCGAAGTCGTACGTGACACAGAGCGGCGTGCCGATCTCGTCCTGGCGGCGATAGCGGCGGCCGATCGACTGCGTCTCGTCGTACTCGAGCATGAACTCGCTGCGCAGGGAGTCGGCGATCTTCGCGGCGGGCTCAGTGAGTTCCGGCTTCTTCGACAGCGGAAGGATTGCCACTTGGTAGGGCGCCAGCCGCGGATCGAGCTTCAGCACCACGCGCTGCTCGCCTCTCACCTCCTCCTCGTGATAGGCATCTATGAGGAAGGCGAACATCGTCCGCGTCGCCCCGGCAGCGGGTTCGATGACGTAGGGGAAGAACCGCTCGTTGGTCTCCTGGTCGAAGTAGCGCAGGTCGACGCCGGAGGCCTCGGAGTGGGCCTTCAGGTCGTAGTCCGTCCGGTTGGCGATGCCCTCGAGCTCGTCCCATCCCCAGGGGAAGGCATATTCGATGTCGACCGTCCCGGCCGAGTAGTGCGACAACTCGTCGGCCTCATGGGGCCGGATCCGCAGATTCTCCTGGCTCATGCCCAGATCCATGTACCAGTTGAACCTCTGCTCCTGCCAGTAGTCGAACCACCGGGATGCTTCCTCGGGATGGCAGAAGAACTCCATTTCCATCTGCTCGAACTCGCGCGTCCGGAACACGAACTGGCCGGGAGTGATTTCGTTGCGGAAAGACTTTCCTACCTGGGCGATGCCGAAGGGGAGCTTGAGGCGGTTGGTCCGCCGAACGTTCTCGTAGTTGATGAATATCCCCTGGGCGGTCTCAGGCCGCAGGTAGACGAGGTTGTCGTCGGACTCCACCGGCCCGGCGTGGGTCTTGAACATCAAGTTGAACTTGCGCACCTCGGTGAAGGTCCCGCGCTGCCCGCAACTCGGGCACTGGTCCTGATCTTCGAGCTTGTCGAAGCGGTGGCGGACGTTGCAGTTTCGGCACTCGACGAGGGGATCGGTGAACTCCGCCTCGTGGCCGGAGGCTCTCCACACCGCCCGGGCCTGGATGATCGCCGTGTCGATGCCGACGACGTCGCTTCGAGCCTGGACCATGGACTTCCACCATTGGTCCTTGACGTTGCGGAGCATGAGCACGCCGACCGGCCCGTAGTCGTAGGCGGAGCGGATCCCCCCGTAGATCTCCGAGGAGGGGAACACGAAGCCGCGGCGTTTGGCGAGGTTGGCGATGGTTTCGAGAGAGGCAGTCATGATTCGAAGGGTCAAGTGTAGGAGGGCCGGGGATCGTCACCGTCCGGGGGACCCCCGAGCGCGACCCTGAGACTCACCCTCGGCGCGTACCACGGCCGGAGTAGCCACATGCCTTCGGGTGGCGGACGACGCCGAGCACGTCCATCCGTACGTTGCCGGGCATGGAACAGACCAGAGACAGGCAACTCGCGGCCGCTCCCGGCACCACCGCTCTGCGAGTGACGAGGGTCCTCTCGGCGATCATGGCCGCCCTGGTGTTGGTCCAGGGCGCTTCGGCCGGGACCTACCTCGAAGGAGTGTCCGGAGCGCTGGCCGTCCATTCGCTCGTCGCGATGCCGACTCTGGCGGTGCTTTCGATCGCCGTCGCGGTGTTCGCGATTCGAGCTGCCAGGGCGAAGCGGTGGGTGCTGGGTGTGGCGGTGCTGGCCTTCCTCGGCGTCAACCTCCAGATCGCAATGGGCTACGCCCGCTTCCTCCAGATCCACATCCCGCTCGGCATTGCGCTCTTCGGGACATACCTGTCGATGGCGCTGCTCGCCAAGAGTCCAAAGCAGAAGTGAAAGGAGAAGGAAATGAGAAGACTGGCTGTATTTGCGGCCGCGGCACTGGTGGCCCTCACCGCCTGTGTGGACACCGACGCTCGTGGCACTCCGGAAGCAGCTGCCGGCACCCCGGTCGAGGACCCGGTCATCACCATCGAGGACATGGAGTTCAAGAACGGGACAGTCACGATCGAGGAGGGGACCACGGTCACCTGGGTGTGGAACGACGCCCCGATGGAGCACAACGTGGTGTTCGATGACTTCGAGAGCCCGCTCCAGGCCGAGGGCACCTTCACCCACACGTTCGAGGAGGCCGGCGTGTACGACTACCACTGCGCGCCACACCCGTTCATGACGGGAACGATCACCGTGGTGGAGGCGGGGAGCGCCTGATCCCAGGGATCCGAGAGCTAATAACGTGACGATGGTGGAGAGAGCCACCGCCCGTCGCTGGCTGACAGATGCGCTCGCCGCGGTCATCGTGGCGGGCGCTCTGTGCCTGCGTGTGGCCACCCCCTGGGAAGCGGAAGCGCGGCCACCCGACTGGCGCGCCTACGGGCTCATGATCCTCATGGGGGCATTGCTACTGGTGCGGAGGCGATATCCCCTTTTGGTTCTGTACTCCAGCCTCGCCGTCCTGATCGTGTACTACATCCACGGATTCGGGGCGGTCGGCGCCACCTGGCCGGTCGCTCCCGCCCTGTTCAACGCCGCTCTCCTAGGGCGGTGGAAGGCGGCGAGTTGGGCGGCGGGCGGCGTCGTAGCCGGCTCGTCCTTGTGGAGGTTCGCCTTCGAACCGGAAACGGAGGTCCTCGCCACGATCTCCGACCTGATCACCGAGATCTTCGTCGCCGTGACCGTCATCCTGGCGGGGGCGATGATCCTCAACCACCGGCTGCTGGAACGGGAGATCCGCGAACGGGAGCGGGCAGTGGCCGCCGAACGCGACGCCGAGGCCCGGACCCGCCTCACGGAGCAGCGGCTCCACATCGCCCGCGAGATCCACGACATCGTCGCCCACTCGCTGGCCGGGATCGGTGTGCAGGCTCGGGTCGCAGAAGAGGTTCTCGACACCGACAAAAACGAGGCCCGCCGCTCGATCCGGGCGATCATCGACGCCACCTCCGACGCCATCACCCAATTGCGCGAGACGGTCGGAAAGCTCAGATCCCAGCCGCCGGCTCCGCCCGACCTGGAAGCACTCGTGTCGGGAATCCACGGGCTCGACGTTGACCTGGAAGTGGAAGGCGATCCGGCCAGCCCGGAGACCGAGATCGTCGTGGCCTCCATCGTCCGAGAGTCGCTGACGAACATCATCCGTCACTCGGGCGCCTCCAAGGCCCGGGTATCGGTCATCCACGACCCCGACGAGGTGTCGGTGGAGATCACCGACGACGGCCAGGGAGGAGACGGGTTCGTCGAGGGCCACGGGATCCGAGGGATGCGGGAGCGAGCAGAAGCGCGGGGCGGCAGACTGGAAGCCGGACCTCTCGAGAGCGGCGGATTCAGAGTGGCGGCGAGGATCCCACGTTGAGCATCAAAGTCCTGATCGTCGACGACCAGACGCTGGTTCGTGCCGGGCTGTCCCAGCTCATCCGCCGCACCGACGACATGGAAGTCGTGGGTGAGGTCGCTGACGGCCGCGAAGCGGTCGTCGAGGCGCGTCGACTGCGCCCGGACGTGGTGTTGATGGACATCCGCATGCCGGAGATGGACGGCATCGAGGCGACCCGCCGCATCGTGGCCGACCCCGGCCTGTCGAACACACGGGTGATCATGCTCACGACTTTCGACGACGACGAGCTGATCTTCGAGTCTTTGAAGGTGGGGGCGGCCGGCTTCCTTCTCAAAGATGTGGAGCCCGACGACCTGCGCAAGGCGATCCGGGTGGTGGCGGCCGGCGAAGCGCTCCTCGCTCCCACCGTGACCCGCCGGCTGCTCGAGACCTTCGCCGACAGCCTCAATACGGGCCGATCGGAGATCCTCGACGGCCTGACCGAGCGGGAAAAAGAGATCCTCGCTCTCGTCGCCGCGGGCAAGTCGAATACCGAGATCGCCGACGATCTCTTTCTGAGTCCGGCGACGGTCAAGACCCACGTCAATCGAACCATGACCAAGCTCGGTGTCCACGACCGGGCGGGTCTCGTCATCGCCGCCTACGAGAGCGGCCTCGTCAAGCCGGGCGACTGAGCCTCACACGCCGTCGACGGCGTCCCTCGCCGACCCGAACCGCCGCTCCCGGGCCTGGTACTCCCTGACCGCCTCGACGAGGTGGTGACGGTTGAAATCGGGCCACAGGATCCCGGGGAACCAGAACTCGGCGTAGGCCGACTGCCAGAGGAGGAAGTTGGACAACCGGTGCTCCCCCGAGGAGCGGATGACGAGGTCGACGTCCGGCATGTCCGGCACCCACAAGTGAGCGGCGACGGTCTCCTCGTTCACGGTCTTCGGGTCGAGGCGGCCGGCGGCAGCCTCGGCGGCGATGGTGGCAGCCGCCCGGGCGATCTCCCGGCGGCTGCCGTAGTTGAAGGCGAACACGAGATTGAGCCGGTCGTTGTTCGCCGTCAGGGCCTCTGCCTCGGCCATGTGGCGGCGGTTCCGGTCGGGAACCCGCGGGTCGTCCATGTCCCCCGCAAAGAGCATCCGCACTCCCTGCTCGTGGAGCTCGTCCCGGCGGCGGAGCAGCAGGTCCTCGTTGAACCACATCAGGAACTCGACCTCTTCTTGGGACCGGCTCCAGTTCTCGGTCGAGAACGTGAACGCGGTGAGCCACTCGATCCCCAGCTCGAGAGCGCCCTCGACCGTGTCGAAGAGCGCTGCCTCACCGGCGAGATGTCCTGCGGTCCTCGGTAGGCCACGGGCGTTGGCCCACCTCCCGTTGCCGTCGAGGATCAGCCCGACATGCCGGGGGACGCGTTCGAGATCGATTCCCGAGAGGTCGAGGGTCACCCCAGCACCGCCAGCGAGGTCAAGGACCGATCCAGGTGGTATTCGACGAAGCGGCGGGCCACCCCCATCGCGTCCGACATCAGAGACGGCTCGGCTTCGGGGAGTTCGGTGAACTCCGCCCGCTCCAGGGCGGCCATGTAGTCGGTGAGCCCGGGCCGCAACTTCACGCCGCGGTCGCCGCGGCAGCGCTGGCAGAGCACACCGCCGTTGGAGAACGAGAAGACGGCCAGGTCCTCGTGACGGCCGCAGGCGGCACATGAGTCGAGCGCCGGGGCCACCCCGACCACCCCGGCGAGCTTGAGCAGGAACGACGTGATCAGGTGGTTGCCGACGATCCCCGCATCGAGGGCGCGCAGACCCCGCTGGAGCAGCAGGAAGAGGCGCAGCGAGGACTCGTCCTCCTGGGCTACGGCGTCGACGGCTTCCACCATGGTCCCGGCGGCCACCACCCTGTCGAGATCGTCACGCAGACGCGGGAAGCCTTCGATGATCGACACCTGGGTGATCGTGTCCAGGTTCTTCCCTTCGTAGAGGACTAGGTCGACGTGGGTGAACGGCTCGAGCCGGCCGCCGAATCGGCTGGTCGTCTTGCGCACGCCTTTGGCGACTGTCCGCAGCTTTCCTCGGTTCGGACTCAGCAGCACCACCACCCGATCGGCCTCGCCGAAGGGGTAGCCGCGCAACACGATGCCCTGGTCGCTGCGGATCGCCATGGATTCCTCAGCGTATCGCGCCAGGAGGAGTGGTCCGGGGCTCTTGACGTGATGGGGATTGCGGCGTAGGGTGGTCGCAACTGGCAATCGATTGCCAGGATCTGCGAGGAGGCAGGATGTATCAGGAGGAGTGGATGGGCGAGAAGCAGCGAATCAGCTACTTCCCATTGGAGAAGATGACGCCGGAGATGCGCGCCGAGATGGAGCGGTGCGCCCGCGAGGGCACCCCCCGGCCCGAGAGCTCGGCGATCAGGGCGCACGTCCCGGCGGCGTTCTGGTTCTTCGCCAACGCCTGGAACGACCTGTTCCGGAACGGGATCGTCGACCACGAGATCAAGGAGTTGTGCCGCGTCTACATATCCCGCACGGTCAAGTGCGAGTACTGCGGCAACCAGCGCTCCGAGAAAGCCCGGGCGAAAGGGCTGGAGGAAGCCAAGTACGACGACTTGCTCAACTTCGAGAAGTCGGAGCGCTACGACGAGCGCCAAAAGGCGGCCCTCGCCTACGCCGAGGCGATCGCCTGGCGCCTCGACACCGACGACGCCTTCTGGGACCGCCTGTACCAGCACTTCACGGAGCCGGAGCTGGTCGAGTTGGGGTGCATGATCGGGTTGACGCTCGGCCAGCAGAGCTGGCTGCGGTTGCTCAACATCGAGCACCACGAGGTCATGCCTGAGACCTCGGCGTCGTTGGCACCTGGCTTCGAGACCCCCGAGGCGCTGGCGGCGTCGAAAGCGTCCGAGGACTACTGGGCGAGGACCTGAGCCGGAAAGACCCCGTCAAGCCCCCCACCCTGCGGGACGTGGCCGAGCTGGCCGGCGTCCATCCCGCCACGGCGTCGCGCGCCCTCAATCCGGATCTCCCCGGAAGGATCAGCGAGGAGACGACCCGCAAGGTGGTGGAGGCGGCCCGCCGGCTGGGCTACCGCCCCGACCCGACGGCCCGCAGCCTCCGGACCCGCCGGTCCGGGGTCGTGGGAGTGGTGGTGCCCGACCTACTCAACCCGGTGCTGCCCCCGATCGTGCGGGGCATCGAGGAGACCCTGTGGGAAGCCGGGCTGGGCTGCCTCCTCGCCGACACCGACAACCGGCCCGATCGAGAAACAGCTCTGGTCGAAGAGTTGCGCGCCCGCCGCTGCGAGGGGCTGATCATCGCCACCGCCGCCCGGCAGAGCGAAGCCGTTGCCTCACTGATCGATTCGGGCATCCCGACCGTCCTCGTGACCCGGGAGCCGGACGACCACCCGTTTCCCTTCGTGGGGGGCGACGACGAGGCCGGCGTGGAGGCGGCCCTCGAACACCTGGTCGGTCTTGGCCACAGACGCATCGCCTATCTGACCGGCCCGACCGATCTGTCGACGACAGTCCGCCGCCTGATGGCATTCCGGCAGGTGTGGGAGCGTCTCTTACCCGGTGTTCGCCACACCGTGGTTCACACAGAGGGCTTCACCGTCGCCGCCGGTCGCAAGGCGTCCTTGGACCTGCTCTCCGGCGAGGACCGTCCGACCGCGATCCTCGCCGGTAACGACATGATCGCGCTCGGCGTCTACGAGACCTTGCAGACACTGGGCATCGACTGCCCCCGGGAGATCTCCGTGGTCGGCCACAACGACATGCCGTTCATGGACCAGGTCCATCCCCCGCTGACCACGGTCACGATTCCCCAGTACGACGTCGGCCGCGAGGCGGCGCGCTTGCTCCTCGACATCCGGGAGGGGCGAGAAGTGACGCCGACCCGTCGCCTGTTGCCGACCCGGCTCGTGGTGCGCGGCTCGACCGCCCCGGCTTCAGTCGCCCACTGAGCCGTCGATCATCTCACGGATGATGTCGGCGTGGCCGCAGTGGCGGGCGGTCTCTTCGATCATGTGGACCAGGATCCAGCGCATGCTGAGGGCGCCCTCCTCGGTGGGCACGGTGTCATCCGGTGAGACAGCTGCGGCGATCTCCCGGGAGATGGCGCATTCCTGCCGGTAGAACTCGATCAGGCCGTCTTTCGTGTCGTCCGGGCCGACGCGGAACTCGGCGTCGGGGTCGTCCTCGCCCCAGGGATACTCGACGTCGCGTCCGGCCCAGGTCTCCTGGAACCACTGGCGCTCGACATAGGCGAGGTGCTTGATCAGACCACCGAGGGACGTCCCCGTCGGCACGGGCGACCAGCGGAGCTTCTGGTCGTCGACCCCCTCGACCTTGCGGATCATCACGGAGCGATAGAAGTCGAGGAAGGCGGAGAGCATCTCCCCCTCCCCCGCGATGAAAGGCGGATCTGATGGCTGTGGCTCTGGCATCGTGGCATTATCGGTCCATGGCTTTGATCGACGACGCCCAGGCGGCCGATTTCCTCGACCGGCATGCCGACTGGTCCCGGGACGGCGGCGCCATCACCAGGACCTTCGAGTTCGCCGACTTCGTCGAGGCGATGGGATTCGTCACCCGGGTGGCGCTCGTCGCCGAGAAGGCCTTCCACCACCCCGACATCGACATCCGCTGGAACAAAGTCACCCTGCGGCTCTCCACCCACTCCGAAGGGGGCTTGACCGAAAAGGATCTGGAACTGGCGGAGCGAGTCGACGGGCTCGCCTGAGTGAGGACGGTCTAGGCCGGGGTCAGGGCCTCGAGGCAGGCAGCCACCCATTCGAGGTGCTTCTGCTCGCCCCTCTGTTCGTAGAGCTGCTGGAGGTTCCGGAGCATGCGGCGGACTATGTACGGACCGTCGACGGGCTCGAACCAGCTGCGATCCGCTCGTGGAGGCCCTCCGAGCGAGTGGGCGACGAGCGACGCCGCCTCGTCGAAGCCGATCGCTTCGCCATAGTGGAAGGGGTCGACGAGCTGACCCCCGGCATACACCAAGAAGTGGCCCGGAAGACCCACTCCCTGCATCTCGATCCCGGCCCGGCGGCCGACCTCGATCCAGAGCACCGAAAGCGAGATGGGTATGCCGCGGCGGGTGGACAAGACCGTGTCGAGGAAGTGGTTGTCGAGGTTGTGGTAGTCGTCGACGTTGCCTCCGATGCCTTCGGCGATGGATATCACCCGGCGAATGGCCAGGTGGTTGTCGCCTTCCACCCGGCGGGCGAGCCCCGAGATGCTCTCCAGTACTGCCGTTTCGTCGACAGGACGATGGAAGCGGGCGAGAAGGAGGTTGGCCTCGGCTAGCCGGTCCGCGGCTGCCAGGTCGGCCAACTTCGTGGCGGCGGCGACGCTCACGCCTGACAGCTTATGCGCCTTTGACTTCTTGGAAACCCAGGCGATCGAGGAGCACGGGCCGACGCTGCCAGTCCTTTTCCACCGTCACCTGGAGTTGCAGATTGACCTTGGTGCCGAACAAGGCCTCCAGCTCGGCGCGGGCTTCGGAGCCGGCGACCTTGAGGAGGGAGCCGCCCTTGCCTATCACGATGCCCTTCTGGCTCTTCCGTTCGACGATCACGTCGGCGTAGATGGTGAGGAGCCCGTCGTCACGCTCTTCGATGTCTTCGACCCGCACGAGCAGAGAATGGGGCAGCTCCTCGCGGAGCCGCTCCAGGAACTTCTCGCGGATGATCTCGGAGATGACGACCGATTCGGGCTGGTCGCTCCATTGATCCGGCGGGTAATACAACGGCCCTTCCGGTAGCAGCGAAACGACCTCTCCGATCAACTCGTCGACTCCGGCGCCCTCCAGCGCCGAGATCGGCACGTAGGCCCCGAAGGCCCACTCGCCGGCCGCGGCGAGCTGGCTGAGCACCTCGGCTCGGGAGGCGGCGTCGACCTTGTTGAGTGCCACCACGACCGGCGTCTCGGCTTCTTCGAGGCGCTCGGCGATCAGACGGTCTCCGGGTCCGATCGGCCCCGTGGCGTCGAGCACGAAGATGACGGCGTCGGCTTCGGCCAGGGACCCGTATACGAGCCGGTTGAGCCTGGTGCCGAGCTCCGTCCGGGGCCGATGCAGGCCGGGCGTGTCGACCAGCACGATCTGCCATTCGGGCTCGCCGTCGGCACCGAAGTAGGTGCGGACACCGCGGATCGTGGACCGGGTGGTCTGCGGACGCGAGGAGATGATCGACACCTTGTGGCCGACGATGCGATTGACCAGCGTGGATTTTCCGACGTTGGGTCGCCCGACGACCGCCACGAATCCCGACTTCATTCCCCTGCCTCTTCGGCTGAGATGGAAGTCACCAGCACCTCGGCGACCCGGCGCCCCTGCATACGGGTGACCTGGAGGCGGGCGGAGTCGACCACGAACGACTCGGCTTCCTCGGGAACCCGTTCGGCCAGCCCGAGGATCAGGCCGCCGACGGTGTCCCAGTCGCCTTCGGGGAGCTCGGTCTGGAGGAGTTGGGCGAGATCCTCCACCGATAACCGGGCGTCGACCCGCCACTGGCCCTCGCCGAGCGGCTCGACCCAGATCTCCTCTTCGTCCGTTTCATCGGAGATCTCACCCACCAGTTCCTCGAGCAGGTCCTCGATGGTGACCAAGCCGGCGATGTCGCCGAACTCGTCGACGACGATGCACATGTGGGTCTTGTTGGCCCGCATCTCCGTCAGCAGCTCGGAGATCGGCTTCACCTCAGGGATGAACACGGCCGGTCGCATCAGGGCCCGAGCGGTCACTGACCCCGTGCGGCCGACGAGGCCGGAGAGGAGGTCCTTGACCAGGAGCACACCCACCACGTCGTCGCCTTCGGTCACCGGGAACCGCGAGAAGCCGTGTTCGATGGCAGCCGCCGCCATCTCCTCGGTTCCGGCATCGGCGTCGATGGTGATCATGTCGAGGCGGGGTGTCATGACCTCCCGCACGACGGTGTCGGAGAAACGCAACACCGATGAGATCATGGCGAGCTCGCCCTCGTCGTCCTCCTCTTCGCCGTTGTCGGCGCCGTTCCCGTTGTCCTCGGGCGGCCGCTCCGCCGCCCAGCCACCGACCCGCATCACCAGGCGAAGGAGTGGGCTGGATGCGTAGGCGATCCGCCGTGACTGGACGAAGCCGAGGATCCGGGGCAGGACGTCGCCGATTCCGACCACGACCACGACCAGCCCCGCCAGTGATATGGGTGGGAGCGGGGTGTCCATCGCTGCCATGGCCAGCACCGTTGCCCCTACCAGCAGAACGCTGCAGATCATCCCCACCGAAGGAGCGATACGCGGCCGATCCTCGAGCAAGGAGGCGATTGTGCGCGCCCCTCTCTTCCCTTCGGCGGCATCGTGGTGGGCGTCGGCCCGGGGGATCTGGCTGACGGCGGTGCCGGCGGCGCGGATCCACGCGGCCACCAACAAGGCGGCCAGAGCGAGCAGTCCGCTGACTGGGCTCACCGGCGCCTTCTCCCGACTGAGCGGAGTATCTCCGCCTCTCGTTTCTCCATCATCTCGGCGTCTTCGGTGGAGTCGTGGTCATAACCCAACAGATGGAGGACACCGTGGACGACCATGAGAGCGAGCTCGTCTTCGAAGTCCTCCCCCAGCTCTTCCGCCTGCCGCCGTATGTAGGCCGGGGAGATGATGACGTCGCCGAGCATCGGCGGCGGGCCGCCGTTCGAGTTGCCGGGTGGATGCCCGGGCTCGAGCTCCTCGATGGGAAGGGAGATGACGTCGGTCGGTCCGCTTCGATCGAGGAAGCGGCGGTTGTACCCGGCCATCTCCTCGTCGCCGACGAAGATGACCGACACCTCGGTCTGAGGTGGGCAACCTTCCGCTTGGAGGACCGTCGCCACCAGGTCACGAATCGAGGCGACCTCGACTGGTTCGGATTGCTCGTCCGCCACGAACACGTTCATGGCGGATCGCCAAGGGAAGCGGTCGGAGTGCCGGCTCCTATGCCGGCCCGGGGTCTTCGACTAGCAGGATCGTCCATGTGGGATGTCAGCTACCTGGGAAGTTCGGGTAGACGATACGTTGATGGTAGTGCCCAACCAGTGAACTGAGGAAGGCCTTTCGCATCTGAGTTATCTGAGCGAGGGTCAACGGCGACTCCGACAACTGCCCGTCGTTGATCTTCTCGTCGATGACCCGGTTCACGACCTTCTCGATGGCGTCCGGCGTCGGCTCTTCGTGTTGGAACACCGCCCGGCACGACGCCTCCAGGGCGTCGGCGAGCATGACGATCGCTGTGACGGCGGTGCGGGGCTTGTGGCCGACGTGGCGGAACAAGTCGGGATCGACGCCCGGATCGGCTTCGCGGGCCTTCTCGTAGAAGTAGCGCATGATCCCGTCGCCGTGGTGGCTCACGATCGCTTCAGAAACCTCGGAGGGGATCTTGTACTTCTTCGCCAACCTGAGGCCGTCGGTGACGTGCCGACGAATCACCTCGGCGCTCTCCTCCGGCGACATCTCGTCGTGGGGATTGGCGATCCCGAACTGGTTCTCGATGAACATCGTGGGGTTCTCGGTCTTGCCGAGGTCGTGGTAGTAGGCCGACGCCCGAGCCAGTAGCGGGTCGGCGCCGATGGCGCGCGCGGCGGCATCCGCCAGGGTGCCGACCATGAGCGAATGGTTGAAGGTCCCGAAGGCCTTCTCCTGGAGGAGCTGGAGCGCCTCGTGGTTGCGGTCGGTCAGGTCCAGGAGGGCGAGCGTGGTGGTGATGTCGAACGCCGACTCGAAGAACTGGAGCAAGGCGAGGCCTACGAGGGCCGCCACCAAGGAAACTCCGAACGCCCAGCCGGCCGCGGTCCCGACGGAGAGGATCGTGTCGTCCTCCGGCCCGACGTGGAAGAACCACGAGGTGCCAGCAGCCATCACCGCGGCGGCGGTGGCAGAGAAGACGGCAGCGTTGCGGAAAGCCCTCCGGGTCGAGACGGAGGAGACGAACGGGATCGGAGCCATCGTGGCCATCAGCGAGTACACGGCCACACCCGGGTCGCGGGTGCCGACGGCGGCGAGTATCGCCATCGAAAGCGCCATGAGGACGCCGATCCGCGAGTCGAAGAGCACGGAGGTCATGAGCCCGAAGGCCACCGCCGGCAGGATGTACCAACTGGAGGACTCGGCCAAGAGGGTGGTCCCCCGCACCGCCGCGGCCGCCATCACGATCAGGATCCCGAGGAGGGCGACCATCCGGGGGCGGGCCCAGAACTCGGGTCGGAAGCGGTTCAGGTAGAGCGCCAGCACCCCGCTGAGAAGGGTGAGAACGGCGAGTAGGCCTCCCCCGCGCTGGAGGGGGTCGAACAAGCCTCCGGTCTGGCGGATGGCATCGATCTGGAGCTGGGTGAGGCGCGTGTCCTGGGCGGCGATGATCTCGCCCTCGCGGAACAGCACCTCGTACTCCTCCCGGGGGACGCTGTTGGCCGCCTCCTCGGCTGCAGCTTCGGTGGCCTCTTCGTCGATCTCCCAGTTGGGGAGGATGAAATTGGCGACGATGTCGCCCGCCGCCCGTCCGGCGGCCTCGTCCCGGAAGTTGGTGTCGGTGTAGTAGACGAGCGGCGGCTGCTCGAGAGCCCGATTGCGAGCCTCTTCCAAGGAGATGCCTATACCGGCGTCGGAGGTCTCGAGAACGCGCTGGCCGAAGAGGGTCTGGGCATGGGTGATGGCGGCCTGCTGCACCACGGCGAGATGTGAGGGCCCTCCGGCCGCCGTGCGAACCACGTCCTCGCGGGCTATGGAGGCGAGCGTGGCGATCGCCTCGTCGGAGACGACGGTGTCAGGGCCCAAGGCGGCGACCACGTCCTCGACCGAGGCCATCTTCGGCTGCAGCCCCACGAAGTCGATGGCGCAGTCCTCGAAGCACTCGATCGTCTGGGTCAGTTCGCCCGCCGAGATTTCGAACTGGGGGAAGTCCCGCTCGTCGATCGTCAGCGTGACCCTGATCTCGCCTTCTATGACCGGGGCGCCGAACGTGCCGTCGGAGCGGGTCTCGACCACGTTCGACCGGCCCGATGACTGCAGAGTGACGCCCACGCCGGGCAGCGGCACGTCGGCGATCTCGTTCGGTCCGGCGTCTTCGGGGAGCTCCTCGTCGTATACGCCATCGCCGTCGGCGTCGATGAACACGAAACCCTCGACGAGGACCTCACCCTGGGGGATGGTGGTCGGGGGCACGGTCGTGTCCGTGGTGGCCTCCTCTCCCTGCTCCTCGGTCTCTTCCTGCGAGACGGTGGTGGTCGTGGTCGTCTCCGTCGAAACGGTGGTGGTCGTCGTGTCCGGGGGTTCCAAGCCGGGCACAGTCGTGGCAGGAGTCTGTGCCAATTCCCCCCGGACGGCCGCGTCGATGTCGGCGAAGAACGCGTCGATGCGGTCGAGGACGGCGTCTTCCGTTTCGGGGCGTGACACGAGGACGGGGTCGACGGAGGCGCGGGCCGCCTCCTGGGCCTGCTCGTAGGCGACCTGGTTGAGTACGCGCCCTTCCCGCACCACGTAGTAGTCGCGGGCAGCGACGTCACCCGGCTGGAGGGCGTCAGGATCCTCGGTGGATCCCCCGAAGGCGAGGATGCCCCAGGCGGCGACAGTGGTGGCCACGAAGACGGCCAGCCGGAGAACTCCCGGGCGTTTCATCGGTCGACCGTTTCCCGCTCGTACTTCTCATACGCCTCGACGATCGACGCCACGATCCGGTGTCGCACCACGTCCCGGCTGGTCAGTTCGATGAACGCCACACCGTCTATGCCCGAGAGGATGCTACGCACGACCTTGAGTCCCGACTGTTGCTGCGAGGGCAGGTCGGTCTGGGTGGTGTCGCCGGTGACGACCATCTTCGAGTTGAACCCCAGACGGGTGAGGAACATCTTCATCTGCTCCGGCGTCGTGTTCTGCGCCTCGTCGAGGATCACGAACGAGTCGTTGAGCGTCCGTCCTCGCATATAAGCGAGCGGAGCGATCTCGATGGTTCCCCGTTCGAGCAGACGGGACGTCTCGTCGGGGCCGAGCATGTCCCACAGTGCGTCGTACAGCGGCCGCAGATAGGGGTCGACCTTGGCCGTGAGGTCTCCGGGTAGGAACCCGAGCCGCTCGCCCGCCTCGACCGCTGGGCGGGTCAGCACGATGCGACGAACGGCACCCGACACGAGGCTCTCGACGGCGGCCGCCATCGCCAGGTAGGTCTTGCCGGTGCCGGCGGGACCGAGACCGAACGTGACCGTGTTCTCCCGGATGGCGGCGATGTAGTCGTGCTGGCCCTTCGTCTTGGCCCGGACCATCTTCCCCCGCCCGACCGACAGCCCGTCGCTCAGGACGCCAGAGGGGCTCGGGACCTGGTCCCGCACCATGTTCACGACCTGGGCGATGCGGCTGGAGTCGAGACGCTGGCCCTCCTGGATCAGAAGCAGCAGCTCGTTGAGGACCGTGGTGGCGTCCTCGACCGACGTGCCCTTGCCGAGAAGCGTGATCTCGTTGCCCCGCGCCACGATGCGGACGTCGGGAAACGTCTCCTCGAGTTGACGCAGATGGGCGTCCCCCTCGCCGAGGAGGTCGAGCATGAGATGGTTGCTGGGGACGCGAACGTGCGATTCGATGGTGTTGGAGGTCACGCCGGGATCCATGAGGCCGGAAGCAGGTCAAGTGTAGGAGCGGGTCCCCTCAATTCGGAAGGGGACGCACCTCGACCAACGCCGAGTATCGTAGATCAACGTCTGGTCGGCAGCCCGAGGAGGGCGGCGCCGACGATCGCCGCCGTCTCGACCCGCAGGATCGTGCTGCCCAGGGACACGGTGTCGGCGCCCGGCGGCAACTCGGCGGGATGCAGACCCCCTTCGGGACCGACGAGCAGTGTCTTCGCATGGGAAGGCGGCTCGTCGCCATGTGGGTCGGCGACCACCAGTCCGTCGGAGTCGAGGTCGGCCAGGTCGCTCTCTCCGATCGACATGAGCCACGCTCCCCGGCTCTGCTCCAGAGCGGCCACCGCCCACGCTCTCGCCTTGGCGGCCGCAGGCGGCTTGCCTTCGGTGAAGCGGGTCTTGACCCAGAGAAGGCGGGCGACTCCCAGTTCGGCGAGCTTCTCCACGAGGAACCGGGCGCGGTCCTTCGACTTCGGCGGCGCCACGGCCACGGTGAGATCGATCGGCCGCGGAACCGTCCACTCCTCTCCTCGCTCGACGCCATTCTCCACCATGCGACCGACGCCGAGACGGCCCGACCCATCCGTATACGACACCTCCTCGCCGTCGGCGAGACGCAGCACCCGACGCAGGTGGTGGGCCTGGTCCTCTGATAGCGGGAGAATGCGGCCGTCCCAGCCGCCCGCGGCCAGGACGTGGGGAACGTGGCGGGCCATCAGCGCCGGGCGCGCCGCCAGCGACTCGGCTGGCGGGGCTTCTCCCCGCGGAGCTCGGCGAACCTCCGCAGCAGGTCCTCTTCCTCCGCGGTCAGGTCGACGGGCACGACCACGTCGGCCACGACGACCATGTCGCCGCGTCCTCGGCTGCCCAGGCGGCCCATTCCTTCGCCGGGGATGCGGGTGACCCAGCCCGGCTGTGTGCCGGCCGGCATGTCGACGGTTGCGGACCCGCCGCCCAGGAGAGGCACCTCCACCTCGGTGCCCAGCGCGGCCTCCGCGAGTCCGACCCGGGCGTGATAGATGAGATCGTCGCCGTCTCTCCGGAAACGCTCGTCGGGGGCGACGACGACTTCGACGAACAGGTCTCCGGCGGTGCCTCCGTAGGGCGCCTGCTCGCCTCGTCCCGTGAGGCGCAGGCGGGTGCCGGTGCTGACACCGGCCGGGATCTCCACCGTCACCTTCTGCTCGCCTTCGGCGACGCCCCGACCGGCGCAGTTGGGGCAGGGACTTTCCACCACAGTGCCCAGGCCGTGGCAGTCGGGGCAGGTGCCGACCGACATCATGGTGCCGAGGAGCGACCGGCGGGCCATGCGCACCTGTCCGGCTCCACCGCACGTAGCGCAGGTGATGCGGCTCGTCCCGGGGGCGGTGCCTTGGCCGTCGCACTCCGGGCAACGGCGATCGGCCCGGAAGACCACCTGGGTCTCGGTCCCGAAGGCGGCTTCTTCGAGAGAGATCTCCACTCGAGTGACGATGTCGCGGCCGCGGGTCTGTCGACGCGTGGCGGAGCCGAAGCCGAATGGGTCTCCGAATCCCTCGCCGAAGACCGACCGGAGGATGTCGTCGAGGCCGGCGAAGCCGCCTCCGAAGATGTCGCCGATGTCGATCGTGTCGCCACGGTCGTAGCGGCGGCGCTTCTCTGGGTCACTCAGGACCTCGTAGGCCTCGGCGATCTGGCGGAACTTCGCCTCGGCTTCGGGGTCTTCCTTGTTGGCGTCGGGGTGCCACTGGCGCGCCAGCCGGCGGAACGCCTTCTTGATCTCCTCGGGACTGGCGTCGCGAGAGACGCCCAGCACCTCGTAGTAGTCGACTGCCACAGACGAAAGGTTACGGGACCGGGAGATTCGTGGGGAACGTGATCACTGCTGGATGCGGTCCTCGAGCTCGCGCGAGACTTCCTCCACGGCGGAGATCACCCGGCGGTAGTTCATCCGCATCGGGCCGATGACGCCGACTCGGCCGGTAGCCGCCCCGGCGTCGTACGTGCCGGAGACAACGGCCATGTCGACGTCCGTGACCGGTAGCTCCGCCCCGATCAGCACGGAGGTGCCGGGGGTCCGGGCCAGGATGGTGAGGATCATCGCTTCCCGCTCGACGACTTCCAACACTCGCTGCACTTCTGAGAGATCCTCCCAGACGCTGGCCAGCTGTTGGGTGCCACCCACGAAAACGTCGGACCCGCTGGAGGCTGCCCCCTCGACGACACGGACGACGGCTTCTGAGGCCTCGAGGATCCGGCTGGTGAGCACGTCCCGCTGCTCGGGCGCGAGCTCGACTTTGGAGCCGATGCGAGTCCCGACCGCCGCCTCCGTCACCACGTCTTCCACCTCCTCGAGTTCATCGGCGGAGATGGGCTGCTCGAGGCGCAGCTTGTCTTGGATCACCCGGCCGTTCTCGCTGACGACCATCGTCAGGATCACCTCCGGGGTGAGATGAACGAGGTGGACGTCGCGGATGCGCTCGCCCACGACAGAGGGCGCCACCACCACCGAGGGGAGCTGGGTGACGTCGGCCAGGAGGCGACTCGTCGCCTTCAGTAGCTTGGTCAGCTCGAGCTGGACCGAGTCGAAGAAACTGGCGATCTTCGCCTGTGTCGCGCTGCGCAGCCGGGAGGGGCCGAGGTGGTCGACGTAGTACCGGTAGGCGGTGGCGGTCGGCACGCGCCCGGCGGAGGTGTGGGGCTGGACGACGTACCCGTCGGCCTCCAACGCCGCCAGTTCGTTGCGGATCGTGGCGGTCGAGACACCGAGGTTCGACACCTCGGCGATCGTGCGCGAACTGACCGGTTCGCCGGTCTTTATGTACTCCTCGACCAGGGTGCGGAGGATCTCTTGGCGCCGGACCTCCAACATGATGTCAGGGTAGCCCGCCTCCGGGAGGGTTCGGGCTCCGGCTCATCGGGTTTCAGGGGTCGAGGACAGGACGACACGTTCCACGGCGTCCGTCAGCAGCGGCCGGACAACACGAAGGCGACCCCCGATGTGTTCCACGATCCCCAGGTCCAGGAGGCGTCGGCCGTCCTCGGACCCCAAGAAGGCCTCGACGCCCGGTCCGTCGGCGACCCCGGCGGCCCTGCGCAGGCCGACGAAGAGGCGATCGAGCTCCGCTCCCCATCCGGAAACGACCTCCTCCCCCGCTCGCGGAAGCTCTCCCGTCTCGACCTTCTGCAGATAGGCGTCGACACGGCGGACGTTGCGAAACCGGCGGCCGCGGCGAAACCCGTGCGCGCCGTTGCCGAACGCCTCGTACTCCCCCTGGGCCCAAACCACCAGGTTGTAGAGGCACGGGTGCCCGGGCCGCGCCCAGTTCGAGACCTCGTAGCGGACGTACCCTGCGGCCGCCAGCAACTCAGCCGCCAGTTCGTATTGGTCGGCCTGGAGGTCGGGGTCGGGCGCCGGCGCCCCCTGCGCCACCGCTCGACTCAGCGGCGTCCCCTTCTCCACGGTCAAGGCGTAACACGACACGTGGTCTACATCGAGCTCGACAGCGGCCTCCACGGTCGCCCGCCAGGAATCGATCGTCTCTCCCGGCGTGCCGAAGATCAGGTCGACATTGATCGACGGGAAACCCTCGCGGCGCGCGACTGCGACGGCGGCGACGACGTCGGGGGCGAGGTGACGCCGGCCCAGCGAGAGGAGCACTGCGTCCGAGAAAGACTGCGCCCCGAATGACACTCGCGTGAAGCCGGCGGCGAGCAGGGCGGTGGCGAGCTGCGGCGTCCAATCCTCGGGATTCGCCTCCAACGTCACCTCCGCTCCATCCGCCAAGCCGAAACGCCCCCGCACGGCGTCGACGACCCGGGCGAGGCGGCCGCTGCCGAAGCGGCTGGGAGTGCCGCCACCCACGTAGAGGGCGTCGAGACACCGCCACGGCGGCGCCATGCCGATCTCGGTGACGACAGCGTCGGCGTACCGATCCATCAGGTCGTCGCGTCCCGCCACGACGGCGAAGTCGCAATAGGGGCAGACCCGGGCACAGAACGGGACGTGGACGTAGGCGGTGGCGGCGTCGGCGGCGGAGTCGGCGAGTTGCGGCGAGTCGGGACGAACGGTCAGGTCACTGATCGACACGCAGCGCCTCGACGAACGCCTCCTGCGGCACCTCCACGGACCCGACCATCTTCATCCGCCGTTTGCCTTCCTTCTGGCGCTCCAGCAGCTTCTTCTTGCGGGTCACGTCGCCGCCGTAGCACTTGGCGAGCACGTCCTTGCGCCGGGCCTTGACCGTCTCCCGGGCGATGATCCGGCCCCCGATCGCCGCCTGGATCGGCACATCGAACAGCTGGCGAGGGATCAGCTCGCGGAGGCGCTCCACCATGCGCCGCCCGTAGTCGTGGGCTTTCTCCCGATGCACGATCGACGAGAACGCGTCGACGGGCTGGCCGTTGAGCAGGACATCCACCTTGACCAGGTCCGCAGGCCGATAGCCGGAAGGTTCGTAGTCGAGCGAGGCGTAGCCCCGGGTGCGGGACTTGAGCTGATCGAAGAAGTCGAACACGACCTCGGCCAGCGGCAACTGATAGTCGAGTTCGACCCGCTCGGTGCCGACGTAGTTCATCGACGCCATCTCGCCGCGACGGGACTGCGCCAAGTCCATGATCGTGCCGACGTATTCGGCGGGAGCGAGGATCATCGCCCGCACGTAGGGCTCGGCGATCTCGGCGATCTTGGCGGGGTCGGGCAGGTCATGGGGCGACCGCACCTCGAGCACCTGACCATCGGTGGTGGTCACCCGATAGGCCACGGATGGGGCGGTGGCCACCAAGTCGAGGCCGTATTCGCGCTCCAGGCGCTCTCTCACGATCTCCATGTGGAGCAGCCCGAGGAACCCGCACCGGAAGCCGAACCCGAGCGCCTTGGAGGTCTCCGGCTCCCAGACGAGCGAAGCATCGTTCAAGGACAGCTTCTCCAGTGCCTCTCGCAGGTCCTCGAAGTCGTCGCCTTCAGTGGGGAATATCCCCGAGAAGACCATCGGCTTCGGCTCGGCGTAGCCCGGCAGCGGTTCGGTGGCACCGTGGCGGGCGGTCGTGACCGTGTCGCCGACCTTGATCTTGTCGATCTCCTTCTCGCCGGTGATCAGGTATCCGACCTCCCCCGGACCGAGCGACGCGGCGGGAACCGCTTTGGGGGTGAGGAAGCCGATCTCGTCGGCGTCGCGCTCCTCGGAGGTCGCCATGAACCTGACGCGTTCTCCGGCAGCCAAGCTCCCATCGACCACCCGGATGTAGCAGACCACCCCCCGATACGAGTCGTAATACGAGTCGAAGACCAGGGCCCGAAGCGGCGCATCGGGGTTCCCCGAGGGCGGGGGCACGTCGGACACGATCCGCTCGAGCAACTCGTCGACTCCTTCGCCGGTCTTGGCGGACAGGAGGAGCACCTCTTCGGGCTCGCCGCCGATCACGCCGGCGACCTCTTCCGCTACCCGGTCCGGGTCGGCCGCCGGGAGATCGATCTTGTTCAAGGCCGGGATGATCTCGAGGCCCCCTTCGACCGCCAGGTAGGCGTTGGCGAGGGTCTGTGCCTGCACACCTTGGGCGGCGTCGACCAGGAGCAACGCGCCCTCGCAGGCGGCTAGCGAGCGGGACACCTCGTAGGAGAAGTCGACGTGACCGGGAGTGTCGATCAGGTTGAGGACGTAGTCCTGGCCGTCGGCGGCCCGGTAGTCGAGCCGCACCGTCTGGGCCTTGATCGTGATGCCACGTTCCCTCTCGAGATCCATCGAGTCCAGGACCTGATCACGCATCTCCCGCTCGGAGATCGCGCCAGTACGCTCGAGCAGGCGGTCGGCCAAAGTCGACTTGCCGTGGTCGATGTGGGCGATGATCGAGAAGTTGCGAATGCGCGCCTGAGGTGTCACGGACTCCGGGGGGACAACGAGCCTTCGCATTGTACCCGCAACGGCTCGGCTGCTATCTTTGGTGTCTCCCGCCGGCCGCGTCTTGCGTCGGCGCGATCACTTTCCAGTCTTTGAGATCTGCCGACGTACAACGAGGTTTCTGACCACATGGCCAACATCAAGTCACAGATGAAGCGCAACCGCCAGAACGAGAAGCGGCGTTTGCGCAACAAGTCGATCCGTTCCGAGGTGAAGACCGCCATCAAGAAGGTGCTGGTCGCCGCCGAGGCGGGCGAGCCGACCGACGAGCTGTTCCGGCAGGCCCAGAAGAAGATCGACAAGGCTGTGACCAAGGGCGTCCTCAAGCCCAACACTGCGGCTCGCAAGAAGGCCCGCCTCGCCGCCCGGCTCCACGCCACCAAGCCGGCGGCCTGACGGCTACGAGTACCAGCGGCACAACGCCACCGTGAGCCGTTCCATGGTCACGCGGTGGCTGTCCTCGGGGTGAGATTTCAGGACGCGGTCTGCCCGCAGGATCGCCTCCTGGGCGCGCCGTAGGGCCGAGTCGGCCACCCTCCCCCGGCTGTTCCACAGCCGCTCCGTCCGACGATCCGACGGCTTTGCCCCGATCCACTCCGCCAGTGTCGGCAGGTCCGGAGCGGCCGCGGCCAGCACACGGCGCCGCAGGTCGTTGTCGAGCGCCCCGATCACCTGCAAGGGGTGGCCGTGGGTGAGGAAGTCGCCCAACCGCCGCAACGCTTCGCCGGCGCGCCCCTTCTCGATCGCGTCGATGTAGAGGAACAGCGGCTCGTCGGGGCGGTTCTTGAACCAGTCGAGGATCAGGCCCGGTGTGATCTTGCCCCGGAACTCGCGAAGCTGATCGAGGGCGCGGGACATCGCCGCGGTGTCGGTCCCGAATCGTTGGACGAGCGCCTCGGCCGCCCCTGGCTCGAAGGCGAGTTCGCGCTTTTCGACCTCCTCCTCCACCCACTTCACGGCTTGCCGCTCCCACATCTTGGCGACCGTGATCGTGCGCCCGCCGTTCTTCACCACGTCTGCGAGAGGCTTGGCGAGTTTGCCGCCTGAAACGAGTGCCACCGCGACCGCCTCGGGGTCCCGATGGGAGATCAGCTCGGCCAGGATGCCCGCCTCGGCTACCTGCAGGTTCTGGGCGTCGACCACGAGCAGTCCCTGCCTTCCGCCGAACAGGGAACCCGACTGCAGGATCGGCACCGCCGGCTCGAGTTCGGCACGCAGCGTTCCTTCGCCTTCCTCGCCGGCGCCGCGACCGGGCACGTCGATTCGAACGATGTCGGCAGCCGCTATCCCCTCCTCGACGAGTGCCTGCCGGGCCGCTTCGAGCATCCCCTCGCGCTCGCCCGGACCAGGGCTGGGAGGACCCGCTACGGCGATGAGCGACATGCCGGAAACCTACACCAACTCTGGGTCGACGCTCACACACCGTCGGGAAGGGCGATCCGGGCGGCGATCTCGGCCAGATGGTCGGCCAGATATCGGGCCCGGTCCAGGGGCAGGTCGACCGCCAACACACTCCCTGACAGGGACAAGCCGGCGGTGTCCACGTCGACGGTGGCGAGGCCCAGCCGATGCTGGAAGGGGGTGGCGCGCACCATCACGTCCTGCACCTTGTGGACAGGGACGATCGTCAGGCGGCGGTCGAACACGCCCCTCCGGAGCATCAGATGACGCTCATCGACCGCCCAGCCCAAGACCTCCCATCGGGCCCGGGAATAGACGACAAGCGCCGGGATCCCGACCAGGAGCAGGGCAACAGCCGGCCACACACCCAGCCCGAGACGCCGCCCCACCCATCCGACGAGAACGATGCCAGGCACCAGTACCAGGAGGCCGCGCAGGATCGTCCGCCGGACCGTGAGTGGCGACGAGCGCTCGAGCCCGTCTTCCGCGAGGGCGATCGGGCCGAGAAGTGTCTCGGCGATTCCCCTCCACGACCCGGCGGGCACGAGAGGGGCGACAGCCCCTGCGAGTTGCACGCTGTCCGACGACACTCCGATATCGCCTGTGACCATCGAGATGGTTTCGTAGCCGAAGATCCGACGCAGGAGCGGTTGCCTCACCTGGACCAGTTGGATGCGATCGAGGGGAGATTCTGTGTGCCGGCGGCCCAGGATCCCGGCTTGGATGCGCAGGCGATCCTGCTCGATCCACGAGCGAAAGCCGACCAGGGCGAAAGCACGGACCAGGGGCCACGCCATCGCCGCAAACGCCGGCAGTGGCGCCCAGAACCGACGGGTGAGCGCGGCCGCGACGATGCCCAGTGCGAAGGCGGCAAGACCGGTGATCAGGACGGTGTCGGTGGCGACGTAGACGATGAGACGCCCAACAGGCAGCGTGGCCACTGGCTCTCCGGGCTGGACGGCGTGCCCTTCGCCCTCGGGTTCGAAGGCCTGGCGCTCGAGGACGAGACGCAGAGCCTCGGCGTCCTCCTCGGAGACGAACCCCAACTGGATGTCTTCGGCATCGGCCGCCGACACTTCGACGGTGGTGACTCCGAAGAGGCGACTGACGAATCCGGCGTTGGTCGCCACGGCCTGGACCCGATCCCGGGGCATCTGCTGGAGGGACTTCACGATCACGCCCCGGCGCAGCTCGAGCGACGTCGGGGTGACCCGGTAGGCGGTGAAGGCATAACGGGCGATGGCGTAGACGAAAACGGCCACGGCGATCACGGCATCGGCTTGCGCCCAGTCGCCCGGCAGATCCATCGGCTCGAAGTCGAGGACGAAGGCGGCGACTATCGCCCAGGCAAGAGACCCGATCTCCTTGAGGATCGTCAGTGGATGGAGACGCCGCCAGCCGTCGGCATCTTGGGCCACCTCGTGGAGACCGTCCGTCATGCCAACCCCAGCTGCCGGCGGATCTCCTCGGCGTGTCCGGCGCCTATGTCCAGGATCTCGACGCTTTTCGTCCTCGTGCCGGCAGTGTGCACGGCGAGCGTCAGCACCCCGAAGCGACGCTGTAGAGGCCCGGCCTTGGTGGTGACGTTCTGGATGCGGCTACGGGGGACGAGATTCACCCTCCGAAAGACGACGCCCCGACGCACCTCGAACAGATCAGGTGTCAGCCGCCAGGCCCACCGGGAGTATTCGACTCCCTCCCACCACCACGCCGCCGCCCCTACGACCACCACCAGAGCCGGTCCGATCCAGAGCGAAGTCGGAGTGTCCGGGAGTGTCAGCAACAAGAGCACGGCTGCCACGAGCACGACGAACACCACGCCGGTGCCGATCAGCACTCGGAGCCGTCGCACGGTCAGCGCACTCTTGTCGAGCGGTTTGAGTTCGACGACGTCGGTCAACGATCCACTTCCCGTTCCCACAGGCGGACGAGACGGGCGGCGACGGCCACGTCGTGGACCCGAATCATGTCGGCTCCATACTCCAGCGCCAACGTGATGTAGGCGCTGACCCAATGGATGTCGGCCTTGCGGGGGATGGGGATGACGAGCGGGCGCTCGAGCGAGGTGAACAGGGAGCTCTGGCGGATGACGTCGAGCTGGAATCTCGTGTACGCCTGGTAGTCGCCGCGGTAGTTGATGGCGATCCCCGGGTCGACGAGAACTCGCGAGCGCAGTGATGGGTCTAGCTCGTCGATGAGTCTTCGGAAGGAGTCGACCAACGACCGGGTCTTGTCGGGTGTGATCGTCAGATCGCCGACCGAATGCGGATCGTCGCCCTCCACATACACGGCGATCACCGCCGCTTCGGTGGTTGTCAGCACGTGTCGCATATCGGCTGACCGGAGGCCCGATGTGTCGTTGATGATCGCGGCGCCGGCTTCGATGGCCTTCTCCGCCACCGCGGGTTTCCAGGTGTCGACGGCGACGACGTGCCCGTCGGCCACGAGCGATTCGACCGCAGGAACCACACGCTTGATCTCCTCGTCGACCTCGATCGTTGGGTTGTCGTAGTGCGACGACTGCCCGCCCACCTCGACCAGATCTGCTCCCCAGGCCCGATAACGGTCGGCGAGGGAAAGCGCCTCCTCGGGAGTCGCCGCCACCGTGTGGGCGTTCTTGGATTCGGGAGACAGGTTGATGACGCCCATCACGTATGTGACGTCGCCGAAGGAAAGGCGGTGCTCACCCGCCTTCAGCTCGCCGCGGAACATGGACCGGAGTTTCGGCGGTGGGGCCCTCAACGTCAATCGTGGAATCCACGCCACCCGGACCCCACCCCCCACCCGCAGCTAGGTCGATGACCGCATCGCCGTCCTCATCGGTGCGGTGGACCATTGCCCCGGCCGCCTCCAGTGACGCGATCACCTCGGGTGCTGGATGCCCGAAGTCGTTCGGCCCGACGGAGATGATGGCCCGTCGAGCACCCACGGATGTGAGCCAATCCAGGTCGGAGGTGGCCGCTCCCTGGTGAGGCACCTTGAGCACCTCCGCCGAGAGGCCGGCGAGGTCGGCTTGTGCGTGGGTTTCGATGTCGCCGGTGAGGAGCACCCGTGTGCCGTCCGGGCCGTGGACTCGCATGACCACTGACTGGTCGTTGGGCGAGGCGTAGCGCCGTAGCGGCCCGACCACCTCGATCGCGAGGTCATCGAAGGACAGCATTTCGCCGACCGGCGCGTGCCGCCAGGGGATGCCGAGCCGGCGGACCATGTCGGCAACACGCTTCGAGGCGGATGTCTCGTGCGGGGGGCTCGGTAGCCACACCTCTCCCACTCGTCTTCGCCCGAACACAGCCTCGAGGCCGGTGGCATGGTCGGCGTGGACGTGGGTGAGCACGACCAGATCGAGGCGCCCGACTCCGTAGGCGGCGAGCTTGCGGTCCAGCACGGTGGGATCGGGGCCGCCGTCGACCAGCATCGTGCGGCCTTCGCCCGACACGATGAGGACGGCATCGCCCTGCCCGACGTCGAAGAACACGGCGCCCGGTCGCGGCAACGACGCGGAGGGCGCCAACACTGTCCAGGCGGCCGCACAGGCGACTGCGACCGCAACGGCTGGACGCCATCGGGTGTGGAGGAGGGTCACTGCGACGACGGCACAGGCCAGGCCAGCCCATCCCACCTGGGGCCACGAGGCAGCCACCCGGGCAATCGCCAGCACCGTGCCGGCACCGACGGCCGCCAGGTCGACGAGCGGCTCAGCCGCCAGGGCGACCCCGAGGCCGCCCACCGCCGAGGCGGCCGAGACGATCGGGATCGCAACGACGTTCGTGAGCGGTGCCAACAAGGGGATCGTCCCGAACGTGGCGATGGCCACGGGTGCGACCGCCAATTGGGCACCGCATGTGGCACTCAGGACCGTCGCCATCGGCCGGGGAAGCGCCGTCGGGCGGAAAGACGCACCCACCAGCACCCCCGCCGTGGCGAGGACCGACATGGCGAACCCGACCTCGGTGGCGAGCTCCCCGGACGTCAGAACGACCAGCGTCACGGTGACGGACAAGGCCGTCGGAGTGGTCAGCGCCCAGCCGAGCACCCGCCCACCCAAAAGGAGCGCGGCCATGATCGATGCCCGGATCACGGACGGCTCCCAGCGGGTAGCGATGACGAGGACCACCAGGGCCGCGAGACCGAAAGCCGCCCTCCGCCGCGGCCCGGCGCCGAGGGGACCAAGGGCGATGACGGTGATCGTGAGGAAAAGCGAGACGTTGGAGCCCGATACGGCGACCAGGTGGGCCAGACCGGCTCGTCTCAGAGCCTCCATGTCGGCCTCGGGCACCCCCGTCGTCTCGCCGACGAGGAAGCCGGCGAGCAAGGCCCTCACCGGGCCCCGGCCTTCGAGCCGGTCGAGGACGCGGGCCCGAGCGCCATTTCCGGCCACCCACCACCAGGCCGTCGGGCTCTCCACTCCCGCTACCTCACCGACGCGCACCACACCCGAGTAGGGATCGCCGCGGACCGTCCCCCGGCGGCCGGTCCGCCGGCCGCCGATCGTCAACCGGTCCCCGGCGACTCCAGGCAGCGAACCACCCGAGGTGATGAGCATCGGGATCTTCGGGGGCCGGCCGGGCTCCGGCGGGTCCGGTACCGCCAAAGCGAACCACCCGTATTCGCTTTGCCGCGGGTCGCCGAGAAGGCGCACCCGCATGGCGACCTGCCCGGGCGGCGTCTCGTACGCCAGGATCGCCTCCTGACGAACCGTGGCGCCGTGCCCTGACCACCATCCGGCGAGAGCGGCGACGGCGCAAACCGCCGTCAGCGGCCGCCAGCCGATTGCTCCGATCGCCACCGCGGCACATGCCAGCGCGACCACGAGCGCGGCGCCTCCCCACCACCGTGCGGCGGCAGCACTGGCCCAGGTGACCGCACCTACGGCGACCGCCGCCAGGGTCCGGGTATCCAGGCCGAGGGCGTCACGGAATCGCGACGTCATCCCTGAGGTCGGCCAGCTTCGCCTCCCCGATTCCGGGCACTTCGAGCAGGTCTTCGACACGTTCGAAGCCGCCGCGGGCATCCCGGTGGGCGACGATCCGCTCGGCGAGGACTGGCCCCACGCCCGGAAGGGTCTCCAAGTCGGCGGCCGTGGCCGTGTTGAGGTGGACCAGTCCGTCGTCGGCGGGCGTCGATCCGGCGACAGCCGTGGCGTCGGGGCCGGGCACGACGATCTGTTGGCCGTCGGCGACGGGTTGGGCCAGGTTCACTGCGTCGAGCGATGCGCCGGGACGCACCCCGCCTGCGGCCGAAAGGACATCGCCGACTCTCGCGCCCTCTGGCACTTTGACGAGGCCGGGCTTTTGCACCCAGCCGGCGACGTGGACGATGACGTCCGTTGCGGCTGTCGACGACACCGGCGGTGCCGGGCCCGCGGGCACGTCCGGCTGCGGGGTCGGCACGACCCCTCTCCCCCACCAAATGCCTGCCAAGACGGCGGCGACTCCCAATACTCCCGCCGGCAGCCAGCGCCGGTCCATGGATCTCCTCGGTATCGGCCCCCTGCCGTGCGCTGCGGTTCTTCTTCTACCGAAGCGGAGCGGCCTCGACCAGACCCCTCTGGTTAGGGTTCGGCCATGTCATTCGAATCCTTCCGCGTCCCTCCCGGCACGACCGTCGATCTCGCCGAGTGGCCCACTCGCTCCGACGTGGGCTGGGACAAGGGCAAGTCAGAGGGAAATGCCCGGGTGGAGGAGCTGGCGGAGCGCCTATCCGAGCTGCAGGAGCTGTTCTACGCCGACTCCGGCCACCGCCTCCTCGTCGTTCTCCAGGCGATGGACACCGCCGGGAAGGACTCGACGATCCGGGATGTCTTCGGGCGAATGAACCCACAAGGGGTGAGGGTGGCCTCGTTCAAGAAGCCGACCGAGAAGGAGCTCTCACACGACTACCTGTGGCGGGTGCATCCCCACGTGCCCGGCAACGGGGAGATCGTCATCTTCAATCGGAGTCACTACGAGGATGTTCTCGTCGTTCGGGTCGACGGGCTCGCCCCCGAGGAGGCGTGGAGAAAGCGTTACGACCACATCGTCGAGTTCGAGCGGTTGCTCTCCGATGAGGGCACGACGATCGTGAAGTTCTTCATCCACATCTCCAAAGGAGAGCAGGCGGAGCGCCTCCAGGCCCGTCTCGACGACCCGAACAAGCGTTGGAAGT
Source organism: Acidimicrobiia bacterium (assembly GCA_036380875.1). Classification (GTDB taxonomy): domain Bacteria; phylum Actinomycetota; class Acidimicrobiia; order Spongiisociales; family ZC4RG35; genus ZC4RG17. The sequence continues at coordinate 30,568 of DASVDX010000052.1, forward strand.
TCGACCCCGGCGACCTCTCCACGCGACAGAAGTGGGACGACTACCAGGTGGCCTACGCCGAGATGCTCAGCCGCACATCGACCGAGTTCGCACCCTGGTATGTGATCCCGGGAGACCGGAAGTGGTACCGCAAGCTGGCGATCGGCGAGATCACGGTCGGGGTGATGGAGGGGTTGGGCCTCGAGTACCCGGAGCCCCCCGACCTCGACGGCGTCGTGATCGACTAGAGCTCACACCTGGCGGGCGGCGTCGGCCGCCTCCTGCTCCAACCCGATCCGGAGGTACGCCTGGCGGTGGTCCAGCCCGCCGATGCGCCCTCGCACGTAGTCGGCCAGGTAGCGGCTGAGGAAACCGATCACGCCGAGGGTGCGCCACTGACGCCAATGGATCAGCTCGTGGACCACCAGGCGGGCGATGGCTTCGTCGCTGCTCGTCAGCGCCTGCGGCCGGATGTACACGGCCCATGGCATGGTCACAGCCGCTACCCACGAGGGGAACACCCGATGGAGGGATCGAGGCAGCAACCGAATGTCGACTTCCTCGGGCCGTACCGGGGCGAGCAGGCGGCGGACCTCGGCGCTGTCGAAGGGTCCGAGAAGGGCGGCGGCCCGGATCACCCGACGACGACGTTCACGAGCCGCGGCGGGCGGCTGATCACCTTCTTCACTTGGCCGTCGCCGATCCAGTCCTGGATTCGCTGGGACTCGAGCGCCAGGCGCTCGGCTTCCTCGGCGCTGATCGTGGCGTCCACCTCGATCCGGTCCCTCACCTTGCCGTTGACCTGGATCACCATGGTCACCACCTCGGCCTTGGCCAGCTCGGGGTCGTACGTGGGCCAGGGCTCGGTGGCCAGCATGGTGGTGTGGCCGGTCCGCTCCCACAACTCGTGGGAGATGTGAGGCGCCATCGGCGACAGGAGCATCAGCAGCTTCTCGATCGCGTGATCCAGGGTTTCGCGTCGGGCGCCCTGACGGACGTAGTCGACCAGCGTGTTGGTCAGCGTCATCAAAGCCGGGACCGCCGTGTTGAAGGCGAACCGCTCGATGTCCTCGCTCACCTTCTGGATCGTCCGGTGGGTTTCAGCGATGACCGCCCGATCCGACTCGTTCTCCTCCCGGTCAGTGGGCTCACCGAACTCGCCCGTCACCAAGCGCCACACCCGGTCGAGGAACCGGGACGTGCCGTCGATGCCGTGCTCGTCCCAGTCGGCGTCCTCGGCGGGCGGGCCCATGAACAGGTGGTACAGCCGCAGGGCGTCGGCGCCGTGGGACGCCAGCAGGTCCAGCGGGTCGACGATGTTGCCCTTCGACTTCGACATCTTGGCGCCGCCCAGCCGGATCATTCCCTGGGTGAACAGGCGGGCGAATGGCTCTTCTACTGGCGACAAGCCCATGTCGTACAGGACCTTGGTGATGAACCGCGAGTAGAGCAGGTGCAGGACGGCGTGCTCGATGCCGCCTATGTACTGGTCGACGGGCATCCAGTAGGCCGCCTTCTCAGGGTCGAAGATGGCCTCGTCGTTGCGGGCGTCGGTGAACCGCAGGAAGTACCAGGAGCTGTCGACGAACGTGTCCATCGTGTCGGTTTCCCGCTGGGCGGGACCGCCACACTTCGGACACGTCGTGTTGACGAAGGAGTCCAGCGCCGCCAGCGGAGAACGCCCCTTGGGCGCGTAGTCCTCTACGTCGGGCAACTCGACCGGCAACTGGTCCTCGGGCACCGGCACCTGGCCGCAGTCGGGGCAGTGCACGATCGGGATCGGGCAGCCCCAATAGCGCTGTCTACTGATCAGCCAGTCGCGCAGGCGGTACTGGACCTGGCGGCGGCCGATTCCCTTCTCCTCGAGCCAGGCGATGATCCGGTCCTTGGCGGTCTCGATGTCGAGGCCGTCCAGGAAGTCGGAGTTGATGACCCGGCCCTCGCCGATGTAGGCCTCGCCGTCGAAATCGGCGGGCGGCTCGATGGTGCGGATGATCTCGATTCCGTACTTCTCGGCGAAGTCCCAGTCACGCTGATCCTGGCCGGGCACGGCCATGATGGCGCCGGTCCCGTAGCCCATCAGCACGTAGTCGGCGATGTAGATCGGGACGCGTCGGTCGTTGACCGGGTTGATGGCGTAGCGGCCCGTGAAGACGCCGGTCTTCTCGCCCTCCGCCATCCTCTCGATCTCGCTCTCCTTCGCCGTCTTCTCCTGGTAGGCACGCACCTCCGCTTCGTACTCGGTGCCCGCCACCAGCTGCTCGACCAGCGGATGCTCGGGCGCCAGCACGGCGAAGGTCATTCCGAAGATCGTGTCCGGGCGGGTCGTGAACACGTCGAAGCTGGCGTCGAGGCCGTCGACCTGCATGGTGAACAGGGCGCCCTCGGACCGGCCGATCCAGTTGCGCTGCATGGTGCGGACCCGCTCCGGCCAGTGCTCCAGCTGGTCCAGATCTGCGAGCAGCCGCTCGGCGTAATCCGTGATCTTGAAGAACCACTGGCTCAGGTTGCGGCGGATGACCTCGTGGCCGCACCGCTCGCATCGTCCATCTACGACCTGCTCGTTGGCCAGGACCGTCTGGTCGTTGGGGCACCAGTTGACCGGCGCCTCGGCCTTGTACGCCAGGCCGCGCTCGAACAGCTTCAGGAACAGCCACTGGTCCCACTTGTAGTAATCGGGCTTGTGTGAAGCGACCTCGCGCCGCCAGTCGTACATCGCCCCCAGACGCCGGATCTGCTCCGACATGCGCGCTATCTGCGCCTCGGTGTTGATCCGGGGATGCACGCCGGTGGCGATGGCGGCGTTCTCGGCGGGAAGACCGAAGCTGTCCCACCCCATCGGAGACAGCACGTTGTATCCCCGCATCGTCATGTAGCGGGTCAGCAGGTCTCCATAGGTGTAGTTGCGGACGTGCCCCTGATGGAGCGCCCCCGACGGGTAGGGGTACATCGTCAGGTTGTAGAACTTGGGGCGCGACGGGTCGGCTTCCACCTCGAAAACGCCGGACTCCGCCCAGCGCTCCTGCCACTTCGCTTCGATCTTCTGGAAGTCGTACATGCTCCCGCCAAAGGGTACTCGGGGTACATCCAGCCCTGTAAGCGGCTGGCTCGGCACCCGCTTCAACTCCGGCCGTCCGGAGGTTGTTCCCTCGGCAACTACCGTGGAGTCGCGAATGTCGAATCCCATCGAAACCCTGCGAGAGAGGGGCCTGCTCCACGACCACACCGACGAGGAAAGCCTCATCGAGCACCTGACGTCGGGCACCCGGACCTTCTACGTCGGTTTCGACCCGACCGCCCCGTCGTTGCATGTGGGCAACCTGGCCGGCCTGATGGCCATGGCCTGGCTCCAGCGCGCCGGGCACCGCCCGATCGCCCTCGCCGGCGGAGCAACCGGCCGCATCGGCGACCCCTCCTTCCGCGACGAGGAACGCCAACTGATGGACGAGGAGGAGATCGAGAGGAACCTCGCGGGCATCCGCCGCGATTTCGGGCGAGTCCTCGACATGTCCGAGGCCATCCTCGTCGACAACTACGAATGGACGAAGGACGTCACGGTCCTCGAGTTCCTGCGTGACATCGGCAAGCACTTCACCGTCAACCAATTGATCTCACGGGAGGCGATCAGGCGGCGGATGGAGGACCGCGAGCAGGGCATCTCGTACACGGAGTTCAGCTACACGCTCCTCCAGGCGATGGACTACGACTACCTGTACCGGACCTACGGGTGCACGCTGCAGGGAGGCGGCTCCGACCAGTGGGGCAACATCCTCTCGGGCGTCGACCTGATCCGGCGCCGCCACGGCGTGCAGGTACATGCCATCACATGGCCGCTCGTCGAGGGATCGGACGGGAGAAAGTTTTCGAAGTCGGCGGGTAATGCGCCCTGGCTCGACCCCGACCTGACATCCCCCTTCGAGTACTACCAGTGGTGGCTGAACACCGACGACCGGGACGTCGAGCGGTTCCTGCGGATGTACACCTTCCTCCCGCTCGAGGAGGTCGAGGAGGTGGCGAAAGCCCACGCCGACGACCCAGGATCCCGGATAGGCCAGCGGAGGCTGGCCGCGGAGACGACGCTCATCGTCCATGGCGAAGAGGGCCTCCGGGCCGCCGAACAGGCCACTGCGGTGCTGTTCGGTGACGCCTCGGTCTCGGAGTTGAGCGACGAGGTCCTGACGATGGCCTTCGAGCAGGCGCCCACCCTCGAGTTGCCCCGCTCGGAACTCGAGGCCGGGATCGGGCTCTTGGACCTGATGACCCGCGTCGGGGCGTCCAAGAGCAACAGCGAGGCGCGCCGCCTCGTCGAGCAGGGTGGCGTCCGGCTCAACGACGAACCGATAACCGACTCCACCCGCGTCGTGGGCCCAAAGGACCTGGCCACGGCGACCACCCTCGTCATCCGCGTCGGCAAGAAGCGCCAGTACCTCGCCCGATTCCTGTGATCCCCGACCTGCCAACATGGGCAGGTGAAGGTGTCTCATCCGGAGAAGGTGCTCTACCCCGCTGACGGGATCACCAAAGGCGAAGTGGTCGAGTACTACCGGACCGTGGCAGAGGCGATGCTCGTTCATCTCCGCGGCCGCCCTCTCACCCTCCAGAGGTTCCCCAACGGAATCGACGAGCCCGGCTTCATGCAGAAGAACGCCTCCAAGTACTTCCCTGAGTCGATCGAGCGGGTCGAGGTGCCCAAGGAAGGCGGCACGACGATCCACCCTCTCTGCGACACGCCCGACGACCTCGTCTACCTGGCGAACCAGAACACGATCACCTTCCACATCTGGACGTCCCGGACACCCGATCTGTTGCGACCGGATCGTCTGGTCCTCGACCTGGATCCGCCCAAGGGTGGCGATCCGCCCCGGGAAGCGGCCCGGGCGGCTCGAAAGGTGATGGAGGACATCGGGCTCTCGCCCGGCGTGATGACCACCGGCTCCAGTGGCTATCACGTCGTGGCTCTGATCGAGCAGGAGCACGACTACGAGGCCATCGGAAAGGTGGCGCGCCTCCTGGCAGGTGTCGTCGCCGCTCGACATCCGGACGAGATGACAACCGAGTTCCTGAAGAAGGATCGGGCAGGCCGGGTGTTCGTGGACTGGCTACGCAACCGCTGGGCCCAGTCCACCGTGTGCCCATGGTCGCTGCGTCCGCGCCCCGGCGCCCCGGTCGCCATGCCCATCACATGGGAAGAACTGGACGACACCGATCCCCAACGATGGACGCTGCGGGATGCGCCGGAGCGGCTCGACAGGGAGGATCCATGGCCTCCCGCGAAGTCGCTCGACCTGGACGTAGTCGAGGAGTTGGCCGAAGCTCACGACGTCGATGCCGACGAACCGTTCGACCGATTCGGCCGTAGCTGATCGCGACAACCCTCATTTCGTCCGTGTACCGTCTCTACAAGCGCCACTGCGGTGCGCGCTGGGACGAGCAAACAGGAGGACAAGTGAAGAAGCTGAAAGGAGTGGTGATTCTGGCGATTCTCGCCATGGTCGCCGCCGCATGTGGGGCCGATGAGCCGGCCGACACGTCGGCTCCAGCCGAAACCTCGGCACCGGCGGAGACCACCGCACCGCCAGAAACCACCGAAACCACCGCACCCTCGGATACGAGCGCGCCGAGCGGCGACTTGGCGTCCGTATCGGCGGAGAGCTGCGACTACGGAGGCAAGATCCAGTCGATCGAGGCGACGGGGACACACGAGGTCGTGTTCACCCTCTGCTCGCCCGACCCGGCCTTCCTTGCCAAGCTCGCCTTCGTTCCGTTCGCTATCCAGCCGGCCGAGCACCTGGAGGCAACAGGCGGATCGCCGCTCGACAACCCGATCGGCACCGGTCCGTTCATGCTCGACGCCTGGGAACGTGGTTCGGAGATCGTGATGTCGGCCAACCCCGACTACTGGGGTGGTCCGCCTCCGTTCGAGACGCTGGTCTTCCGGTGGGCCGCCGAGAGCACCTCGCGCATCCTCGAGCTCCAGTCGGGCAACGCCCACTACATCACGAACCTGGCCGCCAGCGACTACGAGACGATCCAGAACGACGAGAACCTCGTCCTGTTGGAGGATCCCAACCCCAACATCTTCTACATCGGCATGACGAACACCTTCGAGCCGTTCAACGACGTGCGGGTGCGTCAGGCCGTGGCAATGGGTATCGACCGTCAGCGGATCGTCGACAACTTCTACCCGCTGGGGTCCGAGGTGGCCGACTTCTTCACCCCGTGCAGCATCCCCAACGGGTGTGAGGGTGAACCGTGGTACGAGTTCGACCCCGAGGCGGCTCGGGCTCTGCTCGCTGAGGCGGGCTATCCGGACGGGTTCGACACCAGGATCACCTACCGCGACGTGTTCCGCGTCTACTTGCCGGAACCGGGCGCGGTGGCGACCGAGATCGCGACCCAGCTGCGGGAGAACCTGGGCATCAACGCCACGGTCGAAGAGGTCGAGTCCGGCGCCTTCATCGAGCAGACCTCGATCGGCGCCATGGACGGCATCCACCTGCTCGGTTGGGGCGCCGACTATCCGCACGTGACGAACTTCCTCGACACGCACTTCCGCGGACCGCAGTTCGGCGACACCATCCCCGAGTTGGTGGAGCTCTTGGACCAGGGTGCTGCCACCGTGGACGAGGCCGAGGCGGCTCCGATCTACGAGCAGGCCAACAACCTGCTCCGTGAGCACGTGCCGGTGGTCCCGGTCGCCCACGGTGCCGCGGCCGACGCTGCTCTGGCCACGGTCGAGGGCGCCCAGGTTCCGCCGTTCGGTGCTCCTCAGTTCCACACGATGACGCCCGATGGCGACACGCTGGTGTTCGTCCAGAACGCTGAGCCGATCTCGCTGTTCTGCGCCGACGAGACGGACGGCGAGTCGCTGTCCGCTTGCGAGCAGGTCCTCGAGGGTCTCTATGACTACGACCTCGAAGGCAATCCGGTGCCGGCGTTGGCCGAGTCGTGCGATCCGAACGAGGACGGCACGGTGTGGACCTGCGCCATCCGGCAGGGCGTCAAGTTCCACGACGGATCCGACCTCGACGCGAACGACGTCGTGACGTCGTTCGCCGTGGGCATCGACGCCGCCCATCCTCTGCACGTGGGCAACACAGGCGGGTTCGAGTACTTCGCCTACCTGTGGGGCGCCTTGATGAACGCCGAAGACGCCGGCGGAGAGGGTTGATCCCACTTCGCCGTTCTGTGTGGGGGTGGCTGCCAACCAGCCACCCCCACCCTTCCGACTGATCCATGCTCGGATACATCGCCCGTCGCACCCTCGTCGCCATTCCCGTCCTCGCCGGAGTGCTCCTCGTGGTCTTCCTCCTGGTTCGCCTCCTTCCCGGCGAACCGTGCACGGCGATGCTGGGCGAGCGGGCGACGCCAGAGGCGTGTGAGCGCTTCAACCGTGCGAACGGGTTGGACCAACCGCTGCCGGTCCAACTCGGCATCTACGCCCAGCGGATCGTCTCCGGCGACTTCGGCGAGTCGATCCGCTTCTCCCGGCCGGTTTCGACGATCCTCCTGGAACGCCTGCCCGTGACCGCCGAACTCGCCATCTCGGCGCTCGCGGTGGCGGTGATCATCGGCATTCCGTTGGGCATCGTCGCCGCCCGCCGGCACAACACCGTCGTCGACGTGGGAGCGATGGCCGTGGCCAACGTCGGCGTCTCGATGCCAGTCTTCTGGCTGGGCCTGCTCCTCGCATACTTCGGAGCCATCGTGCTCGGCAACACTCCCTTCGCCTTGCCCGCCTCAGGCCGTCTGCCGGCCGGGATGCGGCCCGACCCCTTCTGGGAGGTGTGGGGTCTCGACCTGGGCGAAAGCGGCTTCGTCTATTCCATGGCGTTCTTCATCTCGAAGATGCAGATCGTCAACGCCCTCATCTCTGCGCAATGGGAGGAGTTGTGGGCAGCGATCAAACACTTGATCCTGCCGACGCTCGCGCTGGCGACCATCCCGATGTCGATCATCGCCCGCATGACCCGCTCCTCCCTACTGGACGTATTGCAGCGGGACTACATCCGCACGGCACGAGCCAAGGGCGCCGGTGACCGGCTCGTGGTCCGCCGTCATGCCCTGCGCAACGCGCTGCTCCCGGTCGTCACGGTCATCGGCCTCCAACTCGGTGGCCTCCTGGGAGGGGCCGTCCTCACCGAAACCGTCTTCGGCCTGGCGGGAGTCGGGACCGCGCTCTACGAGTCGATCAGCACCCGAGATTTCCCCATCGTCCAGGCATTCACCGTGGTGATCGCCGCTACCTATGTAGTGATCAACCTCATCGTCGACATCTCGTACGGCTACCTCGATCCCCGGGTGAGGCTGAAATGACCTCGCGCGAACCAGAGCTCGAAATTCCTGCCGTCGACGGACCGCAGACCCTGCTGCGGGAGACCGGTTCGGTGTGGCGGATCGCCCTCCGGCGCTTCTTCCGCCGAAAGATCGGCGTCACCGGCCTGGTCCTCGTCGGGTTCATGATCCTCATCGCCCTGCTGGCCCCGGTGATCGCCCCCTACTCTCCGTACGAGGACTTCATCGGCGAGCCCGACGCCGTCAGGTGGGCGCCCCCGTGCGTCAACGTCCTGGGCTGCGAGGGACAACAGCACCTGTTCGGCCTCGACGGAAACGTGCGCGACCTCTACAGCCGGGTCCTCTACGGGGCACGGGTCAGTCTGCCCCTCGGCTTCACGACGGTACTCGTGGCGATCATCGTCGGAGCGCTCATCGGGTCCATCGCCGGCTACGTGGGAGGGTGGCTCGACAACGTCCTCATGCGGATCATGGACGTCGTCCTCGGCTTCCCATCTCTGATCCTCGCCATCGCAATCGTCTTCGTGTTGGGACCCGGCATCCGCAACACGCTGCTGGCGATCGCCATCGTCACCCTGCCGCAGTATGCCCGTGTGATGCGGGCATCGGTCCTGTCGGTGAAGGAGATCGACTACGTAGCCGCCTCGCGGGCATTGGGCTCGTCGCCGGCCCGGATACTCTTCACCCGAGTCATACCCAACGCCCTCACGCCTCTCGTCGTCCTGGGGACGCTCGGCATCGCCGGGGCCATCCTCGAGGCCGCCGCCCTCGGCTTCCTCGGCCTCGGAGCCCAGCCGCCCACTCCCGAGTGGGGCCGCATGCTCGCCGACGAGACGGCCCGCATCTTCACCGCCCCGCATCTGATGATCTTCCCCGGACTCGCCATCGTCATCACGGTCCTCGGCTTCAACATGCTGGGAGACGGTCTCCGTGATGCCCTCGACCCGAGCTTGAACGAATGACTCAACCGCTGCCCGAGCCCGCCCCCGCCGCCACGAGCGAGACCGACCATCTCCTGGAGGTCTCCGACCTCCGCACCTACTTCTACACCCGCGAAGGAGTGGTGCGAGCAGTCGACGGGGTCGACTTCCACGTCGACCGGGGCGAAGTCCTCGGCCTCGTGGGCGAGTCAGGCTCGGGAAAGTCGGTCACGTCCCTCTCGATCCTCAACCTCCTTCCCTATCCCGGCCGCATCGTCAGTGGTTCGGTGCGTTTCAACGGTCGGGAGCTCACGAAGATGTCGCAGAAAGAACTGACGTCCATCCGCGGCGACCAGATCTCGATGATCTTCCAGCAGCCGACGTCGGCGCTGAATCCCGTGCTGCGGGCCGGCGCCCAGATCGCCGAGGTCTTCGAGCTGCACCGGGACTGGGACGAGCGGATGGCCCAGGAGAAGGTGATCGAGATCCTCCGCAAGGTCGGGATCCCCGACCCGAAGCGACGGGCGCTCGCCTATCCCCACGAGCTCTCCGGGGGCATGGCCCAGCGGGTAATGATCGCCATGGCTCTCGCCTGTGAGCCGGCCCTCCTCATCGCCGACGAGCCGACGACGGCACTCGACGTGACGATCCAGGCCCAGATCCTCGACCTGATCTCGGACCTCAAGGAGGAGATGAACACGGCGGTGATCCTCATCACCCATGATCTGGGGGTCGTGGCGGAGATGGCCGATCGAGTCTCCGTGATGTACGGCGGCCAGATCGTCGAGGAAGCCGACGTCCACACTCTGTTCCGGGAGCCCGCTCACCCATACACGCAAGGCCTCATCGGATCCATCCCGATACTGGGGGCATTCGCGGAAAAGCTGGAGGTCATACCGGGAACGGTGCCCGTGCTCATCGACCCGCCACCCGCCTGCCGCTTCGCCGACAGGTGCAAGGCCCGAGTCGAAACGGGCCTCAAGGCCTGCACCGAGCGGGAGCCCCAGCTACTCGAGATCGGCCCTGGTCACCGAGTGCGGTGCTTCCTCTACGAACCCGGAGCCGAATGATGGAACCACTGCTCCGGCTCCAGGACGTCCGCAAGGAGTTCCCCATCAAAGGTGGCATCCTGCGCCGCACGGTCGCCAAGGTCGAGGCGGTCGCCGGGGTGAGTCTCGAGGTGATGCCCGGCGAGACCCTCGGGCTCGTGGGCGAATCCGGATGTGGCAAGACCACGCTCGGCCGGATGATCGCCGGACTCATGGAGCCCACCTCCGGGCGGATCGAGTTCGAGGGGCGTGACGTCACCCACCTCGAAGGAGACGAACGCAAGAAGTTCCACCAAGAGGTCCAGATCATCTTCCAGGACCCCTACAGCTCCCTCGACCCGCGCACTCCCGTCGGCAATTCGATCTCCGAGGGCTTGCGAATCCACGGCATCGGAGACCGACAGGAGCGCCGGCGGCGGGTTCACGAGATGTTGGAATTGGTGGGGCTACGGGCCTCACACGCCGACCGTTATCCGCACGAGTTCTCCGGAGGCCAGCGGCAGCGGATCGGGATCGCCCGCGCCCTCATCCTCCGTCCCAAGCTCGTCATCGCCGACGAGCCGGTGTCGGCGCTGGACGTGTCCGTCCAGGCTCAGGTGCTGAACCTGTTGAAGGACCTCCAAGCCGAACTCGGGCTCACGATGATCTTCATCGCCCACAATCTGGCCGTGGTCGAGCACATGTCCGACCGGGTCGCCGTCATGTACTTGGGGCGCATCGTCGAAGTCAGCGACTGCGTGACGATCTACAAGACGCCGGCCCACCCGTACACGGAAGCGTTGCTGTCGGCGATCCCCGTCCCCGACCCGGGACGGCCGCGGACCCGGATCCGCCTCGAAGGAGAGGTTCCTTCGCCGCTGAACCCGCCCTTGGGTTGCCGTTTCCATCCGAGATGTCCCATCGCCCAGAACGGGCTGTGCAACGTCGACGACCCCCAACTGATGGAGGTGCCGGACGCAGCAGGCCACCTCGCCGCCTGCTGGCTGCGGGCCGGACCTCGGGCGGCGCCGGCGTCTACGACCGGCGTCTGATCAGCGGAGCGTTGCCTCCAGGCTGATGTCCACGTTGCCCTTGAGCGCCTTCGACACCGGGCAGTTCTCCTTGGCGTTCTCGGCCGCCTCCTGGAAGTCCTCCTGGCTGATGCCGGGGACGTCGGCGGTGAGTCGGAGGACGATCTGGGTGATGCCGGTGCCGGGGACGAACGTTGCCGTCGCCTCGACATCGAGGCTCGCGGGCGGATGGCCGGCTTTGGCCAACACGTTGGAGAGGGCCATCGAGTAGCAGGTGGCGTGGGCGGCGGCGATCAGTTCCTCGGGGCTGGTGATCCCACCGTGCTCCTCGGCGCGGGCTTGCCAGTTGACTTCGAGGGGCCCTGCCGCCCCGGTGTCGAGAGCAACGGTCCCGGAACCGGAGAAGAGATCGCCTTCCCAGTGGGCGCGTGCGGTGCTGTCGAGAGCCATGTTCCGTCTCCTTCTCTTGGCTTCATCCGCAAGGTAGCCGATGCGCGACCTTGCTCTGCAGCCATGAGCGGGCGGGCTTTTGAACCCGACCAGTGGGTGTGCGACCCTCTGGGCCGCAAGCGAGGAAGGAGTACCGGTGGAACGTGTTGGTGTGATCGGTGGCGGCCAGATGGGCGCCGGGATCGCCGAAGTGGCCGCTCTCGCCGGATGTGAGGTGGTCGTCCACGAAGTGTCACCCGAGGCTGCGGAGTCCGCTCGGGGACGAGTCGAGAAGTCGCTCGATCGCGGCGTCGCCCGTGGGAAGCTCGAAGAAGAAGCGGCGAGTGCCGCGGCCGCCCGCATCACCTACTCGACCGATTGGGCCGACCAGGCCGATCGTCAGATCGTCATCGAAGCGGTGACGGAGAACGAGTCGCTCAAGCGGGAGATCTTCCAGAAACTCGACAGCACGGTCACCGATCCCGACGCCATCTTGGCTTCCAACACCTCGTCGATTCCCATCACCCGGCTGGCGGCGGCGACATCGCGGCCCGACCATGTGGTCGGCCTGCATTTCTTCAACCCTGTCCCGGTCATGGCGTTGGTGGAATTGGTCACCACTCCCCTCTCCGACGGCACTGTCGAACAGCGTGCGGAGGATTTCGCCCGCGACACACTGGGGAAGACCGTGATCCGGGCGAGGGACCGCGGCGGGTTCATCGTGAACCTGCTCCTGGTGCCGTACCTACTCGGCGCCATCCGTATGTACGAAGCCGGACACGCCTCGGCCGAGGACATCGATGCCGGGATGAAGCTCGGCGCCAACCACCCGATGGGCCCGCTGGAGCTGTGCGACTTCATCGGTCTGGACACGATGAAGCTCGTCGCCGACGTCCTGTTCGAGGAATACAAGGAGCCGCTGTACTCCTCTCCCCCGCTTCTGACCCGGATGGTCGAGGCCGGGATGCTGGGCCGCAAGAGCGGACGCGGTTTCTACACCTACAACTGAACTCGGGTCTGACCGACCCAGGAAACGCTTCGCGAGTAGGCTGCGTGGAGGGATGTCACGCCTCACGCTGGCCCTCGCGTTCCTGGCGCTGGCGTGTTCGGCGCCGGTGAGCGTAGTCCCGCTCGGCGAGCGCAGCTCGGCGACCCAACTCCACTTCGAGGCAGGCTCGACCGAGGCCACTGGCCAGTTGCTGGCGTTCGACCCGAAGCGCCACACGCTCGACATCTCGATCGAGCTTCCCCTCGAGCAGCCCGACGACATCGAGATCTTCATCGTCCCTCCCAGCGGGCTGCGGTATCAGGTGCTGGGGTCGTTCCACGACTGTGAAGTCGACGGTGCCGCCCGCCGCTGTCCCCGCAAGCTACCGGTACTGCCTACGGAGACGGCCCAAGCCTGGCGGGTGGAGGCCCTTCGGACAGAGCCGAATGGGCCCACCTCGATCGATGTCGCCGTGTCCTGGGTTCCTGTCGGCAGCTGACTCAAGCCACCTGACGCCGCCGCAACCAGGCATAAGCAACGCCGAAGCTCACGACGATGTAGGCGCCGAGCACGGCCAGCGACACGAGATTGGGCTCGTTGCCGAGGAACATCACATCCTGGAGGGCGCTGGTACCGGCGGTAGCAGGTGCCAGATAGGCGATCTGGCGGACACCGTCGGCGAGCCGGCTGAGCGACACGACCATCCCGCTGAAAAAGATCGTGAACAAGAGGGCCATCATCGACAACTGCACCGCCTGGGCGTCGCTGTTCGCGGCGGCGGCGATCACGAACCCGAGCCCCAAGGACGCGGCCATCGTGAGTGCCAAGACTGCGGCCACCCAGAGCCACGAGCCTGCCATCGGCGTCCCGAAGACGAACACCACCAAGGCGATGAGAGCTGCGGCCACGATCGCCCCGAGCACTGCGTAGCCCAAGAACTTGCCGGCGAGGAACTCGCCTAGTCGCACCGGACCGACCCGGAAGAGCTCGGTCGAGCCGGTCGACCTCTCGCCCACCACCGACAGGGCAGCGAACGTCAGCACCACGTGTTGGAGGAGCACCGCCACGACGCCCGGCGAGTAGTAGGCGGTGAGTGGGACATCGACTCCCGATGCGAGCTCCGTCTCCGCGACGAAGGGCTGGACGAGAACCTGAGGCGAAACGGATCGGAATTCGGTGATGGCGGATTCCAGCTCGGCGAGTTCACCTTCGATCTCCTCGGCGCGGTCGGCGGCGGCGGGATCGGACGAGTCGATGGCTTCCACGTCGCTGCGGCTGGATCCGACCCTCTCGCCGAGGGAGCCGGACCCCGCGCCGGCGCTGTCGTCGACGCCGGTGAAGAAGTCGGCGGTCAGCCCCAACTGCTGTTCTGCGAGCGTGAGCGAATCGACTGCCTCCGTCTGCGCCTCCTGGGCTCTGGCTCGATCACCTTGGCGGAGCGCCTCGGCCATCGTCCCCATGCTCTGGCGGGCGGCAGGGATGGCATCCTCGTATTCACCGGCCCGGGCCTGGGCGGTTTCGGCCACCCGGGCGAGGACGAGACGATTCAACTCGTCGACAGCTGATTGGGCCGCCACGGTGATGTAGGCCCGGTCGAACGGGTCGAGACGGTTGTGATATACGACCACGGTCGCGTGCTCGTCGTTGCGCACGGTCTCGGCGGCATCCGCCGGAGCCTCGACGACCAGATCCACTTCGCCATCGAGAAGGCGCTGTCTGGCTTCGCCGGTGTCGGCGAGAGTGTCGACGAGTTCGATCTCAGAGCCGATCTGCTCGGCGATCTGGGGCATCGACGACTCGAGATCGGAGCCCTCCGGCAGGACGACCAGCGTCCGCAACGGAGGCGGTGTCGCCTGGAACCCGGCAGCAAAGAGACCCAGGATCAGAAACGGGCCCAAGATCAGGACAGCCATCAGCTTGGGCTGTCGGAGCACCTGGCGAATTTCTTTGCCGGCGAAGGCCAGCACGGTGAGAAGGGCCCTCATTGGCTTGGCTCCGTCACCCGGTGCTGGTCGACGATGCGGACGAACACCTCGTCGTACTCGGGCACGACCTGGTTCGTCTCCGTCACCTCGGTGCCGGCATCGGCCGCAGCAGCCGCCAGGGTCGGGATCGCCGAACCGGCGTCCTCGACGGTGATACGGACCGAGCGGTTACCGATGCTCTCGACATGCTCAGCGCCGACCGCTTCGGCGAGCCGGTCCACGACATCCCACGGCACTCGGTCAGCGAACACCACATCGACCATCTCGCCGCCGAAGGCTCGGCGGCGCAGGTCCTCGGGGGTCCCCCATTCGACGAGCCGACCCTCCGAGATCACGGCGACGAAGTCGCAGTAGGCGGCTTCGGAGACGTATTGGGTGGTGAGGACGAGCGTTCGACCGTCCTCTCGCAGCTTCGAGAGAGTCTCCCACACCGTGGCGCGGAGAATCGGGTCGATCCCGGCCGTCGGCTCGTCCAGGAACAGCAATTCGGGTCGATGGATCAGGGCGGCGCCGAGGCCCAGACGCCGCTGCATGCCGCCCGAGAGCTCGTCAGCCCGGCGTGACGCCGCTTCCTCCAGCTCCACGAAGTCCAGCACGATCTCGCGTCGCTCTCGGCGGTAACGACCGCGGAGGCCGTGCATGGCAGCGAAGAAGTCGAGGTTCTCGCTCACGGTCAATGCCGGGTAGATGGCGGCTTGCTGCGGCAAGTAGCCGATGCGCGACCGAGTGGACGCGTCGAATGTCGCTGGGTCCATGCCGAAGACCTCGACCGTCCCGCTGTCTGGTGACAACAGTCCGGTGAGGAGGCGAACGGTGGTCGTTTTGCCCGAGCCACTGGGCCCGATCAAGCCAACAATGGATCCCGTCGGGACGTGCAGGTCGATGTCATGTACCCCGACGCCGCTCGACTCGTAGATCTTGGTGACGCCGAACGCGTCAATGGTGTGTTCCAAAACCCCCTCATTCCTTCCTTAGGCGTCCTCAACCTTCCCCGCCACCTCGCGGCCCAAACCCAAGCCGTTTTCGAATGACCGGTGCTGGGTAGCCTTCGCTTCCAGGTCGCTCCCCCGGAGATGGATGGAACGTCTCTCCACACCTCACATCCTGAAGATCGGCGCCGCCCTCATCGCCGTCGTGTCCCTGGCCTCGGCTGTAGCCGGCTGGGTCGCCCTCGACGTGGTCCGGTCGGTGTTCTCCGCTGCGCCCGAACTGGAGGACGCTGCCGCCCCGTCCATGGACCTGCTGGAGGCGGTCGACGCCACGCTGGGGGAGGCGGGAATCGCCCTCGGCACCCTCAGCGGAATGACCCAGCGCCTCGCCGGTTCTGCCGACCGCGCGGCCGACGTCCTCGACGAGGTGGCCGACCTCACCACCACGCATATCCCCGATGCCCTCACCGCCCTGCGCGACGCCCTTTCCGCTCTGATCGACACCGCCAAGGTGATCGACGACACCATGCGCACCCTCAGCATCGTCGGAATCGACTACCGGCCCCAGGTACCCCTCGACGAAGCTTTCGGTGAGGTCCAAGCTCAGCTCGAGGGGTTGCCGGAGACGATCAGCGCCCAAGGCGAGAGCCTCATCGATCTAGCGGAAGAACTGCGGACCAGTGCCACCGATACCCGCCTCCTGACGGAACAAGTCGACCAGGTGGCGACGGACCTGGAGGACGTGAGGGCGACCGTCGAGCGCTACGACGAGGCGGTCGATCGTCTGAGCGGCATCGCCGCCACCGGCGACACTGTCACCGCCCTCGTCCCGGCCGCTCGGGTCGCTCTCGTGGTCCTCGCCCTGGCGGGGCTGGCGCTGGGCCTCCTGGGTTGGCACCTGGCGAGACGCTTCGAGCCTCAGCCGGTCGACCTGGCGGGCTGACCGCCCTTCACCAGCCCGGCTTCGACCATCCATCGGGTCGCCTTGGTGACGGTCTCCTCCAGCGGCGGCACTGATCCGATCAATGCGACTGCTTCGGAGTCGTCGCTCGGCTGCCAGTTGCGAACGACCCAAGGTCCCCCGGCGTGGACGGGCAACTCCTTACCGATCACCCGCGAGATCGCCTGACCAACGCGGCCCGTCAACGCTGCTACGGGATAAGGCGTGGGCAAAAACGGGCGCGCTTTCGCCCCGGCAGCTCCTATCACGATCTGGCCCAGTCCTTTCCAGCTCACGGTGGGCCCTCCGAAGACGGCCCGGCGCGGGCCGCGACCAGGCGCGAGCAAGGCGGAGAGCAGGCGGCCGGTGGCGTCGGCGTCGACTATGCCGATCCGCCCGGGCAGAGCGAATGGAGCAGGCGAGTTCAAGAAGAGACGCGCGATCTTCACCATCTCGCCCGCACCGGGGTCATGGGGGCCCCACACCGATCCCAGGTACACGGTCACGACGGGCTCGTCTCCCTCCTGGTGCTTCCGGGCGATCGCCTCGGCGGCCTTCTTCGAATCGACGTAGGGGTCGCCGCTCTTCACATCGATGAACTTCGGATCGGAAGGAATCGGGCCCCCGTATGGAAGGAGGGCGACCATCGACGAGACGTGGACGACCGGATCACATCCGGCGGCGAGGCCGGCTTCGAGAACGGCATTGGTTCCTTCGACGTTGACCCGCCACATCTCCTCGGCGAGGCGGGTGTCGTAGGTGTAGATGTTGGCGGTGTGGACTATGGCGTCGCATCCCGCCACGGCCTCCTCGACTGCCCGCCGATCGGTCACATCACCGGTGTGGACGTCGGACACCTCCGCGCCCAAGGGAGCCAGCGCACGACTCAGCTTTTCGGGAGAACGGACGAACGCCCGGACCTCATGGCCGTCGGCTTGCATCGCCGCGACAGCGCGAGCGCCCACGAACCCGGATGCACCTGTGACCAACACCTTCACCTGAGTCCTCCTCTCCCGCCGCTTCGAAGAGTCCACGCCACGCGCACCCCATCCACGTCTGCAGACGATACAGATCGGCCGCCGAGCTCGCTGGTCGCACCGGTGGAAGCACACCCTCTCAGACAGGCTTCGGTATCTCCGCTACCGATTCTCAGGCCGCTTCAGCATCGAGGCGGCGGAGGCCGATCCTGCGAGCAGCGTGTGACGGAAACGCCGTGCCACCGACGAACCAGTTCGCCGACCACGTCGTAATCGATGCAATGAGCTTCTCGCCGACGAGGACGACTGCAGGAGGCGATCGATGGGCGCCGATTCAGTGACTCGTTACCGGACACTCGTATTGTTCCTGTGGGCCATGGCTCTGGTATTGGGAGCGGCGTGCGCTTCCGGCGGCAGTTCTGCCACAAGCGTCGCCACCCATGAGCTTTCGGTACCGCGGGAAGCGGTCGAGACAACAACACCGACCGAGACTCGTTCGACGACCACGCCGTCGAGCACCGCGGTCGACACCACGCCCTCCACTCGATCGAACCGAGCAGCGCCCCTGCCGTTCGCTCTGAGCGAAGTGGCCGGAGCGGTGTGGAATGGGCGAATCGTCGTCGTCGGCGGCCTCCACCCGTCCAACGTCACGAATGACCAGACGTTCCTATACGATCCCGCCACCGACTCGTGGGACACCGGCCCCGCACTCCCGGTTCCCCTCCACCACACCACCCTGACGTCTCTCGGGGACCGGCTCTACCTCGTCGGCGGCTACTCGAATCCCGGCACCGGCGGGTGGATTCCTCAGGCGGGTGTGTGGAGCCTGGGACCCGACGACGAAGAGTGGGTGCCAGAGCCGGAACTGAACACAGCCCGAGGCGCTCTGGCGGTTGCCTCCACCGGCGATGGGCTCATCGCCATGGGAGGTGTCGGGCCTGACGCCGAGTTCCTGGCGTCTACCGAGATCTTCGAACCGGGCGCCCCGGCGTGGGAGCCCGGACCGGACCTCCTGGAACCCAGAGAGCACTTCGCCGCCACCGCCGTAGGTGATCGGGTGTATGCCATCGGCGGGCGGCTCGATGCGTTCGAGACCAACAAGAACACGGTGGAAGTCCTCGAAGCGGGCGAGTGGAAGGAGGCACCGCCACTGAACCACGCGAGGGGCGGAATCGGCGCCACGACCGTGGGCGAAATACCCTGTGTGACCGGGGGCGAAGAACCAAATGGGACGATCGGCTCGGTCGAATGTCTCATCGACGGATCGTGGAAGGTGGTGGCCGAACTGGAGCTAGCTCGACATGGGTTGGCGGTCGTCACCCTCGAAGGGGCGATCCACGTCATCGCCGGTGGTACCGCTCCTGGCCTCTCGGCGAGCGCGATCCACGAAGTGATCCGCCTGGAATCCTGAAGTCGGTCATGGCCCCGGCTCGTCGGCCAGGATCCGGTCGAGAGTGTGCCGACCGGTTCGGCTCATCGTTGGGTTGGTGCGCAGGTAGTACCAGACCAGGCCAATGGCCTGGATGAAGGCCCATGCCTTGCCACGCTCCCAATCGAGATCTCCGCACCGAAGTTCGTCCCGGAGGATCCCGCGGCGTTCTGCGTCGAGCAGGTGCCACCCGCCGACTAGATCGATTGCGGGATCGGCGGGACCGACACCGCCGACGTCCAGAACGCCCGCTAGCCGGCCGTCCTCCACCAGGACGTTGCCAGGGATCAGGTCGCCGTGGGTCATGGCGTCGTCCGACTCCCGTGGCAGTTCGCGCAATCGCAGCCAGATGCGGCGAAGCCGCGGCACGTCGAGGAGGCCCTCGCTCCGATCGAAACAGATTTCGACCCAGTCGTCATGTGAACGGAGGTCGCCGCCGCGCCCCTGGCCGGAGAACCGCCGGCCGCGGGCATCGATACTGCGCACTTCGGTGATGAACTGAGCCAGGTCGCGGGCGAAAGCGTCGGATCCCGAGGGGTCGCACTCGGCGGCGGTCACGCCGGGAATCCAGGTCTGCACCGCCCACGGAAGGGGATAGCCGAACCCGGGCTCTCCTATCGCCACCGGCTCAGGCACGGGAAACGAGGTGTGGGCGGCGAGTTCCCGGCCAGCATCGGCTTCGGAGATGAGCCACTGGCGCACCGCGTCGACGTCGTCACGCGACTGGAGGGGAAAACGAGCCGCCAGCCGGTCTCCGATCCGAAAGATGGCGTTCACGGTGCCCGTGGATTGCGCGCGAGCGACAGGGAGAGAGGCCCACTCCGGGAATTGGGCGGCGACGAGGTCGCGGACGACCTCGGTCGTGATCGTCAGCTGGTTTTCGTGCATGGATGCGGGACCCGAAGCAGCTCCCTTCGTCGGGCGGCCTTCGACAAGCAGAAGGGCCGCCCTTTCAGGCGGCCCTCATGTGGAGCTGACGTGATTTGAACCCGTGACCCGTTGCATGCCATGCAAGATTGGCCGTTGTCTCCCTATTGGCGGATCGCCGAAAACTCTTGGAATCATTGAGTTTTTCGACTCAGCGGTTCTCAGCATTTCGCGCTGTTTCTGAACTTCTCGCAGACTCTCCGCAGACTCGGCGTCGGTGACGAAGCGTCGACACCTCTTATGCGACTGAGCAACTCGAGCAGGACGACCCCGCGATCGCGGGCAACTCAGAGCAACCGCGGAACTCGTCAACGGACACCGCTGACTGGCGCAGGATCGAGCCCAGCGTTCCTCGTGCCAGCTCTCGGTGGAGTGGCACAATCACCGTCCTGTCGGCATCGTTCCGAAGTTTGACGTGGCTCCCCCGCTGGCTGACCTGAGCGAATCCGGCCTTCTCCAACACTCGGATGACTTCTCCGCCGAGACGACGGGCAAGGCCGGGCTCACGCCGGGACTTAACGGGTGCGATGATCGGAGGTTCGATCCCCTCGGGGAAAGGTTCATCCTCGAAATACAGCTCTAATGCCTCCTGCAGGTTAGAGAGAGGCGCGTCGAAGCTCTCTCCTTGGCTCGTCACCTCCGCCTCCAGGCAGCGAGCGACATACCAGGGGGCCTCATGAGAGACGGCAGCATGAAACGCACAGCGTCAGTCTACGGGTCGATGCCTCGTTCGCCACACTTCACTTCGACTCGGCGTTAGTTTGCGGCAGCGCCGCCCGTTGGGCTGGACGCTTGCTCCATCGTGTCATCGATCTGCCCGACGAAGCGATGTTCTTGGACCTCAAGCACCGACACAATGCCGGATATGCGCTGTCAAGAGTGCGCGATATGGCTCAGGCTCGTGAGTGATAACGATCGCCGCCGCGTTGCTGCGGCAGGCTTTGCACGCAGCGTCGGAATGGGGCCACGACACATTCACCGTCGAAACCCAGTCCTAGGTAGCGTTAACGCGATGATCCGGCATACCCGCAGCATCGATGGATAACCCTCCGCTGCGCTTCGGGATCGCTCCTCCCAACTGGGGAGTCTTTGGAAATCCGCACCATGCTGCGGAGCTGGCATCGGTGGCCGAACGGGCAGGCTGGCACGGTTACTTCACGTGGGATGGGCTCCCGGTCAAGGACAATCCTCCTCCGATCTACGATCCATGGGTAATCCTGGCTTCGGTAGCGGCGGCGACCGAGCTGATTCGGATCGGAACCTGCGTCGCCGTCGTGCCTCGCTATAGGCCCCATTTGCTGGCTATGCGGGCTCTCCAGCTGCTCCCGGGTGGGGAAGGCTTCCGGTCCGCTGTCTCAGATGCGGTTGAGGCGGTGTCCGCTCTGGATGCAGCGTCGGTTCCGTCGATGTCGCCACAGGTGGCCAGACCGAACTGGCGGAACTCGACAAGGAGAGGTTAGTGCGACCTGCCCACCCGTACGCACCGCGAGCACCTAGGCGGGGTCGGTAAGGTGACGGAATGGTCATGAGGGTGGCGGTTCCCGTGCTGCCGTGCCGAGATGTGGAGGCAGCGCGGTCGTACTTCACGGACGTGCTCGGGTTCGACACCATATTCACCTGGGAGACCCCACCTA
>DASVDX010000053.1:0-45046 GCA_036380875.1 Acidimicrobiia bacterium
GCCCTCAAGCTGCTCTACCTCGCCATCCGTAACATCACCACCACGAGAGGAGGTGACACCGGCACCGGAACATGGGGATGGACAGCCTGTCTCAACCAGCTCGCCATCCACTTCCCCGGGCGACTCCCTGTCGCCTAACCGAAAATGACCGTGCCACCCCGTTTACACAGCAACCCTGACAGGCTCGTTTCGGGTCCTGTCAGCGGCTTTGGACGGGTTGATGTCAGAACAGGTGGAATCCACCCCCAAAGACCAGCTTGGGCAGGCGTCGGTACGGCGGGGTGAGGCCCTCACCGAGTTGGCGAGACGCCACCTCGATTCCGGTGCGGCGGCGACTGATCATGGGAACCGGCCCCACCTCACCGCCCTCATCGACTGGAACACCCTGACCGGCGACAAACCCGAAGGCAGATCCGAATACCTCGACGGCACCTTCCTCCGACCAGAAGACGCCCGGCGCCTGGCGTGTGACGCCCAGATATGCCGGCTCATCACCGGCCCCAACTCAGAAATCCTCGACCTAGGAAGAACCCGGAGAACCGTCAGTCCCGCCCAATGGAGAGCGTTACGGCTCAGGGATCGGCATTGCCGCTTCCCCGGCTGCCGCCGCCCCACCACCTGGTGCGACGCCCACCACATCCAAACCTGGTGGCAACACCACGGCCCCACCGACCTCGACAACCTGATCCTTCTCTGCCGCTACCACCACACCCTCATCCACCGGCAAGGATGGAAACTCCAAGGCACCGCCACCCACCCCCAATACACCCGACCCGACGGCACCACCCTCCCCAACGCCCCACCACCCCGAAGTCCACTACCGATACCGGTGTAGCGGGGAAGTTGTTGGCCGGGGTCAGAGAACGATACGGCGGAGGAGGGCGTCGCCCTCGGCGTCCTCCTCGATGGCATCGACGTCGCCCTCTTCTTGGGCGGTTTCCTCGGTAGCAGCGGGCTCTTCGGTCGCCTCCTCGGACGGCTCGGCCCGGGTCTGGATGACGGCGAAGATGATCAGCACCACCGTCGCCACGCCCGCTACGGCCACGAGGAACTCGCCGAAGGTGATGCGCATCGTGGGCCGACTGGCCGAAATGGCGGCGATACCGAGGATCGAAGCGGCGGCGAAGATGGCGAGAAGGGCGGCCCCGCCCGAAGCCATCTCGTTGGAGCGGATGAACACGAGTCCCAGCGGTATGACGATGAATGCCAGGAGCAGTACCGCCGCGAGCGGGATGCTGACGGCGGCCCGCAAACGGCCGCGCACCTCTTCGATCTCCGCAGCGTCTTCGTCCTGGACACCCACGGGGACACCGATCACCTGGACCAAGGCGGCGGTCAACCAGCCCAGCGCGGCTCCGCCCAACGCCACGACGAACACGGCGGGGACCATCCGGATGAGGACCATGCCCTCGACGTTTTCGATCGGCTCACCGAACGCTGAGACCATGACCGCTCCGGCGGCCACACCGAGCACCAGGCCCAATCCGATCCCCATCGCGACGGTCGCCTTGAAACGACCTTCGAGGCGAGCACCAGGATGGAGCCACCCGGCCGCCCCTCGGCTGAAGGCGGC
The DNA here is from genome assembly GCA_036380875.1 of Acidimicrobiia bacterium. Lineage (GTDB taxonomy): Bacteria > Actinomycetota > Acidimicrobiia > Spongiisociales > ZC4RG35 > ZC4RG17. The sequence goes on from DASVDX010000053.1 coordinate 1,574, forward strand.
CACGACGACGCCGAACACGATCGAGAGAAGCGTGGCGCCGAGGAGGAACCTGGACGTCGTCACCTCCACGGCGGGCGTGTAGGCGCCCTCTTCCCCGGCCACCGAAGCAGCACCGAGCAGCCAGGTAGAGCCGAAGACCAGACCCAGGAGGCCGAGCACGGCACCTGTCCAGGCTCCGACACGGCCGGCGATCCGGACCCGTTCTCCCAGTGGCAGAGGTTCGACGGGCTCTTCCTCTGCTTCCTCGAATGCGGCCACCGCCACAGGCGCCGCGGCGGGAGCGGGTGAGGCAGCGGGAGCTGCGGCCGGTGCGGGAGCTTCGGAAGCCGGTGCAGCAGCCGACTCTTCCGCCGTCGGTGCCTCTGCGGGCGCTGCTTCGGGCTCAGAGGCCGGTGCTTCTGTTGCTGGGGCAGACGCCGCCACCGCTCCTCCGCCCGCCCAGGCAGCGAGCACCTCCTCGTAGGTCATCCCGGAAGCGGCAGCGCGGGCACGCGCTGAACGCTCGACGATCGGTTCCGGGACGTTCATCGCCTGAGCAGCGGCGGTGAGCTGGTCACTCATCGGCCAAGGAGCTTAGCGGTCGCTAGATGGGGCTTCGACGTCGGCGGCGGCCTGGGCTGCCCGACGCTCCTGTGCCTTCCGCTCCGAGCGGCGCAGGAACAGGATGATCGCCGCCGCCGGCACCGCAAAAGTCGCGATCTCGTCGATCCCTCCCATGTGGGAGAAAACCACGGAAACGAAGGCGACCACGGCAGCCATCGCGTCCCACTATCGCCGCTCCTGGGAGTTGACACAACCTGGGTTGGACCCGGGTTAGGGTCTCGGCCATGAGGGTCCTGCGCTGGCTCGTCGTCGTCCTGCTGGTGGTCGTTGTGGGTGCCTTCGGGGTAGGTGTGTGGCTGGTGCGCCGCTCGTTTCCGGTCACGGAAGGTGACGCGACTCTCCCTGGCCTGCAGGCTGAGACGACCGTCGTCCGCGACGAGTCCGGCGTTCCTCACATAACGGCATCCACCGCCGAGGATCTGTTCTTCGCCCAGGGCTACGTCCATGCCCAGGACCGGTTCTGGCAGATGGACACTTGGCGTCACATCGGCGCCGGGCGGCTGTCGGAGATGTTCGGCGAGAGCCAGGTCGAAACGGACGCTTTCCTGCGCACGCTCGGCTTCGAGCGGCTGGCCGAGGAAGAGTACGCCGCCCTGCCCGACGACATCCGCACCTATCTCGACGCCTATGCCGCCGGTGTCAACGCCTATCTAGAGGATCGCCCGGGAGGGGCGGCGTTGTCGTTCGAGTACGCCGTGCTCGGCCTGCAGAACGGCAGCTACGAGCCGGCTCCGTGGAAGCCCGAGAACACCCTCACCTGGGCCCATGTCATGGCTTGGGACCTGCGGTCGAACATCGAAGAGGAACTCGACCGTGCCTTCCTCGCCGAGGCGCTCGGCCCGGAGATGGCCGAGGACCTGTATCCGACCTTCCCGGCCGACCATCCGCTCATCGTCGAAGGCGAGTCAGCCAGCGCCTCGACCGGGGCCCCACCCGACCTGTCCGCGGCCTTTCCCGCCCTCGAGCGGGCTCGGGCCAACGTCAGCGCCGCCGCCACCGCCATCGGCGCGCCTCTGCCCGGGATCGGTTCGAACAGCTGGGTCGTCGACGGCACCCTCACCTCATCGGGCCTCCCGCTTCTCGCCAACGATCCCCACCTCGGGATCCAGCTGCCTTCGATCTGGTACGAGGTGTCGCTGTGGTGCGAACCGATGTCACCCGAGTGTCCCTTCCGGGTCGGCGGGTTCAGCTTCGCCGGGGCTCCCGGCGTGGTGATCGGCCACAACGAGAAGATCGCCTGGGACTTCACCAACGAGGGGCCCGACGGAATGGACCTCTTCATCGAACGGACCCGCGGCGACACCTACGAGTTCGAGGGCGCATGGGTCCCGCTCGAGACACGCACCGAAGTGATCGAGGTGGCAGGAGGCGATCCTGTCGAGATCCAGATCCGCTCGACGGCTCACGGGCCGATCATCTCCGACACCTACGAGCCGGCCGCCGACCTGCCCGACGCACAAGAGGAGGGCCACGAAGTCGCCCTGGCCTGGAAGGCGCTCGAGCCGTCGACGGTGTTCCAAGCCCTCCTCGGCATCAACCGCGCCTCGAACTGGGAGGACTTCCGTCAGGCGGCCGCGCTCTTCGACATCGCCCCCCAGAACCTCGTCTACGCCGACGTCGACGGCCACATCGGCTATCAGGCCACCGGCGACATCCCGGTGCGCCGTTCCGGGGACGGGCGCTACCCCGTCCCCGGCTGGACCGGCGAATACGAGTGGGAGGACAGCATCCCCTTCGAAGAACTGCCCTCGGTGCTCGACCCAGCGTCGGGGATCATCGTCACCGCCAACCAGCCGCTGGTGGGAGACGACCACCCGCTGTACCTGGGAGCCGACTTCGACTACGGCTACCGGGCAGCCCGGATCACCGACTTGCTCTCCACCGCCGACGCCCTCACCGTCGAGGACATGACGGCCATCCAGATGGACGAATACGACGCCTCGGCGGCCGTGGTCGTCCCGAGCCTCTTGGAACTCGAATCCGACGACCCGGCCGTCACGGCGATGCAGGATGCGCTCCGCCCCTGGGCCGAGAGCAGCGACCCCTTCCAGATGGACGCCCACAGCGCGGGTGCCGCCGCCTACGCCGCGCTGTGGCGTCATCTCCTGATGACCACCTTCGACGAGTTGCCCGAAGATCGCCCGGCCGACGGCAGCAGCCGCTACTTCGCCGTGATCGAACAGTTGCTCGGGGATCCCGAGAACGCCTGGTGGGACATCCTCTCCACCGCCCCCGTGGAGACGGCCGACGAAGTCCTCCTGGCTGCCGCGCGCTCGGCCCAAGAGGAGTTGAGCGAGCGGCTGGGCGAAGATGCCGAGAACTGGGAATGGGGCAAGCTCCACATCGCCCCGTTCGAAAATCAAACGCTCGGTCAGTCCGGGATCGCCCCGATCGAAGCGCTCTTCAACCGGACCATCACCGGCGTCGGTGGTAGCGCCTCGATCGTGAACGCCACCGGGTGGGCTGCCAGCGAGGGCTACGAGGTGTTGGAACTGCCGTCGATGCGCATGGTCGTCGACTTGGCCGACTTCTCCCGATCGGTGGCGATCCACACCACCGGCCAGTCCGGGCACGCATTCCACCGCCACTACTTCGACATGGCCGAGGAGTGGGCGCGGGGCGAGACGACTCGTCCGTTCCCCTTCGAGCCGCCTGCCGACGGCGACGCGCTGCGGCTGGTGCCGGGAGGGTGACGTCCTAAGAGGCGGGCTCGAGCTTGGCGGCCCTGGCGATCACCTCGGCGATCAGGTCGGGATGGGTCCACGGAACCTCGTGGCGCGCCTCGGGAACCTCTACTACCTCGTCGGCGGCGATCTCCTCTGCCAGCCGGTACTGCCAGGACGGCGGCACCAGTTGGTCGCGCCTTGGAATCACGACGACGCTGGGAACGCCCAGCCTGCCGATCCAGTCGCGGGCATCGAAGCGCAGCATGGCAAAGGCGGCCTGAGCGCCGGCTTCGGGGTCACGACGGTGCGTCTCGTCCCACAACCACCTGGCATGTTCGGCGTTCACGGCCCCGGTGAAGAGCAGGTAGAGCGACCTCACCTCGGGCGTGCCCGTTCCCGTGACCCGCTCCCAGGCCCGGGCGATCATCAGCCCGGCCACCCGCAAGAACCGGAGCAGGGGCGGGTGGTGGGAGAAGGTGGCGATCAGGACCAGCGCCCGCACCCGGCCCGGATGGCGGTGGGCGAAAGCCTGGGCGATGGTCCCTCCCATCGAATAGCCGACGACCGTGGCCGTGGCGATACCCAACGTATCCAGGATCGAGGCGACCTCGTCCGCCACGTCTTCGACCTCGAAACGGGTACGGCTCTGCGGTGACAGGCCGTGGCTGCGGTTGTCGACGAGGACGACCCGATGGTCGGTGGCGAGGATCCGCCCCACCCGGTACCACTCGGCGATCGACGAGCCGGCCAGGCCGTGGATCAGGACGACGGGCGGGGCGTCGGCCGGGCCCGCCTCCCGCACCAGAAACTCGTTGTCACCGACGAAGACGGTCCTCCCGCTCACCCGCCACGGGTGTACCTGCCCAGGACGGAAACGAGGCGAGGGGGCGGGGCCGAACAAACGGTGGAGAACGACGGCAAAACCGAGCCAGCGCAGGACCTTCATTTCGGCTCCAGCGGACCGACCGCGAACACGTGCTCGACGACCGGCGTGCCGCCGATCAGGTGCTCATCGATGATTCGATCCATCACCTCGATCGTGACGCCGTGATACCAGGTCCCCTCGGGGTAGACGACACAGATAGGGCCCGATTCGCAGATTCGCAGGCAGTCCACCTTGCTGCGGAGAACCCGTCCTTCGCCGACCGGCTCAGGCTGGGCTTCGTCCGGGTCCCGGTCCCGCCAGCGGGGAGGAGCGGAAGCCAAGCCGAGCTCTTTCAGCCGTGCCTTGAGGTGTGCCCAGACCTCGTTGGTCACCTCTACCGGGGCACATTTGGGCGTCGACTGCCCGGCACACAGGAAGATGTGCCGCTCGACGACGGGAATCGAGAGGGCGTTGGCGATGTGGTGGAGTCGTTCGCGGGCGTCCACCCCGATCACGGTAGCGACGCCGGAGTCGATCTCCTCAGGCGACTTCGACGACGCCCTGACGATCGGTGACCACCCCGACCCGAGTCGAGCTCGGGACGCGAGCGATGTAGTCGTCGACCGCCCCTTCGGGGAGCGCCACCAGCAGGCCGCCGGACGTCTGGGCGTCGGCCAGGAGTGGCAGCGCCTCCTCGGAACCTTCGACCCGGTCTCGCACCGCCGCCAGGTTGCGGCGGCTGCCTCCCGGATAGAACCCGTCGGCGTGGAGGCCGACGACGCCGTCGAGCAGCGGTACCGAAGCGACGTCGATCCTCGCTCCCACCTTCGAGGCGTCGAGCATCTCGAGGAGGTGGCCGAGGAACCCGAATCCGGTCACGTCGGTGGCGGCATGAGCCGAGCCCAGCGCAGACCCGGCGACGTCGTTGAGCGTCGTCATCGATCGAACCGCACCGGCCAGGATTTCGGGCGGGCACGCTCCCGCCTTGTGGGCGGTGGCGATGATCCCGGTGCCGAGCGGCTTGGTCAGGACGAGCACGTCGCCGACCTCGGCACCGGCATTCGTGACGGCGTTCTCGGTCTCGACGAGCCCCGTCACGGCGAAGCCGTAGATCGGCTCCGTGACGTCGATGGTGTGGCCGCCCACCACGACACATCCGGCGTTGGCCATCACGTCCGCTCCCCCGTCGACCACGCGGCTGGCGATGTCGAGCGGCAGGTCGCGGCGCGGCCACCCGAGGATCTGCAGGGCGGTCAGGGGGCGGCCGCCCATGGCGTACACGTCGGAGAGGGCGTTGGTGGCGGCGATCCGGCCCCAGTCGTAGGGATCGTCGATGATCGGCGTGAAGTAGTCGACCGTTTGGACGAGAGCCCGGCCGCCGTCACCGGGTAGAGCGAAGACACCGGCGTCGTCGGAGGTGCCCAGGCCGACCACGAGGTCGGGATGGGAAGAAGCTGGGTGGCTCTTCAGGGAACCGAGGACCTGGGAGAGCTCGACCGATCCGAGCTTGCAGGCACATCCGGCGCCGTGACTGAACGAGGTGAGACGTACCGACTCCACGTGCTCAACGTTATCGTCTTCGACTCGCTGGAAATAGCGGTAGACGTCGACCTAGTCCTATCGTCTCGCAATCCATGACCGACGACACCACCTGGCTGACCCCTGAGGCGTACGAAAAGTTCTCGAAAGAGCTGGAGTACCTCAAGACGGAAGGGCGAGCCGAGATCGAAGCCCGGATCGCCGAGGCGCGCTCGCACGGCGACCTCCGCGAGAACGCCGACTACGACGCCGCCAAGAACGATCAGGGCATGATGGAGGCGCGCATTCGCCAGCTGGAGGATCTGCTCCACCGCGCGGAGGTGCGGGAAGCTACCCACGACGGCACCGTCCAGATCGGCAGCGTCGTCACGGTCCTCGACGACGACGGAGACGAGGTGCGGTATTTCGTCGCCACGCCCGAAAACAAGGTGCCGGGCATGGCGCTGGCGTCCCCCGATGGACCGCTGGGCAGCGCACTCCTGGGCGCCAAGGTCGGCGATCGAGTCACCTACGAGGCGCCAGGCGGAACTTTCAGCGTCGAGATCACGGCGATCGAGCCGTATCGGGAGTAGCTAGCCGCCCCCGTCCCCTACGTGGCGAGGTGCGGCGTTCCGCCGTCCGTATGCTGGTCTCGCCATGAAGCTCCGGCTCCGTAGCCCACGTCAGCTCGCCCGGAACCTGCTCCGGGCTGCTCGACGCGACCGCGACGAGGTCGAGGAATACCTCGACGCTCGGCCGGCCGAATGGGAGGCGTTGGTCGCCTCGGTCCCGGGCGACGCCGCCGACGTCCTCGAGGAGCTCTCCGAGGAAGCCGCCATCGACCTGATCGCCGACCTGGAGCCGGACGACGCCGCCGGGGTGCTGGAGGAGATCTCCCCTGAGCTGGCGGCGGAGATCCTCGAGGAGCTGCCGGTCGAGACCGCGGCGGCCGCCCTGGACGCCATGGACCCGGAGGACGCCGCCGACCTGATCGGCGAGCTCCCGGAGGACGCAGCCGAGGTCGTGCTGGAGGCCATGTCTCCCACGGAGGCGGAGGCGGTCCGGCGGCTCCTCATATACCCGCCCGACTCGGCGGGTGGTCTGATGACCACGGAGATCGCGGCGCTGCCCATCGGGCTCACCGTCGGAGAGGCGATCGAGCGCATCCGGGTGCTCAGCGACGAGTTGGAGCACCTGTCCTACGTGTACGTGGTGGACGATGAGAACCGCCTCAAGGGCGTGATCTCGTTCCGGGATCTGGTGTTCGAACGTCCGGGTGCCGGTCTCGACGAGGCGATGGTGCACGATCCGGTGTCGGTGACCGCTTTCACCGACCGGCGCCAGGTCGCCGAACTGGCTCAGCGCTACCACTTGCTCGGTGTGCCGGTCACCGACGACAACGGTCGTCTCCTCGGCATGGTCACGTCCGACGCAGTCATCGAAGCGGTCCAGGAGGAGGCGTCGGAGGACTTCGCCACTTCGGTCGGTGCCGGCGCCGAGGAGACCGTCTACTCAGACGTCTTCCGCTCCGCTCGCACCCGCTTCCCTTGGCTGCTCATCAATCTCACCCTGGGTCTCACCGTCGCCCTGGTGATCGAGCAGCAGACCGGGATCATCTCGGAGGTCCCGGTCCTAGCCGCCCTGATGCCAATCGCCGCCATGCTGGGTGGCAACGGCGGCACCCAGAGCCTGGCGGTGGTGATCCGGTCCCTTTCATCCGACGACGTTCCCGGCTCGCGGATCGCCGGCGTGCTCGGGCGTCAGCTGCGTATCGGCCTTCTCGTGGGCGTAGCGGTGTCGATCGCCACCGCCCTCATCACCCTGGCCCTGCTGAACATCGACGTGTTGGATTCCGGTTCGGCTCCCCACCTCCGGGTCGCGGTGGTGGTGGGACTGGCAGTGTTCGCCAACCTGTCCATCGCCACCACGCTCGGCGCCGCCATACCGTTGGTTTTGCGGCGCATCGGTCTCGATCCGGCCCTGGCGTCCTCGATCTTTCTCACCTTCGCCACCGATGTGGTCGGCTTCGGCGGCTTCCTCCTGGTGGCGACCCTGCTCTTGTGATCAGGAGCCGATGACGAAGCCAGGGTATTCGGACAGCGGCCCCCGGAACTCCACCTGACGGCCATCCACGAGACTGACCAGGTGGTGCTGCTGGATCAACTGCCTCTCCTCGTCTGTGCGTTCGTCCTCGGGCTTCAAGGCAGCGTCGAGAGCCGCCCGGTCGTCGAAGATCTCCACCCCGGATACGGCCGTTTCCTCCTCGAGCAGGTCACCGAGGAAGTTTTCGATGCTCACATCGGAGTATTCGCCCGGGGACACGAGGATGTAGAGCGTCTCGCCTTCCTCTGACGAGGTCCGGGTGATGATCTCCCAACTCTGGACCTGGGCGGCGGTGGTGCTCGTCGTGCTCTGACCGTCGGCGGCCGTGTCGCCGGTCGTGCCGCCATTTTCGCCAGCGGAAGTCGTTGTTGTGGTCGTCAAGGATGCCGCGTCCAGAGTCGTGGTGGTGATCTGGGCTTCATCGCCGCTGCAGGCCGCAATGGCGAGGCCCAGCACGGCGGCAACGGTGAGGCGGCTGAGATTTCTCATGTCTTCTCCTCCTGTAGCTCGCTCAACGATGCGGCGGCCTGCAGGGTTCCCCCCACATAAACAGGGCATGTCGGTTAGCCTGACCGGCGGTTATGGGGAGCAGGGTAAACGCACTCGGGGTCGTAACGGTGTTGCTGGTCGCCGCACTCGGCACCTGGGTCGCCGCCCCCACCGAGAGCGCGGCGTCCGTGATGTGCCCCCCTACGAAGATCGAGGACCTGTTCCCGGAAACCACGACCACAACGGCTCCTGAGCCCACGACGACGACCACGACGACGACCACGACGACCCCCTCGACGACCACGCCGACCACGCCGACCACGTCGACGGCCCCGGAGACGACCACCACCACTCAGCCTCCGACCACGACGACGGCTACGCCCACGACCACGATCCAGCCGACGACGACCACCCAGCCACCCTCGCCGACGACCACCGAACCGGAAGACGACGAGCCTTCTACAACGGTGGCGGATACCCCGACGACAACTGCGCCTCCTGCCACCTCGACGACACCTCCCACCCCGACGACTCAGCCTCCGGCTACGACAACGACTCAGCCGACGACCACCACGACCGAGCCACCGTGTGACACGCCATTCGTCTACCCGCTCGTCTTCCCCATCCTCGGGGCCGGTGACATCGGATCCCCGTTCGGCGCCCCGCGGGATGGCGGCCGCCGCCACCACCTGGGCAACGACCTCTTCGCCCCCCACCTCCAGCCCGTCGTCGCGGCTGCGGATGGGGTCGTGACGCGAATCGCCGGCGACACCGGCATCTCGGGCTACCGGGTCCACATCCGCCACGACGACGGCTGGTCCACGCTGTACATCCACCTCAACAACGACACCGCTGGGACCGACGACCGGAACGGGTTCGGCATCCGCCCCGACCTCGAAGAGGGCGACCGGGTGGTGGCCGGAGAAGTCATCGGATGGGTCGGAGACTCGGGCAACGCCGAGGACACGATCCACCATCTCCATTTCGAGTTGCGAGACCCTGCCGGCGACTCTGTGGACCCCCAGCCGAGTCTCGAGGCGGCGGAACGCCTGGGAGAGCCTTTCTACGGCCCGTTCGTCGACCTGCCCGTCGAGGGCGACGCGCCGCCGCTGGCGGTACTCCTCTCACGCGGAGTCGCCGTCTGGTGCGACGACCCGACGCGGGCTTGCCCGGACGACCCGTTGCGCGCCGACCGCCTGGACCGCTGGATGGCGGCATTCGGCGCGGCGTGGGAGTCAGCTTGTGAGAGCGAATGCCCCGCTGTCACCGAGGCCGACATCGCCCGACGCCTCGCTTGGCAGCGTCTGAACGATGCGTACGGGTCGTCGGGAGCGTGGCTCGCCGACGGCGTTCCCGATTCTTCCTGGGAGACGCCGCCTCCGGAGCCTCCGGCGACTCCCGACGATCTGAGCGTGCAGGACGCCCACCGGGTGCTGGGCGGCGCCCGCCGCTGCCTGGCCATGCCCAACGAGGATCGCTTCCTGACCTCGGTCGAGGCGGCGGAGACTTTTCTCCTCTATCTGGGCTGGACCGGGATCGACTACTGCCCCACCAACTCGGCGAACCGCTGAGCGATCTCGGCGGTGATCGGGCCGGGCACGAAGCGCCTCTCGCCGATCGCAACGACCGGGATGACCTCCTGAGTCGTCGACATGACGAACACTTCGTCCGCTTCGAGCAACACGTCGAGTGTTTCGGTCACCTCTGAGATGTCGGGCCGGATCTCGAGCACCACCCGGCGGGTGATGGAGTCGAGGATTCCCAGGTCGAGGCCGGGCGTGAACACTTCGCCTTCCCGGCACCAGCCGACCGAGAAGGTGGGTCCTTCGAGGACCACCCCGCTCACCGCCACGAGCAGAGCGTCGTCGGCGCCGTGCTTTTTGGCTTCGCGGCCGGCGGCGAGATTGGGGGCGTAGGAGATCGTCTTGGCGCCGGTGAGACTCCACCAAGTCCCGGCCGAATGCCAAGGCGCCACCACCGGCCACAGCGTCGTCTCCGTGCGGCCCGGTGGCAGCTCGTGGGCGACGACGATGCACCTCCCCGACCCCTCCAACCCGGGAATGGCGGGACCTCGGGTGACCACCACCCGCACCACGCAGTCGCCGCCCTCCTCGGCCGCCTCCTTGATCCAGGCCGACACGAGCGCCCGGTCGGGCACGGGCATGTCCAGGGCGGCTGCGCTTCGCTCCAGGCGGTCGAGGTGCTCATCCGCACGGAACAACCTCCCGCCGTACGATCGGATCGCCTCGAAGCAGCCGTCGCCGCGCAGTACCGAGGAGTCGGTGGCGGGCACGGCATCCGTCCGCTCGCCGTCGACGATGACGATCGGCAGGCTCACGCCTTCTCCCGGAACCGGTTGGTGATCGGAAGGCGGCGATCCTTGCCGAAGGCCTTGACGGTGATCTTGACCCCGGGAGCCGCCTGCCGCCGCTTGTACTCGCTGACGTCGACCATGCGCACGACCCTCCCCACCACGGCAGCATCGAACCCGTCGGCGACGATCTCGTCGATGCCCATGTCGTCTTCGATGTAGCGGTCGAGGATGGCGTCCAGCAGGTCGTACGGAGGGAGCGTGTCCTGGTCAGTCTGATCCGGCCGCAGCTCGGCCGAAGGCGGTTTCTCCAGGGTGCGCTGGGGGATCGCCTTGCCTTGGGTGTTGCGCCATTCCGCCAGCCGGTAGACCACGGTCTTGAAGACGTCCTTGATGACGGCGAAGCCGCCCACCATGTCGCCGTAGAGGGTGGCGTAGCCCACGGCCATCTCGGACTTGTTGCCGGTGGCGAGCACGAGGTGGCCGAACTTGTTGGAGAGGGCCATGAGGATCGCTCCCCGGATCCGTGCCTGCAGGTTCTCCTCGGTGACGTCGTGCTCCCTTCCCTCGAAAACCTCGGCGAGGGTCGACAGGTAGGCCGCGAACACGTCGTCCATCGGGATCAGGTCGAAGCGGATCCCGAGGTTTTCGGCCAGGGCGCGGGCGTCCTCGATCGAGTGGTCGGAGCTGTAGCGGGAGGGCATGCTCACCCCCCACACGTTCTCGGGCCCGAGGGCGTCGGCGGCGATCGTGGCGGTGAGCGCCGAATCGAGCCCGCCGGACAGGCCGATCACCACCGAGCGGAAGCCGTTCTTGCGCACGTAGTCGCCGAGTCCGGTGGTGAGGGCGCCGTAGATCTCGGGGATCGGCTCGAGGAGAGGAATGACTTCCTGGGAAAGGACCTCCTCGCCGGCCAGCGGGACGTCGACGATGAAGCGGTCCTCGGCGAACTGGGGCGAGCGATGGATCACCGTCCCGTCAGCGGCGATCACCACGCTGGCGCCGTCGAAAACCAGCTCGTCCTGACCGCCGACGAGGTTGAGATACACGAGCGGCGCCCCGGCAGCACGGGCCCGCGCCGACAACATCTCCTCGCGCTCCGTCGCCTTGCCGCAGTGGAACGGCGAGGCGTTGATGTTCAACAGCACCCGGGCCCCCGCCCGCGCCTGCAGGCTCGGCGGGCCGTCTGGAATCCAGATGTCCTCACAGATCGAAACGCCGACCGGTATCCCGGCCATCTCCCAGATCCGGTCCGGGTCCCGCCCAGGGACGAAGTAGCGGTCCTCGTCGAAAACGCCGTAGTTGGGGAGCAGGACCTTGTGGTAGACGCCCAGGAGCCGCCCGCCGTGCAGGATGGCGGCGGCGTTGGCGACCCGACGCTGCCAGGCGTCGGAGGCGTCGCCGGGTTCGGGAGAGGCGTGGTCGACGAAACCGACGACGGTGGTGACCCGGCCCGATCGCCGCGCCAGACGGCGCACGGCGTCGATCCCCGCCTCCACATAAGAGTTGCGCAGGACAAGGTCCTCCGGCGGATAGCCACCGACGGCGAGTTCGGGCAGAAGGAGGACGTCGGCGCCTTCCTCCTCCGCCCAGTCCATCGCCTCGGCGATGCGGCCTTCGTTGCCGTCGATGTCGCCGACGACGAGGTTGAGCTGGGCACCAGCGACGCGAAGAGGCATCGGCCCAAGGTTAGAGGCCGCAAGACGGGCGACCCGCTCCCTGCGCTCCCAGCCCGATAACTTGGGGAGACGCAATGAGGACACTCCCCCCGTTCAGTGGCGAGATCCGCCGGCGCCTGGAAGCAGTCGGATGGCTCGACGATCCCCGGGCCGCCGCACCGCTCGAAGCGGTCTGGTCTGGCCCCGACCCCGACGGCGCCGTCGGGAGGCTCCTCGACTTCGTGGAGGCCGCGGCCCGAGAACGGGATGTGCTTGCCGACGCCGACGCCGCCCGGCGCCTGGCCTACCTGTGTGGAATCAGCCGTCGATTGAGTCGGGACCTGGCGCGCCATCCTGGCTGGCTGTTCGGGGAATACGACGACCTGATCGGCAAGGTCCGATCGACTCTCGCCCGGGTGGCGGCTGACGACGCCGCCGGGATGATCGACGTCGCCGAAGGGGCTCGGCTGCTGTCCGATATGGCCGACGAAGTCGTCGGTGAAGTCCTCAGCGAGGAGACAGAGGACTCGCCACCGATGGCGATCCTGGCCATGGGCAAGTGGGGCGGGCGGGAGCTGAACTACTGGTCGGACATCGACCTGCTGTTCGTGTTCGAGGGAGGCTCGCCTTCTGCGGCTGCCGCCGCCAACCGCGCCGCCACGCGGGTGATGCGCCGGCTGGGCGGCCAAGGAACCGGCGAGCCCATCATCCGGGCGGACGCCGACCTCCGCCCCGAGGGAAGCCGCGGCCCTCTGGCCCGGTCGCTCGACGCCTACCGGTCCTACTACGAGCGCTGGGCCGAGCCCTGGGAGTTCCAGGCACTCCTCAAGACCCGCTTCGCCGCCGGTGACCCCGACCTGGGCAAGCAGTTCGTGGACCTCGTGGGCGAGGTGCTGTGGCCAGAGACGATCGACCCCGACGCCATCCGGTCGTTGCGGGCTCTCAAGGCCCGCACCGAGGCGTCGGCCAACCCCAGCGACCTGAAACGAGCCGAGGGCGGCATCCGCGACATCGAGTTCGCCGTCCAGATGCTGCAACTGGTCCATGGGCGGTTCGACCCCGATCTGCGCCGCACTGGAACCCTCGAGCTCCTGGATGCGCTGAGCGAGGGCAGCTACATAGCCGCCGAGGATGCCGAGCGTTTGGCCGAGTCGTACCGGTGGCTCCGCAACGCCGAGCATCGGATCCAGCTGTGGGACCTGCACCCGACCCATGTCGTCCCCTCCGATCCCTCCGAACGCGAGCGGCTGGCCCGGGCCATGGGGTATCGCGACACCGCGGCTCGCATCGCCCTCGATGCGTTCGACGCCGATCTGGTGGAGCACCGGGCCCGGGTCCGGCGCATCCACGAGGACCTCTACTACCGCCCGCTGTTGGAGGCGTTTGCCGCCACGCCCACCGCCTTCCTCAGCCGGGAGGGCGCGGCGCGGCGCCTGGCCGCTCTGGGGTTCCGCGACGTGGAGAGGGCCGTACGGATCTTCCGCATCCTCACCCAAGGCCTCTCCAGGCGCAGCCGCCTGATGCAGCAGATGCTGCCGATGATCATCGACTGGCTGGCCGACTCGCCCGATCCCGACTTGGGGCTCGACCAGGTCAGGCTCCTCGCTGCCAGCCTGCCCGACCACACGGAGCTCATCACCACGCTGACAGAGAGGCCGGTGGTGGGGCAACGTCTCGCCCACCTCCTCGGTTCCAGCCGACTACTCGGCCGCTACCTGGACCGTATCCCCGAGTTCGTCAACCAACTGGACGACGACGAGGCGATCGTCGACCTGCGGCCACGCGACGAGCTCGAGGAGCGCCTCCGGCGCCGGATAGAGGCACGGGCCGACCCTGAGGAGAAGCTCGGCACCCTCCGCCGGTTCGCTCGCCGCCAGATCGTCCGGGTGGCGGCCCGTGACCTGCTCGGAATGGCGGAAGTGGGCCGGACGATGGACGATCTGACCGCGGCAGCCGACGCCGCCGTTTCGGTAGCGACCTCTTTGGCCGACGGGGACCGAGGCTTCGCCGTCATCGCCATGGGGCGCTGGGGGGGAGAGGAGCTGTCTTACGCCTCCGACCTCGATGTCCTCTACGTGTTCGACGAGCCCCTCGACGCCGACTCGGCCCTGGGGCGAGCCACGAGGCTGCGAGAGCTGCTCGCCGCTCCTGCCAAGGAGGGGATCGCCTGGGACCTGGACGCCAATCTGCGCCCCGAGGGAAAGTCGGGCCCTCTCGTCCGCTCTCTCGACTCCTATGCCGCCTACTACGACCGCTGGGCGGAGACGTGGGAATTCCAGTCACTGATCAAGGCACGTCCCGTGGCCGGCGACCCCGAACTGGGAGCCCGGTTCATGGACCTCGTCTCCTCGCATCTGTGGATGGACCCGTTCCCCTCTGAACGGATCATCGACATCCGGCGCATGAAGGCCCGAGTCGAAAAAGAGCGGGTGCCCTTGGGCGAGGACCCCGACTTCCACCTGAAGCTGGGACCGGGTGGGCTGGTGGACGTGGAGTTCCTCGTGCAACTGCTGCAGCTGCGCCATGGCGGTCGGGATCCGAGAGTGCGCCTGACCTCCACTCGTCGGGCGATCGCCGCCCTGGCCGACGCCGGAGTGCTCGCTGCCGAGGATGCCCGCGACCTCCGGGCCGCCTACGAGTTCTGCACCCACGTCCGCAATCGGCTCTACCTGCAGGCGGGACGGGCAATCGACTCGCTCCCCCGGGACCCGGCGGACGAACGCAGGCTGGCGATCTCCCTGGGTTACGAACGCCGGAGCGACCTCCGCGAGGAGTACAAGCGTCTCACCCGCCGGGCGCGGCGCATCTTCGAGGACCTCTTCTTCGCATGAGGGCCACCTGGGGCCAGCCACGACCGGACAACTATCCTCCTTTTCGCGAATGATCTCCCCCGAGCAACTGCGGGGACTGGTCGCCGAGGCGCTTCCCGCCGTCACCGAAATCAGGCGTGCCATCCACCGCCATCCCGAGCTGTCCTTCCATGAGTTCACCACGACCCAGCGGGTGGCGGACCTGCTCGCCGACAGGGGCTTGAAACCCATGGTCCGCCCGGAGGGAACCGGTTTGTTGGTCGAGGTAGGCCAGCCCGGGCGCACAGTGGGATTCCGCGCCGACCTCGACGCCCTGCCGATCCAGGAGCCAGCCGACAATCCCTTTGCCTCCCAGGTACCAGGGGTGATGCACGCTTGCGGTCACGACGCCCACACCGCCATCGCGGCCGGCATCGCCCTGGTTCTGGCCCGCCTCGACCTGCCGGGACGCGTGCGCATCGTCTTCCAGCCCGGGGAAGAGTCGTTCCCCGGGGGCGCCCTCACCTTGGTCCGGGAAGGGGTGACCGAAGGGCTGTCGGCGATCGTCGCCTTCCATGTCGACCCCACCCTCCCCGCCGGCCAGGTCGGCCTCCGCACGGGAACGGTGACGGGGTCGGCAGACCGCTTCCTCATCCGCCTCGAAGGCCCGGGCGGCCACACCGCTCGCCCACACCGGACCGTCGACCTCGTCTATGCCGCCGGGCGGGTCATCACCGAGCTCCCGGCCCTGCTCGACCGCATCGTCGACCCGCGCCGTCCGCTGACGATCGTCTTCGGCCGCGTCCAGGGTGGCACCGCCTTCAATGTCATCCCCACAGTCGTCGAACTGGGAGGGACGGTTCGCACCCTCGACCCCGACCTGTGGAGCGAAATTCCGATGCTGCTCGAGAGCCTGGCCTCCCAGATCGTCGTGCCGATCGGCGCCAAGGCGTCCGTTTCCCACCAGACGGGGATCCCGCCTGTGGTGAACGACCCCACCGTCATCGATGTCGCCCGGGTGGCGATCGCCGAAGCCCTGGGACCTGGAGCGGTGACATCGACCGATACCAGCATGGGCGCCGAGGACTTCTCCCGTTATCTCGAGCACGTGCCCGGCGCCCTCCTCCGTCTCGGCTCGGCGCCGAACCACGGGATGAGCGACCTGCACTCCGCAGGGTTCGTGTTCAACGAGGCCGCCCTCGAGGTCGGCATGGTGGCCGGGGCGGCCACGCTCCTCCGCCTCCTGTCCACCTCCTGAGGGGTCAGTCGACCAGACGAAACCCCTCGGCGCGCAGAGCCTCGGCCAGCCGGACCTCCTGGCCCGGTGTGACCGATAGCGTCAGCACACCACCGCCGCCCCGGGTGGCGTGGCGCAATTGCAGGTCGCGCACGTCGACTTCGGCCTCGGCGAGGGCATGGCCGACCCGGGCGATTTCACCAGGACGGTCCTCCAGGAGCACCCTGACCGCCGCCACCGGCGGGGCGAGACCCTTTCTCGCCCGGCGGGCCGACTCGAGACGCTCGGCGACGGCCATCCGGTCGGCGGCCTCTACCCGCTCGGCCCACTCCTCCAGCTCAGCACTCAGTCGGCGCAACAGCTCACTGAGCGGCTGGCGGTTCTCGGTCAGGATGTCAGTCCACCAACCCGGCTCGGAGAGGGCGATCCGGGTGACATCGCGGAATCCCCCGGCCGCCAAGGAGAACGCCGTCGAATCGGAAGCCACGAGATCGACCAGGGCCGACGCCACGACCTGGGGCAGGTGGCTCACGGCGGCGACGGCGGCGTCGTGGGCTTCAGCGCTCATCCGCACCGGGAAGGCACCCAACTCTTCTACGGTCTCCTCCATCGCCTTGAGATCCGTCTCGGCCGCGCCGTCCTCTGTGAGGATCCACGCCGCTCCCCGGAACATGGCGGCGCTGGCCGAACCCGGCCCGGAGCTCTCGCGACCCGCCATCGGATGCCCACCCACGAACCGTGCCAGGTGACGGGCCGCCCGCACGACCGGCACCTTCACTCCCGCCACGTCGGTGACGAGGGCATCGGTCTCGAGCCGCTCCAGGGTCTCGATGATCGCCGCTGCCGGGCCGCACAGAACCACGAGGTCGACCTCCCCGGCGGCGCCGAAGGGATCGGAGACGACCTCGGAAACGGCTCCCATCTCCAGAGCTTCGGCCAGGGCTGCTCGATCGGGATCCCAGCCGGCAACGTGCCAGCCCCGGCCCGTCAAGCCGGCGCCCACCGAAGCGCCGATGAGGCCGGTGCCGAGGATCAGTGCCTGGCTCAAGTCGGGATGCCGAGCGCGCCGGCGATGGCGCGGAGCGACTCCATCATCTCGACGAACTCGGAGGGGAGGAGGGCCTGAGCACCGTCGACGAGAGCGGTGTCAGGCGTGGGGTGGACATCGACCATGACGGCATCGGCGCCGGCGGCCACGGCCGCCCGGGCCAGCGGGGCTACCAGCTCCCGCTTGCCGGCGGCGTGCGATGGGTCGACCAGCACCGGCAGGTGCGACATCGACTTGAGGAGCGGCACGGCCGTGATGTCGAGGGTGTTGCGGGAAGCGGTCTCGAACGTGCGGATGCCGCGCTCGGCGAGGATGATCTGCTGGTTGCCTTCCTTGTACACGTACTCGGCGGCGTTCAGCCACTCCTCGATCGTGGCGGTGAATCCCCGCTTCAGCATCACCGGCTTCGGCTGGCGGCCGACCTCGGTGAGCAAGGTGAAGTTGGCCATGTTGCGGGTGCCGATGCGGAGGATGTCGGCGTAGGAAGCCACCAACGCCACGTCCCGCGGGTCGAGCACCTCGGCGACGAACGGGAGGTCGAACTCCTCCCGAGCTTCGGCGAGTAGCTGGAGGCCCTCCTCCCCCAAGCCCTGGAACGAGTAGGGCGATGTGCGGGGCTTGAAAGCGTCGCCCCGGAGGATCGTGGCGCCCGCCTTCTTCACGGCCTCGGCGGTGCGGAACAGCTGATCTCTGCTCTCCACGGCGCACGGCCCGGCGATGGCGGTGAACTTGCCCCCGCCGATCGTCGCCCCGCGGACCTCGATCACGGTGTCCTCGGGCTGGAAGTCGCGGGACACGAATTTGAACGGCTTGAGGACGGGAACGGCCCGCTCCACACCCGGCATCGCCTCCCACGGCAACTGACGGATCGAGTCACGGTCGCCCAACGCGCCGATCACCGTGCGGTACTGGCCGACAGACACGTGGGCTTCGCAACCGATCGACTTCAAGCGCTCGACGACCGCTTTGACATCTGCGTCGGTCGCAGACTTGCTCATCACGATGATCATGGACACCCTTTTCCGTTCACCGCAGTTTGCCCGCAAACCCACCACGAGCACAACCGGAGCCTCGGTGCTTGCAGAAAGTGCTTGCAATAGTTAGCAGCTTGCTGTACGATGTTGATGTGCCCGAAGGAGAGCGCACGACGATCGAACTCGGAGAGTTCATCCGCCAGCAGCGGCAGCGGGCCAACCTATCCCTGCGCCGGCTCGCTGATCGGGCGGGCATCTCCAACCCGTATCTGAGCCAGATCGAGCGGGGTATCCGCAAGCCCTCGGCTCAGATCCTGAAGCAATTGTCGCGAGCTCTATCGATTTCGGCGGAGACCTTGTACTCCCGGGCCGGGTTGATCGAAGACGGACCGAATCCTCCGACTGTGGTGGAGGCGATCGAGTCCGACGAACGATTGACTCCCCGGCAGAAGCAAGTGCTCCTGGAAATGTATCGAACGCTCTTAGAGACCTCGTCGGAGAAGGAGACATGATGAGCAAGAAAGACGTCCTCTACGCCGCGGTCGGCGCCCCTGTCGCTGCCGCCAAAGCCGTGAACGCCCGGTTCGACACCCTGCGCAAGACGCTGGGTGAGCGCACCGAGGACCTCACCGACCGGTTCGAGAAGCTGGTCGAGGAGTGGGCCGAGGAAGGCCGTCAGGTCGTCGGCAAGGTGTCCGACGGCAAGGTGGTCGATGAGTTGGCCGCCAAGGTCGACTTCGACCAGGCCCGCGAGCAGGTCGGCAAGCTGCGCGACCAGCTCGAGGAGATGCTCGCCACGTGGCGGGCATCCTTCCGCCCCGAGGGGGAAGTAGCCGAGAAGAAGGCCGAGCCCGCTGAGGAGAAGGCCGAGAAGGCTCCCGCTGCCAAGGCTCCGGCCAAGAAGCCCGCGGCCAAGAAGCCTGCTGCCAAGACCACGGCCTCCAAGACCGCCAAGGCTCCGGCCAAGAAGACCACCACGGCCAAGGCCCCGGCTGCCAAAGCCGAAGCCGAGAAGACGGCCTGAGCGAGGAACTGGCCTGAGAAGGATCGGGGCTCCCCACGGGGAGCCCCGATTTTCTCTACCGAGGTTTCTTCGTCAGTGCTTGACGAGCGGGTCGAGATCGGCTGCCCGCTGTATCCAGGACTCGACCATCGACTCTGTGGGCAGCCGGCGCACCAGGTCCTTGCGACCGTTCACCGACAGGATCTTGGCGGTCAGGGCCACGCCGTTGCGGCGTTTGAGCTCTTTGAGCGTGTTCACCCCGCACAAGGAGAGGAGCTCGGCGTATTCGCCCCCGATCCCTTTGACTCGCATCAAATCGGCCAGGTTGACCCATTTGAGGAGATCAGACGTGGGGATGCCCGTTGCCTTGGACAACTCCGCCCGGCCCGACCGGGTCGAGGCGCGCCGAAGCAGCGCTTCTGTTGTCCGGACACCCGCCTTGCGCAACTTCGTCGCCTGTTTGTGGGGCAGCGAACGTATCTCATCGATGCGTGCCATCGCTACGCCAAGTCTCCTGTCTCCAAACGAACCGGGCACTCTACCGAGGTGGCTCGCCCCCCTCGGCAAGGCTACCGGCCTGCCGAGGGCGGAGCTCCTCCAAATCGGCTTCCGTGTCCACGTCACGTGGTGGCAGCTGGTCTGTCCACACCTCCTGCACCCATTCAGGGTGGGCCTTGAAGAGCCGCTGAGCGCCCTCGTCCCCCTCCAAACTCATCAGTCGGGGCCACAGTGACCGATCGACCATCACCGGGTTCCCCCACGTGTAACGATACTTGGGTATCACGACCGGGACCTTGGCAGAGGCGAAGGTCTTCACGACCTCTTCGACCACCCGGCGGTCGATGTTGGGCTGGTCACCGATCACGATCAGAGCGGCATCGGCCCGGCTGGTCTGGATGAGGGCAGCGAGCCCCACGCGAAGCGAGGAGGCGATCCCCTCGTCCCACTCGGGGTTCTCCACCACGTTGCAGCCGGTGAGGTCGACCGTGTCGAGAATGCGCTCGAACTCCGCGCCGAGCACCACCCAGATCTCGTCGACCGGATAGGTCTTCACCTGGTCGATGACATGCCCGAGCAGCGTGGTGGTGCCCCACGGCTCGAGTTGCTTGGGCCGGCCGAGCCGGGACGACCCGCCGGCAGCGAGGACGAGGGCGGCGATGGTCATGGGCGGCTCGAACGCAATCGACAGCGGAAGATGGGCACCGTTACTCCCCTCGACATGACGCTAACCGAGTCTGTGTGCCGGGACCAACGGCCGTCGCTCGCCCTTGAGATCGGGTGGCTCGTGGGGCCGGCGGCGCTCGGCGATCATCTCGGCGAGGATGGCGATGGCCACTTCGTGCGGCGAGTCGGCTCCGATCTCGAGCCCGATCGGCCCGTGGATCCGGTCGATCGTGGCCTCATCGAAACCGGCGGCCAGCAGCTTCTCCCGACGACGGGCAGCGGTGCGCTTGCTCCCCATCGCCCCCACGTATCTCACGGGCCGATCGAGCACCAGCGGCCACAACGGGTCCTCGAAGCGCGCGTCGTGGCTGAGCACGACGACAGACGTTCGCCGATCGAGCACGACGCGGTCGATGATGTCGTCCGGCCACCCGACGAGCAGGTCGTCGGCTGCGGGAAACCGCTCTTCGGTGACGAAAGGCGCCCGGGCGTCGGCGACGGTCACATGGAAGCCCATCAGCGAGGCGTGCTCGGTCAGGGCCTGGGCGATGTGGACGGCGCCGAATATCACGAGACGGGGCCGGGGAACGAGGGGCTCGATGAAGACCTCGATGTCGCCGTATGCCAGCGTGGCGGGCATCTCGCGGTCGATGAGGACGGCGGCGTCCTCGATGGCAGCGTCCAGGCCAGCGGGGAGCGCACCGGCGACTAGTCCGTCTTCGAGATCGAACACCGCACTCTGGCCCACCCCTTCACCGGACACGACGGTGAGGTGGGCGCCGAACCGCTCCTCGGCTGTGAGTCGCTCGAGGGCCGCGATGGTCGACTCGTCGGTCACCACGGTTCCACGAACACCTGAATCGTCCCGCCGCAGGCGAGACCGACCTCGAAAGCCTCGTCGTCGGAGATTCCATATGTGACGAGGACGGGTTCGCCGGTCTCCATCACACGCTGAGCGTGGAGGAACACGTCGTTCTCCACGCAGCCCCCGGAGACGCTGCCCTCGATGTCGCCCGCCGAGGACACCAGCATCTTGGAGCCGAGTGGCCGGGGCGCCGGGCCGGCCACCTTCACTACGGTCGCCACGGCCACGTCGTGGCCGGCTTCCTTCCATGCCTTACGGATTGCCAACGCGTCTCTCATCGCAGCCTCCTCGCAGGAATCGACTCTAGGAGGGCCACGACCGAAGCGAGGTCGTTGAGTCGACCGGCGGGAAGGAAGTCGTCGATGTGGGGCAGGGCCGCTCGCATGCCTCGTGTCTCGGGAGCGAAGCCGGGCCTGGACGCCAGCGGGTTGAGCCACACCACCCGGTGCACGCTGCGACGCAGGCGGGCGATCTCCTCTGCCAGTACCGCAGGATCGCCCCGGTCCCACCCATCGGAGACGATGATGGCGATGGGCCCGCCGGCGGTGACCCTCCGGGCCCATTGCCGGTTGAAGTTGCGCAGTGCCTGGCCGATCTTGGTGCCGCCCGACCAGTCCTGCACCGTCTCCGCTACCCGCTCGATCGCCTCCGAGGGGCTACGCCGGTCTAGTTGGCGGGTTATGCGGGTGAGGCGAGTCGAGAACACGAACGCCTCCAGCCGTCCCAGCCGTCCCCGCGCGGCGTGGGCGAAGTAGAGGAGCATCTCCGAGTACCGCTCCATGGACCCGGAGACATCGGCGATGAACAGGATCGGCCGGCGTCGGATGCGTCGCTCGGTGAAGGCGGGCAGGAGCAGGTCCCCTTCCGTGGTCACCATTCGCCGCAATGTGCGGCGCGGGTCGAGGCGGTCACCGCCACGAGCGGAACGGCGACGGCGCGACCACGTGTCCGCCGGCCTCCACATCATCGAGGCGATGAGTGCCCGAACCTCGGCCACCTCCGCCGCTGTCAGCTCCGAGAAGTCCTTGTGGCCGAGCCGCTCCCTGGCCGAGGCCCCGACGACCACCGTTTCCGGGGACGGCTCGTCGCCTTCGCCCTCCCCCGCCTGGCCCGCCCGGATCGTCCACGTGCGCGTCCGCTCGCTGACCACCGACAGGCCGGAGGAGGGATCGCGGCCGCCGAACACCTCGAAAAACACCCGGTCGAAGACCGGGAACTGGTCGGATCCGGTGACACACAGCGACCTGAAGGCGTGGTAGGTGTCCTCGGCCGAGGCGAGGCCGACCGCCTCAACGGCCGAGGCCAGGTCGTGGGCGATGGTGGGGCCCACCGGCACGCCCTCGGCACGGAGGCGGCGCCCGAACTCGACGAGGACCTTGCTCGCCGCCAACCCGCTCCTAACCGCCGAGCCGGAATCGCAGCAGGGCGCCGACCCCGTGAGCGTCGAGAGGACTGGCGACGGTCACGACATCGACCTTGCCCCCGGCCTCGACCGTGGCGTCCATCGCCGCCGACACGACGTCGGAGACCTCGAACGTGTCGGAGTCACACACCGGGCATCGGCCCTCGGCGCGGCCGAGCCAGCCGCAGGCGTCGCATATGACGCCGGGCTTGGCGAAAGGCCCGGCCACCACCAGGTGATCGACGGCGTGGGCGTTCGCCGCTTCGAGGACTTCGGCCAAGCCGGTCACGGCCAGCCCCCCGCGGGCAGCTTCGGCCAAGACGCGCTCGATGAGCTCCTCGGCCCGCTGCGTTCGCAAGGCGTCGGTCTGCTCGTCGACGAACCGGGCGAGGTCGCTCGGCGCCACCGTGCTGATGTCCACACGAAGCCGGGACTGGGGCAGCTCACGCAGATAGGGGTGGAGCTCCGCCGCAATCGAATCGAAGTCCTCCTCGCGGCCGACCAGGGCCATCATCTCGAGCGGCTGGTCCTGATGAGCTTCGAGGAGCCGCTTACCGGCTTGGCGCCACATCTCCTTGGACGCCTCTTCGGCTCGCTGGCGGTTGCGGTGCTCCTCGTAGCCGGAGAAACCGCCGTAGTTCTCCTTGCCGCGATCGGCGATCAGTTCCTCACCGATCTCGGACAGTGTCCCCCCGGAAGCCAGGTAGGTACGCGCACGGGTGGAGTCAGCCACGACCACACCGGCCCGGATCGGCCGGGGCTGAGAGCGCAACGGACGGAGGTAGGGGCGGGGTCCGAGGGTGGCCGTGTCGGTGACTGGATGGGTGAGGGGAAGAAACTCGAATATGCCGTCTTCGTGGGAGGCGAATATGGCGGCAGCGGGGGCGTTGGACCTGTCTATGTCGCCCACCAGGTCGACGATTCTCGCCGAGTCGTTCTTCAGCGACTTGAGCAACCTGAAGTCGGAGTGGGAGTTGCGAAGCCCTTTCAACAGATCGACCAGCGCAGCCCTGGTGGCCGGCGGCTGGCGGTTGATGTAGACGCTCACGAGGGAACCACGAGGGCTACGGAGCTTGGCTATGGGATCTATCACTGTCGTTTTCCTCCTTGAACCACAGGTGCTACTCCGGTAACCCCCGTCGGAGGATCACGACCATGACAGATCCTGATCGTCATGCTCACTCCGAGCGTACTCGGGCAGGTCCTCTAATGCTCAGGCGTCGCCGGCGGCGCGCTGGGCCCGGACAGTGTCGACGTCCTCGCGGTATTTGAGGATCACTCCGAGGGTGTCGTCCACCACCTGTTCGGTGAGTTCCTTGGCTCCGAGCACCTTCAATGCCCGCGCCCAGTCGAGGGTCTCTGCCACCCCCGGCGGCTTGAACAGCTCCAGCGAGCGGAGGTCGGCCATCGCCTCCGCCATGGCCCGGGCCAGTGTCTCGTCGATGTCGGGAACCCGCCGCTTGATGATCTCGACTTCCCGGTCCACGTCGGGGTAGTCGATCCACTGGTAGATGCACCGCCGCTTCAGGGCGTCGTGGATCTCACGGGTCCGGTTGGAGGTGATCACCACGATCGGCGGGCGCTCGGCGGAGATAGTGCCGATCTCTGGGATCGTCACCTGGAAGTCCGAGAGCAACTCGAGCAGGAACGCCTCGAACTCCTCGTCGGCCCGGTCCAGTTCGTCGATGAGCAGCACCGGGCGCCTGCCGCCCGCCGCCGCTTCCACCGCCTGGAGCAGGGGGCGGGGAATCAGGTACTCGCGGGACATGATGTCGCCGACTTCCGCCTTGGTGTGCTCGCCGCTGGCTTCGATCAGGCGGATGGCGAGCATCTGTCGGGCGTAGTCCCACTCGTAGAGGGCGTGGTTGACGTCGAGGCCCTCGTAACACTGGAGGCGGATCAACGGCTCCCCGCAGATCTCGGCGAGGACCTTCGCCACTTCGGTCTTTCCGACGCCCGCCTCACCTTCCAAGAACAGGGGGCGTTCGAGGCTGAGGGCGAGGAAAACTGCGACGCCGAGGGCACGGTCGGCGACGTAGCCCCTCTGGGCGAACGCCTCGATTACTTCATCAACCGACCGCACTACTCCTCATTATGGCTTTTTATGACCAAATCGGTGCGCCCGACGCACCGATTTGGTCAAGGAAACGATATTGGGTGCACGTCCCCCTTCCAGTCGCCAGCCACTCGTGTCACGGTGCGGGCATGCCCGAGTTCGAAGCCCTGCGGGCCATCGCCTCCCGCCAACACGGACTCGTCAGCCGACGCCAGACGCGCGAGGCCGGCTTCGACCGCTGGGCGTTGGCCCGCCTCGTCCGCAAAGGCCACCTCACGTTCATCACGCCGCGGGTGCTACGCATCGGCGGTACAGGGGCGTCGCCGTGGGAGTCGGTGATGGCCGGCATTCTCGATGTCGGCTTCGACGCCACGGCCTCACATCTCACGGCCGCGGCTTTGTGGGGAGTCGACCGGATACCGCCCGAGCCCGTGCACGTGTCCGTGACCCGCATCCTGCGCCGACGAGATCCGGCGGCCGTGAAGATCCACCATCTGACCCGGATCCCCGACGACCAGCGCACGTACCTCTATGACATCCCCGTCACCGGCCCGGCGATGACGACGCTACTCGTGTGCGGCAGCGAGGGGACGGTCAAGGGTGGCCAGGTCCTCGACCACTTTCTCGCTACCCGCCTCCTCACGGTCGAGGAGGCTTGGGAGTTCGAGCAACGCATGTCCAGGCAAGGCCGCAACGGGCTGGTGCGCTTTCGTCAACTGCTGGAGGCCCGAGATGACGGACAACCCCTGCCTCAAAGCAACAACGAGCGCCGGTTCGAGTTCATCACCGACCGAGGCGGGATCACCACGCTGCGTCGCCAGGTCGACATCTATGCGCCGTCGTGGATCGGGAGGGTGGACTACGTCGACATCGAGGTCCGGTTGATCGTCGAGATCCACAGTGAGCGCTATCACACGTCGTGGGTGCATCGCCGGGCCGACGCCGCCCGGATTGCCCGGCTGGAGGCGGCGGGCTACACGGTGGTGGTCGTGTGGGACTACGAGATCTGGAGCGAACCCGATGCCGTGGTGGAGCGAATCCGCCGGGCGCGCGCTCGGCTGGTTCGCGACTCCGCGTTCTCTTGACCGAAACGGGGCGTTTTCCGCCCCGTTTCGGTCATAAAAAGCCCTTACAGCTGGGCGAGAGCTTGGGTCAGGGCGCGGCGGGTGTACACCTTGGCGAGGTGCGCCTTGTACTCCTCGGACCCGTAGAGGTCCTCGAGCACCGTCACGCCCTCGGTGGCCCGCTCGGCCGCCTCCTTCACCGCCTGCTCGGATCCGTCGGTGCCGACCAGTGCTTCGGCAACACCATGAGCCAGGATCGGTTTCGTGCCGACACCGGTCAGCGCCACCCGACACCCCGTCACCGTGCCGTTGTCCTTTTGGACCCAGGCGGCGGCTCCGGCCACCGCGTAGTCGGTGTGGCCGCCGCGGCGACCCAGCTTGTCGTAGGCGGTGGCCCCGCCCACCTTCGGGATCCGGATCTCGGTGAGGATCTCGTCCGGCTGCAACGCCGAGGTCATCGTGTCGACGAAGAAGTCGTCGGCCGATATCTCCCGGGTCCCATTCGGGCCCTGGGCCACCATCGTCGCCCCCAGCGCCAGTACCGCGGCCGGCTGGTCGGCGGCGATGTCGGCGTGAGCCACCGAGCCACAGGTCGTGCCCCGGTTGCGTACCTGGACGTCCCCGGTCCAGGATGCGGCATCCACCAACGCCCGAGGCAGGTCAGCGGCAGAGGCGGTCTGGGAGTGACGCACCAGCGCACCGATCGAGATGTAGTCACCGGCGTCCGTGATCTGGTCCAGGCCGGGGACCCGGCCGATGTCCACCACCACATCCGGCGACAGGAGGCGGAGTTTCATCATCGGGATGAGGCTCATGCCTCCCGACATCACCTTGGCGAACTCCGCTCCGGAGAGGGCCGACACCGCCTCATCGAGGCTGGTAGCGGCCACGTACTCGAACTGCCGTGGATACATCAGCCATTCCTCCCGCTCTGAGCGTCCTGGATCGCCTGCCACACCCGCTTCGGCCGCAGCGGCATGTCGATGTGCTTCACACCGAGCGGACGCAGCGCATCGACGACCGCATTGACGATCGTCTGGGCCGAACCGATGGTGCCCGCCTCACCGATGCCCTTCACACCGAGCGGGTTGACGTCGCTCGGCGTGACCGTCCTCCGCAGCTCGAAGTTGGGGAGGTCGGCGGCGGTGGGCAGCGGGTAGTCGACCAGCGACCCGGTCAGGAGGTTGCCGTCGGAGTCGTAGACGGCGTCCTCGAACAGCGCCTGACCGATTCCCTGGGCGAGACCTCCGTGGATCTGACCGTTGACGATCATCGGGTTGATGACGTTTCCGCAGTCGTCCATCGCCATGTAGCGGAGGATCTCGACGTCGCCGGTATCGGGATCGACCTCCACCATGGCGATGTGCGTCCCGAACGGCCAGGTGGCGTTGGCGGGGCTGAACACCGAATGCGCCTCCAACCCTCCGCTCAGCCCTTCGGGCAGCAGATGGGGCTGGTAGGCGACCTTGGCGAGCTCCTCCCAAGAGATCGACCGGTCGGGTGATCCAGCGACGTGGGCTCCGCCGTCGTCGAAGCGGATGTCCTCCTCGGCCGCCTCCAGGAGATGAGCGGCGATACGGGCCGCCTTCTCCCTGACCTTTTGAGCCGCCTCGTAGGTGGCGGCGCCATCGACGGCCGCCGACCGCGAGCCGAACGTGCCGATGCCCATCGGCGACTCCGCCGTGTCGCCGTGGGAGACACGGATCCGGTCCACGGGGATGCCCAGCTCCCGGGACACGAGTTGCGCCCAGGTGGTCTGGTGACCCTGTCCGGTGGGACCGGTCCCGATGATCACGGTGACGCTGCCGTCGGGGTTCACTCGGACGAGGCCCGAGCCGTTGAACGCCGACGGGAGCCCGTATTCGCTCCAGGAGAAGCCGAGATCGACCAGGGCCGAGGGCCCGAAGCCGCACACCTCCACGTACGAAGCGAGGCCCAGGCCGACGTAGCGGCCTTCGGCGCGGGCGTTGTCACGCTCTTCCTTGAGTTGCTCCCAACCGAAGTGGGTGAGGGCCGCCTGGAGGTTCTTCTCGTAGTCGCCCGTGTCCATGGCGAACCCGACCGGCGCCATCGCCCCGGGGAACTCGTCGGCGGGGATGTAGTTCTTCCGCCGCACGTCGGCGGGGTCCATCCCGATCGTGGCGGCATACTCATCGAGGATGCGCTCGAGGTAGTAGATCGCCTCGGGACGACCCGCCCCGCGATAGGCGTCCGTGGTCATGGTGTTGGTGACCACGCAGTCGAGCTTCATGTACGACGGGAACTTGTATTGCCCCGACCCGACGAACACACCCAGGAACGGGATGGCGACGGTGAAGTTCTGGCTGTAGGCGCCCATGTCGCACAGCGCCTCGATCTCGTAGCCGAGCACCTCGCCGTCGCGGGTGCCGACGATCGTGGCGGTGCCGACCCATCCCCGGCCCTGGATGGTGCTGTTGGGGGACTCACGTCGGGTCTCCGTGTACTTCACGGGGCGGCCCAGTTCCTTCGCAGCGAAGGACACCAGGATCTCGTCGTTGTAGACGTTGAGCTTGGCACCGAAGCCTCCGCCCACCTCGGGGGCGACGACCCGCACCGAGTTGGCCGCCAGGCCGAACGTCTTGGCGATCGCCCCGGCCAAGGCGTGGGGGACCTGGGTGGACGAATACACCTCGAAGCGCTCGTATCCGGGCATCCAGTGGGCCAGCACGGCGCGGGGCTCGATGGCGGTGGGGATCAGCCGCTGGTTGATCATGTCCAGACTGACCACCACGACGTCGTCGCGCCGCTTCGCCTCGGCGATCTTCTGCTTCGTCTCGGCGATGCCCTCTTCGTTGCCCCAGGGCCCGGCCTCCCAGGTGACGAGGATGTTCGAGTCGAGCTCGTCGTGGATCTTGATGCGGTTCGAGGCCGCGTCCTTCAAATCGACGACCGCCTCGAGCGGTTCGTAGTCGACGACTACGGCGTCAACGGCGTCCTGAGCCAGATACCTCGACTCGGCGACGATCATCGCCACCGCCTCGCCGGCATGGTTGACCGTGCCGTCGGCGAGCAGGGGGCGGAGTTTGCCGACCGGCGCCTGGGCGAGCAACGGCCCGAGATGGCGGACGTCTTCGGCCGTGTAGACGGCGTGGACACCTTCCATCGCCAGCGCCGGCGATGCGTCGATCGAGGTGATACGCGCCCGGGCGTACGGGCTGCGCACGAAAGCGGCATGCAGGGTGCCCGGCAACTTGATGTCGTCGACGTACCGGCCCCGGCCTTGGACGAGGGCCGGATCCTCCCGCCGGCGGACGACGCCACCGAGAACGCTCGTCGTGGTCGTCATACCGACACCTCCTCCTCTTCCCAGTCCGGCGGCGGCGGTTCCTCGCCCCGCATCTTCGCCGCGGCGTACTCGATCGCCCGGACGATGTTGTGGTAACCGGTGCAACGGCACAGGTTGCCTTCGATGGCGTGGCGGATCTCGTCCTCCGAGGGCGACTGATTCGACTCGAGGAGCCCGACAGCCGACATGATCATGCCCGGCGTGCAGTAGCCGCACTGGAGACCATGGCGCTCCCAGAACCCCTCCTGCACGGGGTGGAGTTGACCGTTCTCAGCGAGACCCTCCACGGTGGTGATGGAGGCCCCGTCGGCTTGCACGGCGAACATCGTGCAGGACTTCACGGTTTTCCCGTCGACGAGCACCGTACAGGCCCCGCAGTAGCTCGTCTCACAGCCGATGTGGGTCCCGGTCAATCCCTGGTCTTCTCTCAAGAAATGCACCAGGAGAGTTCTCGGCTCCACATCTGCCGACACCTCCCGACCATTGATCGTCATCGCGATCTTCAAGCGGACCTCCTCTGCTAGGTGTCTGGCCCCGAAGCTATCACTCGCCAACGAACGGCGTCGGATTCTGCGAATCTTTTTCTCCACTTCTGCCCGCGACCGGCGGCGAAGACGCCCAGGTGCGGTGATCAGGAGTCGATGGCACCCGACAGCGTGATCGCCAGGTGGGAGACGAACCACCCCAGGTAGTCCAAGATCTCGGACGATTCAGGGCGAAGGCGGTCGTAGTCCTCGGGGCTGTCGATGCCCCAGCGCGCCCCGAGCACCAGACGGGCGTCGTTCACCACCCTCAGCATGGCGTTGGCCTCCTCGAGCGACACCACGACGGCCGACTGACCCCGGGCGTGGGCATCTGAGAGGGCGTCCAGCACGGTCTGGAGCGAACTGCGGTCGGCCGAACGGGCGGCCGACAACTCGGCTCCTGCGAACCGCTTCCATTCGGCATCCGCTTCCGGGTCGCCGAGGTAGACGGGTGGGTCGAGGCGGGCAGCACCCGGGTCCTCGTCCGGCCCTCCGAGGCCACCGAGGAGGCGGAGCAGGTCGCCGAAGAAGACGACCTCCTCAGGCGCCAGGCTCACCTCGAGCCCGTCCGCCACGAGCCGAAAAGGATCCGCCATCTACTGCTCGATCGTGGCCCAGAGGCCGTGGTGGTGGAGGCGGTAGGCATCGTGCTCGGCCTTCTCCCGCGGACCGTCGGCGACGATGGACCGGCCCTCGTTGTGGACCTGGAGCATCAGCTTGGTCGCCTTGACCTCGTCGTAGCCGAACAGCTTCCGGAACACGTAGACGACGTAGTCCATCGTGTTCACCGGGTCGTCCCACACCACGACCTTCCAGACGCCGTCGATGCGT
Organism: Acidimicrobiia bacterium; assembly: GCA_036380875.1. Lineage (GTDB taxonomy): Bacteria > Actinomycetota > Acidimicrobiia > Spongiisociales > ZC4RG35 > ZC4RG17. The sequence continues at coordinate 32,051 of DASVDX010000053.1, forward strand.
TCACCCTGCTCTATGTCGGGGTCTCGAACGGGAGTCTCAGTCGTCATCAGGACCTCGGGCGGCACGATAGGTACCCAAGAATCGCAGGTCGTTGATGGTCGAAAGCGGTGGTTCGAATATCGAAGCGAGGCCTTCCGGCCCGGGTGGGTGCGTGAGATCCACGAAGAACCGGTATCGCCAGGCCTCCTCGGAAGGCCGGGACTCGATCCGGGTGAGGTTGGCGCCCCGCAGACCGAGCTCGGTGAGGGCGATCGCCAGCGCTCCGGGAGTGTGGGCCGTGCTGAACAGCACCGTGCTCTTGTCGGCGTCCTCGGGGATCGGCTGCTCTCCCTCGGCGAGCACCACGAACCTCGTGGTGTTGTGGTCACGATCGATCACGTCGGTCATGAGGATCGCCAGTTCGTGAGGGGCGGCGGCCTCGGCCGGGGCCAAAGCGGCGTCGGTGACCTGGCCGGCTTCGGCCACCTGCCGCACCGCTCCGGCTGTGTCGTGGACCGGGACCGGCTCCCACCCCCAATGGGTGATGATCGACTCGGCTTGGCCCAGTGCTTCCGGATGCGACAGAACCCGCTTTATCTGTTCCATCGCCGTGCCGGGAATGCCGAGGAGGGCATGGCGCACCTCGACGAGATGCTCGGCGATTATCCGGTTGTCGCCGGTGGCCAATCGGTCGAGGACGGGCAAGACGCTTCCGGTCGTCGAGTTCTCGATCGGCACGACGAGGCGATCCACGTCCTTGGCGGCCAGCGCCTCGAAGGCCGCGACGAAGCTAGGGAACCCGATCCGTTCGTGCTCCGGGTACAACTCCCGGCTCGCCCGGTCGGAATACGAGTAGGCCTCGCCCTGGTATCCGATCCTCATCGGTCGAAACGGTACCGGCGCCGACGGCGGATCGGACAACCGGGCAGTACCTCAGCGTCTCCGGACCGTGCCTCCGAAGGCGTAGCGCGGCCCGCTGGTGGACGGATCGCGCTCTTCGCCGGCTTCTTGCGCCTCGCGCTTCTCTTCCGCCAACACCGAGAAAATCGTTGGCTTCTTCGGTCGGAACAGACCCGGAGCGGTGACGGTACGGTTGTCGTCGTCGGTGGCGTCCAGATCGATGATCACGGTGTCGCACCGGCGGCATTCCAGTCGTGCCAGGCCGGCACCGAGTTTCTTCACGGCGAACTCGTGGCTGCCGCTACAGCGTCCCTTGCCCACTTTCGGATAGTCTCCCACTCGATTGCCCGCCGGACAGCGTAGCTTCGATCTGGAAAACGCCACCCCTCGCGGGTGGGCCGAAGGTCCTACTCGTTTTGCGGCTGGACGTCGTCGAGCATCATCGCCAGATCCCGGACGACGACGTCGTCTCGGCCGAGTTCCTTCACGCCGTCGTCGATCATGACGTAGCAATAGGGGCAGGAGACCGCCACCTCGGCGGCACCGGTTTCGAGCGCCTCCTCGGCACGCTCGATGTTGACCTTCTTGCCGATGTGCTCCTCCATCCAGAAGCGGGCACCGCCGGCGCCACAGCACAGGGCCCGCGTCCCGTGCCGACGCATCTCCACCATCTCGACGTCGCCGGTGGCGGCCGCCACCTCCCGGGGGGCGAGGTAGATGTCGTTGTGCCGGCCCAGATAGCAGGGGTCGTGATAGGTGACCCGTCGACGCGGCCCGGCGCCCTTGCCCGAGTCCAGCCGGCCTTGGCGCAGGAGCTCGGCGAGGAGCTGGGTGTGGTGGACGACTTCGTACTCGCCGCCGAACTGTGGGTACTCGTTGGCCAGCGTGTTGAAACAGTGAGGGCATTGGGTGATGATCTTCTTCACCCCCAGCTGCTCGAAGGTCTCGATGTTCTGGAGGGCGAGCTGCTGGAAGACATACTCGTTGCCCGCTCGCCTCGCCGGGTCGCCGTTGCACAGCTCCCGGGGGCCGAGGATGGCGAACGAGATCCCGGCTCGGTGGAGGAGGCGAGCCAGGGCCACCGACACCGCTGTGTTGCGGTCGTCGAACGAGCCCGCGCACCCCACGAACCACAGATACTCGGCCTGGAGGACTTCGCCTTCGCCCAGCACCGGCACCTCGAAGTCCAGTTCCTCGGTCCAGTTGGCGCGCTGTTCCTGGCCGATCCCCCACGGGTTGCCCTGGTTCTCCATCGCCACGAAGGCTTTGCCGAGCTCGGTGGGGAAGTCCGACTCCATGAGGGTCAGGTAGCGGCGCATATCGAGGATCCGATCCAGGATCTCGATGCCGACCGGGCAGATCTCGTCGCACGCCTTACAGGTGGTGCACGACCACGCCTCGACCGGCTGGACGCGGGAGAACAGTTCGGAGCCCTCGATCGTGATCCGCTCGTCGAGCGACACGGGCGGCGACACCCCGGCACTGATCGCCGCGACCTCGCCGGTCTTCAGGACCATCTCGCGGGGGTCGAGGGGCTTGCCGGTGAGATTGGCGGGGCACACCGAGGTGCATCGGCCACAGATCGTGCAGGCGTCGGTGTCGAAGATCTGTTTCCAGGTGAGGTCTTCGACGACGGATGCGCCGATGGTGTCGATGTCCTCGACCTCCATCAGGTTGGGCATCTCCCGCATCGCCCCCTTGGGCCGCTCCCGGGGCTGGAGGAAGAGGTTGGCAGGCGAAGTGAACATGTGCCTGAGCTTGGTGGTCGGGAGCACAACGAGGAAGGCGACGAATGCGGCGGCGTGGATCACCCACGACGCCCGATGGACGATCTCCTCTGAGCCGGACGGCACCAGGTATGAGAGCGGCAGCCCGATGAACGACCACACCTCGAAGGCGGGCCGGGCGACGAGGGCGATGCGCGCCGCCTCGGTGGTGAAGCCGGTGATTCCGATCAGGGAGAGCGTGCCGAGGATCCAGCCGTCCTCCGGCTTGGTCTTCGAGCGGATGCGCCACGGCGGTGTGACGTACCGCCGCCACACCGCCCACGCCAGGCCGCCGAGGTAGACGACGCCGGCGAGGTCGAGGACGAACGAGTAGCCCTGGTAGAAGCCGCCGTGGAGGAACTTCAGGTTCGCCGGGAGGAGATGGTCGATTTCGAGTGTCACGGTGCCGGCGAAGAGGATCAGGAAGCCGTAGTAGATCATGGCGTGCATCAGCCCGGCGGCACGGTCCCTGAGCAGGGTCTTCATCCGGAGCCCGGCGTCGAGCCGCTTGATCCGCTCCATCCACTTGCCGGTGCGGCGGTCCGGCTTGCCCCGCTGCCAATTGTGGGCCCGGAGCTCGAACAGGTGGATCGACAGCCACAGCCCGGCGGCGACGGCGACGTAGAAGACGGCGATCAGGGGCTGGGGGATGTTGCCGAAGACCACCCGGCCCACCTCGAACACGGGATGGTCGGGTAGCGACCCGGCGAACCAGAGGAGCAGGACGCTGGCGGCGACGAACACACCCGCCGCCCCCAGGATGTTGGCCGCGGTCGGCAGGCGCCGCCGCGGCGCCTCAGCGGTTTCCAGCCGGTCCTCAGCGTCGGTCAAGGCCATCGGCGGCGCAGTGTAGGCCCCCGGAGAACCGCCGCGGATGAACGGCCCTAGCGGTCGGCGAGGACCGGGATGGCTTGGCGCTTCTCGGGTTCGAGGTGGGCGTCGATGATCCCCTCCGGGCGAGGAATCGACGTGTGGGTGTAGACCACCTCCTCGGGGGTGACGATGAGGTCGAGGGGGAAATCGTGGTCGGTGACGGGGATGACCCCGGGCGTGGTGATCTGAGAGGGATGGACGGTCGTGGCGACGACTGTGTCCGGTCCTATGAGCCCAGCCTCGACGGCGAGGGCGAATTCGAGGTCGGAGTACCCGCCACCTTTTCCGAGGCGGGCGCCTACCCGGTCCACCGCCACCGAACCGCACACGACGAGGTCGATGGGTTCCATCTCCTCGAGGGCGACCGGCTCTCCGTGAGTAGAGGCGCCCTTGATGGATGCCGCCCGATGCGGGGAAACGTCGAGACGCTCGGGGTCCAGCCGCCAGAAGGGCCGGGGATCGGCGAGCTTGGGCACGGCCATGTAGATGACCTTGCCCTCCTCCAACGCCCGCTTGCGGACGGGGAGTTGGGGAGAGTCGGGATTGCACTTGAGGACCGAGGCCTCCCGCCACACGGTTTCGTCAGCGAGGCGGGCGGCCGCAGCCTCGGCCCCCACGAAGTTGGGGATGCGACCCTCGACCCCCGGGAACCGGGCCGCGCCAGCCGCCCGCAGGCGCGCCCAGGCTTCCTCGCGCAGGTCGGCCTTGGTGTCGCTCAGCTCAGACCCAGCTCCTGGCGCAGCTCTTCTAGCTTGGCGTCGGCCTGCGCCAGTGAGACGGCTTCCTTCAACTCCTGCTCGGCGCCCTCGGGGGTCACCTCACGCAGCTCGGAGTGCGCCTTTGCCCCGGCCAGGCGCTCCTCGATCTTCTCCTCGACCTTCGACAGGGAGGGCGCTTCCCGCTCCAACGAGGCCGTCATCGTCTCCATCGCCGAGTTGATCGCCTCCTGCATGCGGGCCTGCTCCAGCTTGCCGAGGAGCTGCATCCGCTTGGCGGTGAGCTCCTGGAGGCGCATGGCGTTCTGCTGCACTGCGGACTTGGCGTCCTCCGACTGCTGGAGGGCGATCTCGTACTGCTCTTTCAGGCCGTTGACGTTCGATTCGGCGGCCTGGATCTTCAGAGCCAGGGACTGGGCCGCCGTGGTCCACTTCTCGAAGGCGGCCGTGTCGCCGTTGTTTTTGGCCTCCTCTGCTTTGAGCAGAGCCTGCTTTGCCATCTCCCGCGCCTCGCCGAGCTCGGAAGCGGCCCTCTCGATCTTCGCCTCCAGCTGTGTCCGGTGGGCGATCACCTTCGCAGCCTGGTTCCGGAGCCGCTGATCGGCGGCGCGCGCCTCTGAGATGGCCTGCTCGATCTCCACCTCCGGGTCCATGGCAGACTCGGCGAATCCCCTGAAGAGTTGCTTGATGTATCCCCAAATTCTCTTGAGCATGGGCGGCTCCCGCTTTCTCGTGTGTTGAGCGCAGCATAGTTGTGGCCGTAGCCGACAGCCCGGGGGCTATCTGCGCCCGACGAGCGCCCGCAGGAAGAACATGAGGTTGGCGGGACGCTCGGCCAGTCGACGCGTGAGATAGGGGTACCACGCGGAGCCGAACGGGATGTACACCCGCATGTCGTGTCCCATCAGCGAAAGCCTCCGCTGCTCGTCGGTTCTGATGCCGTAGAGCATCTGGAACTCGAAAGGCTCCCGCCGCTTGCGCGCGAGGTCCAACGTGACCTGGATCAATGTGGGGTCGTGGGTGGCTATCGCGGGACGCACGTCGGGAGCGGCCATGAGGATCGTCAGGAGGCGCACGTAGGCGGCAACGATCTCGCGGTCTGTCTGCAGCGCCACCGACGGCGGCTCCACGTAGGCGCCCTTAACCAGGCGTATGTGGCCCCCGAGCGGGATCAGGCGCTCCAGGTCGTCGGGAGTGCGATGGAGGGCCGCCTGCAGCGCGATGCCCATGTTGCCGTGCTGGCGCTGGGCGTTCTCGTAGATGCGGATGGTGGCTTCGGTGTAGGCCGAACCTTCCATGTCGATGGTGACCGTGGTGCTCGCTTCCGCTGCCGCCCGGGCGAGTCGGTCGACCGCCGCCGCCGCCATCTCCTCTTCGATGGCGAGCCCCAACTGGGTGAGCTTTATAGAAATGTTGGCCGCCAGGTCCCGGGAGGCGATCGCCTTCAGCGCCTCGACGTATTCATCGGTGGCCCGCCGCGCCCCTTCGCGGTCATGGACCTCCTCGCCCAACAGGTCTAGCGAGGTGAGGAACCGCTGGCGGCTGAGCCGCTCGGCGCACTCGATGCCGTCCTGCAGCGTGTCGCCGGCGACGAATCGTGCAGCCAGGGCGCGCCCCGCCCGCGTGCGGGTGATCATCCGTTCGACGGGGGCCGCGGCCGTGGCGGCGGCCACGACCCGGGTGAATGCGCTCACCCCGCCTGCTCGCCCAGTTGCCGGGCGCGTTCGGCGGCCGCCTGCACGGCGTCCTCGACCAGGGCCCGGAAGCCGCGTTCTTCGAGCACGTGCATGGCGGCGGCGGTGGTGCCCCCCGGTGAAGTGACCTGGGCGCGTAGGTCCGAGGGCCCGAGGCCTGTCTCCGTCAGGAGATGGCCCGCCCCACGAACGGTCTGGTGGACCAGGACTTCGGCGACGTCCCTCGGTATCCCTTCCCGGATGGCGGCTTCAGTGAGAGCCTCGGCGAGGAGGAACACATAGGCGGGCCCGGTCCCCGAAACGGCTGTCACCGCGTCCAGATGGGCTTCCTCCATTCGCCGTACCACGCCCACGGCCCCGAGCACCGTGCTGGCCGCCTCCATGGCCTCGTCGTCGGCGTGGGTGCCGGCGGCGATGCCCGTGACGCCTTCTCCGACGAGCGCCGGTGTGTTGGGCATGGCGCGGATCACAGCCACTCCCGGGAGACGCTCCTCGAACACCCGGATGGGAACGCCGGCCGCCACCGACAACAGGATCTGCGGCGGGCGGATCGCCTTGTCGACCTGGTCGAGGAGGGCGACCACGTCCCGGGGCTTGGTGGCGACGACCACCACCGAGCGGTCGGCCACCGCCTCGACGGGATCCAGCAGGACCGGCTGGCCCGTGGCCGCTTCGACGGCGGCCGCTCGCTCGGGGCGACGGGCGGCGACGGACACCTCGTCGGGGGTCCATCCGGCCGCGCGGAGGCCGCGGAGCAGGGCTTCTCCCATCGCTCCTGCGCCGAGGATGGCAACGGTGGGCCGGGCCGGTTGGAGCATGAGGTGAGTATATGGCCGGGGCCGGAAACGCCCGGTCAGGAAGGGGCGAGCTGGCGCATCTCCGCCAGCCGGGCGCGCAGCATCTCGACGACGGTGAGCACGGCCCGGTCGTTGTAGCCCTCGGGGATGATCAAGTCGGCGTACCGCTTGGAGGGCTCGACGAACTCGAGGTGCATCGGCCGAACCGTCTCGAAGTACTGGTCGAGCACCGACTCCACGGTCCTCCCCCGCTCGTGGATATCGCGCTCGAGACGGCGAGCGAGACGCAGGTCGGGGTCGGTGTCCACGTAGATCTTCAGGTCGAGGCGGTCACGGAGGTCCTTGTCGGCGAGAACCAGGATCCCCTCCACGACGATGATGCGGGCGGGCTCCACGCGAACGACGTCTTTGGATCGCAGGTGCAGGGAGAAGTCGTACACCGGCCGTTCGACGGGCACCCCTTTCGACAGCAGGTCGAGGTGCTCGATGAGCAGTTCCGTCTCGAGCGAGTCGGGATGGTCGTAGTTCAGGCGCGACCGCTCGGCGAAGTCGAGGTCTGTGCGGTCCCGGTAGTAGGCGTCGTGCTGGAGTAGCGCCACCTCCGGCAACGCGTCGGCCACCGCATCGGCGATGGTCGTCTTGCCGGAACCAGAGCCGCCGGCGATGCCGACGAAGAGGGGACGGTGCCAGGCTGGGTCTGCCACCCGGGAAACGATACCGGTCCCCCGGGTGGCATTCCGCAGTGAGCAGGTCAGTCGGTGGCGGGACGAACGCGCAGGCGACGCATCTCGTCGAGGACTGACCCGGTGAGCACCGTGGAAGCCGGGGCGGCGACCCCGAGCACACGGCGCGATCCCGCGCCGGAGTCGTCGTTGCTCTCAGAGGCCGGCGCCTCGGCCGCGGCGGCGATCTCATCGAGCCACGACTCGTCGTCGCGGTCGGCGGTGGGACCCTCGAACTGGGCACCCTCGTCCTCGGCGAGGGCGGCCAGATCCACCGCCGGGGGATCGGTGGGAACCGTTGCCGGCTCGTCGGTGGGCATGTCGACCTTGTCGATCACACCCAGGCGATACAGAGTGTGGAGCAAGCGGATGGCGCGTCCCCGGCCGAACACCTCCTCGAGTTGGCGGAAGGAGAGCGCCGAGACGAGCGAGGACAGCGCCCACCAGTCGGAGGGGTCGATGGTGACACCGCTCTCGATCTGCTCCTTGAGCATCAGGTGGCCGTCGGCGAGGCCGGCTTCGACCAGTTCGGACTCGAGCGACCGGAGAGCTTCCATGTCGGAGAGGACGCTCTCGACGTCCCAGCCTGCCTCTTCAGACCCTGCGAAGTCGACGACTTCGAAGGTCCCCTCTTCGAGGCTCCACAGTACGAGCAGGTTGTCGGCGGCGTCGGCACGTGAATCTCCTGCGATGGGCCGCCCATCGAGCTCTGCCCCTACGACACGACCTTCCACGAAATGGATGGTCCCGGCCGTCCGACCCTTGATGTGAAGGGTGGCGGTCTTGCCGGTCACCTTCATGACGTTGAGGAGGTCCGCAACCGTCCAGTCAGAAAGTGTCCCTGTCAGATTCATGTACTCCACCTCGCGCCTGATGACGGACTATCGGTCGCTGACGGCTTTCGGTTGAGCGCGAATTGATCCTCCGGTCCTATGAACGGCGGCGCCTCCGTGCCGAGGCGGCGCTTCGGTGGGAAGATGTGGGCTATGGACATCTTCATCGCCGACGCCTGTCGCACTCCGGTCGGCAAACTGGGAGGGGTTTTGGCCCACGTCCGCCCCGACGACCTCGCCGCCCACGCCATCTCCGGCCTCCTCGAACGCAACCCGTCACTCGACCCAACGGCCATCGCCGACGTCGTGTGGGGAGCGGCCAATCAGGCCGGTGAGGACAACCGCAACGTGGGCCGGATGGCGTCGCTCTTGGCGGGCCTTCCCGACACTGTGCCTGGGGTCACCGTCAACCGCCTGTGCGGTTCAGGGCTGCAAGCCGTAGTGTCGGCCGCCCACGCCCTCCAGGCGGGCTGGGGCGAGGTCATGATCGGCGGCGGTTCGGAGTCCATGAGCCGGGCGCCGTATGTGATCAAAAAACCCGACCGTGCCTTCGCCACGGGAGCACCGGAGGTCTACGACACCACCCTCGGCTGGCGGTTCGTCAACCCTCGGATGCGGAAGCTCCACGGATGTCTGGCGATGGGCGAAACCGCCGAGGAGGTGGCGGAACGCTGGAGGATCTCCCGGGAGGAGCAGGACGCTTTCGCCCTACGGTCGCACGAGAAGGCGGTGGCGGCCGCCCAGGCCGGCCGATTCAAGGACGAGATCGTCCCGATCGAGGCTCCGGCGGATCACCGCAAGCGGACGACGGTCACCATCGAGGCCGACGAGGGCCCGCGTCCCGACACGTCCATGGAGGCGCTGGCTCGCCTGGGCCCTGTGTTCCGCGAGGGCGGGACGGTGACGGCAGGGAATTCGTCGCAGATGAACGACGGGGCCGCGGCCGTGCTGATCGCCACCGAAGCCGGTTTGGAGCGACATGGCCTCCAGCCTCTCGCCCGGATCGTCTCGTCGGCCGCCGCCGGCGTCCACCCCGACATCATGGGAATCGGGCCCGTCCCGGCCACCCGCTTGGCACTCGAGCGGGCGGGTATCGGCGTGGACGACCTCGACCTCGTCGAACTGAACGAGGCGTTCGCCGCCCAGTCGCTGGCCGTGATCACCGACCTGGGCCTGGACCCGGAGCGGGTGAACGTCAACGGGGGCGCCATCGCTCTGGGTCATCCACTCGGGGCCTCCGGTGCACGCATCCTCACGACCCTCGTCCACGAACTGCGCCGCCGAGGAGGGAGATACGGCCTCGCCACCATGTGCATCGGCGTGGGCCAGGGGATCGCCGCCGTCATAGAGGCGGTATGAGCCGGGGACCACTCACCGGCATCCGGGTAGTCGAATTCGCCAACCTCGTGGCCGGCCCTTACGCCGGGATGCTGCTCGCCGACTTGGGCGCCGACGTGGTCAAGGTGGAAACGCCCGCCGGCGACCTCGCCCGCGGGTTCGGGCCCTACCTGGACGGCGAGTCCGCCTTCTTCTTGGCGGTCAACCGCGGCAAGCGGTCCATCGCCCTCGACCCGAAGCACCCCGCAGCGCGCTCTTGGCTGGACCGACTGGTGGGAGGAGCCGACGTCGTCCTCCACAACCTGCGCCGGGGGGCGATGGAGCGCATGGGCTACGGGGAGGATCGCGTGCGAGAGATGAACCCGAAGGTGGTGTATGCCGTGGTGTCGGCTTTCGGACCGGATGGCCCCTACGCCGACAGGGCCGGGATCGACGTGATCTTCCAGGCAGAGTCGGGGATGGTGTCGATCACCGGCCATCCCGACGACCCGCCGCAGAAGACCGCCACCACCATCGGCGACTACGTCGCAGCCACCAATGCCGCCTTGGCCATCTGTGCGGCCCTGTTCGAGCGGGAGCGGGAGGGCCGGGGTCGCAGGGTCGACGTCTCCCTCCGAGACGGCCTGCTCGCCGTCCAGTCCGGATGGTGGGTCCTGTACTTCGCCAGCGGCCGCCAGCCGGAACGCACGGGCACCGCCTCGCCTTTTCTCGCTCCTAACCAGATCTTCCCCACCGCCGACGGCCACATGGCGCTCGCCATCGTCTCCGACCGACATTTCGCCATCCTGTGTGAGGAGTTGGGACGGCCCGACCTTTCCGAGCGATACCCCACCAACGCCGACCGAATGGAGGGCAGGAACGAGTTGATCGAGGCCCTGACTGCCATCTTCACCACCGACACCACCGAGGCGTGGGTGGAGCGACTCGACGCCGCCGGACTACCCGTGGGCAGGGTGCTCGACTTCGCCGGCGTGGAGGCCGATCCCCAGATCGCCCACAACGAGATGGTCGCCGAGTGGGACCACCCGAAGATAGGGAAGGTGAAGGGCATCGGATCACCCATGCGCGTCGACGGCACCGCAGCCCGGGCCGAAACGGCGCCACCTGCGTTGGGTCAGCACACCCGCGAAGTCCTGGAGGAACTGGGGGCCCCTCCGGCCGAGGTCGACCGACTCGCCGCCGAGGGGGCGGTCGTCATATCGTGACGGGCATGGAAACGGCGGTCTTCTATGCCACCGAGGGCGTGCAGGATTGGGAGGCAGCGCGGAGCCGGCTGCTGGAGGCGTTCACCGTGAGCCAGGCGGCCGCCCGCGAGGAACGCCCGATCGTCTACGTGGTCCACGGCGACGACCTCCTCGGACGACGAGGAGCGCCCTCGGCGATGGTCGCCACGGGCCTCCTCTCGGCCGCGCGCACGGCGGCTGTCGAGCTCACTCGCTCCCGTGTCCCCGTCAACGTGGTGGCGGTGGGCGACGACACCGACCCCGCCGTAGTGGAACGGTGGGTCGAGCACCTCAGTGACCCCGACGGCCCGACGGGAGAGATCGTGCGGCTGGACCCGTCTCACATCGGAAAGGCACTCCCGTGAGCGGAGCGGTCGTGGTCACCGGTGCCGCCCGGGGGATCGGCCGGGCGATCGGCGAGCGCCTCCAGTCCGAGGGCTACACCGTGATCGGCGTGGACATCGGCGACGGTCTCGCCGCCACGACATTCGAGCCGGTGCAGGTCGACCTGACGTCTGCGGATGGACCCGACACGGTGGACGAAGCGGTCGAGCGGACCGGGTTGCCCCTCGTGGCGCTCGTCAACAACGCCGGCATCACCCGCGACGCCCGGCTCGTGAACCTGAAGGATGACGACGTGGCGGCGGTGCTCGACGTCAACCTCGGAGCCGCCTACCGGCTGACCCGGGCGCTGATTCCCCGGCTCGGGCCCGGCTCGTCGATCGTCAACCTCGCCTCTCGTGCCTATCTCGGCAACTTCGGCCAGTTCAACTACTCGATGTCGAAGGGCGGGGTGGTCGGCATGACGCGGGCCCTCGCCCTGGAGTTGGCCCCGGACGTGAGAGTCAACGCCATCGCCCCCGGTTTGATCGCCACCGAGATGTCGATGGCCATCCCCGAGGACATCCGCCAGAAGATGGTCGACAACATCCCGCTGGGCCGGATGGGCGAGCCGTCGGAAGTTGCGGACTTGGTGGCGTGGCTCGTGCGCCCCGGTTACATCACCGGCGAAGTGCTCGTGATCGGCGGAGGCCGAAGCCTGGCCTGACCCGGGCTCAGTAGTAGTACAGGGAGAGGGTCTCGGCCACCATGGCCGGGCGCTCGTCCCCTTCCCGCTCGATCGTGACCTTTCGCTTCACCTGGATGCCGTCTCCCTTCTCGGCGACATCCATCAGCTGCACGCGGGCGCGGATGCGGCTGCCGACCGGCACGGGAGCCGTGAACCGCACCTTGTCCAGGCCGTAGTTGATCCCCATCTTGGGCTCGCCCATGTCGAGCTCGATGCTCTGGGTGAGGGCCACGGTCAGCGACAGGGTGAGGAAGCCGTGGGCGATGGTCGAGCCGAAGGGCCCGGCGGCGGCCCTTTCGGTGTCGACGTGGATCCACTGGTGGTCTTCGGTGGCGTCGGCGAAGGCGTCGATCCGGTCCTGGTCGATGGTGAACCAGTCGCTGACGCCGATCTCGGTCCCGACGAGCGGCTGGAGACGATCGAGGATGTCCTGGAGCATGGGGCGGACTCTAAGTCCGTCGCTAACGTCTCCGCCATGCAAGTCCTCGGCACCAAGGTCGACCCCCGGTCCGACGAATACCGGGCCAACCGGGCGGCGATGCTGGAGAAGCTCGAGGAGTTCGAGCAGTTGCTCGAACAGGCCCGCCAAGGGGGAGGCGAGAAGTACGTCCAGCGACACCGCGAGCGTGGAAAGCTCCTGGTCCGGGAGCGAATCGAGCTCCTGATCGACCCCGACTCGCCCTTCCTGGAGCTGTCGACGCTGGCGGCGTGGGGCAGCGAGAAGCCGCTCGGCGCCAACGTGGTCACCGGCATCGGCGTGGTCAATGGCGTGGAGTGCGTGATCCTGGCCAACGATCCCACTTCCCAAGCGGGATCGCTGAACCGCTATTCCCTTCGGAAGACACTGCGAGCCCAGGACATCGCCCGCGAGAACCGAATGCCGTTGATCAACCTGGTCGAGTCTGGCGGCGCCGACCTGCCCGACCAGGCAGAGGTGTTCATCACCGGCGGGAAGTGGTTCCGCAACCTCACCCAGATGTCTGCCATGGGTGTCCCGACCATCGCCATCGTCTTCGGCAGTTCGACCGCGGGCGGCGCCTACATCCCCGGTATGTGCGACTACACGGTCATGGTCGACAAGCAGGC